>NZ_AP018449.1:3160136-3484349 GCF_003966895.1 Methylomusa anaerophila | reverse complement strand
CTTTAACCAGCCGCCGAGCTTCCTTTTGATACAATTCAAGCCGTTGGGATTGATAGTAGGGACCGCACGGGCCACCAATCTCCGGTCCCTCATCCCAGTTTATTCCCAACCATTTCATACTTGCTAGAATTTGCGATACCGAGTCTTCCTTCAACCGCTGGGTATCGGTATCTTCAATCCGTAAAACGAACTGCCCGCCCTGCTTGCGGGCAAAAAACCAATTAAATAAAGCGGTTCTTGCGCCGCCGACATGCAAATATCCAGTTGGGCTAGGGGCAAATCTTACTCTGACATGGTTCACAGCCGGTACCTCCAACTTTGGTATGTAAGGTTTATTATACCACATTGACCAGGTGATCAGACGGGTTGACAACACCCAGTTTAATATATAGAATGTATAATTGTTAATGAAAAATTCTATAATGACTCGCTAGCTCAATTGGTAGAGCAACTGACTCTTAATCAGTAGGTGTTTAGGGTTCGAGTCCCTGGCAGGTCACCATAAAATGAAGGCTTAGCAATAACGCTAAGCCTTCATTTTATCATATAGTAACACACTGTTCGTTTCATCATACTGTCCTCCACGCTCGCTTAAACATTAATGATCTACATGAACATGGCACCAATGACGTGTTAAAAAACTGTTTACAAGAATCTAGAACTCAATGATACTACGGCTTCGCAACTGGTTCCATTGCATGTCATGTGCTAAAAGTATCCTCCATTTCGATGCAATAACCGCTCAAACTATTTCCAGGTAACGCGCAAAGGGTTTCTCTCTACCACCCGTTTATAGGTATACTTTGGATAGCCTACCATCATGCCACTGATGACCTGCATACCTGCCGGCAAGTCCAACAGATGGAGAAGCGGCTCATAGCCGGAAGCGGCGCAATACTCGAACAATCCAGCCCAGCACGTCCCCAAACCAATTGTCGTCGCAAATAGCTGCAAGTAGGAAAACGCGATATAGGTATTATCCCTGACAGGAGCCGGAGAATTTTTCTCTGCTATGGCTACTATCAAGCACGGAGCTGACCTTAGCGCTATATCTTCCCCTGTCTGGCGATGGATTTCAAGCTGAGCAACCGAATTCGGCGCCCACGGCGAGGCTGCCATTGCCGAATTCTTGTTCAGCTCGTCTTCCGTCCACTTAATAATGACAGCGGCAACCGCCCGCAACGTATCGGCGTTACCTACAACATGATAGGCAACGCCCTGAGAATTGCAGGCAGTTGGAGCCATACGGGCAATATCGAGCAGTTGCAAAACCTTTTCCCGCGGTACAGCCTCTGGCTGGTAGTCCCGGATAGAGCGGCGGGACCGTAAAAACAAGGCTGCTGTTTCGGCATCAAAGACCGGTGTTTGGGGTACCATTTGTCTACTACGCGGGGACTTTAAATTATCGAGGGCAGACTGCGGACAAACCGCCACGCACTGACCGCAGCCGATACAGAGGGGACGAATCACTTCTGGTCCACTATTCCCCAGGCCGAGAACTCCCCGACAAACCGCAACACAAAGGCCACACCGCGTACATTTATCCTGATCAACCTTGATTAAATTCATTTTTTCGCGCCTCCTGTTTTTTCTTGATTATACAGAAGATAATAAGACAACAGCCTGTCATATTAATCATGGTCGATAAATTTTTAATGTTTCCTGTATTCGCTGTATGATGATATTTCGTATATGCACTGGGGCTACTACTTCCACCAAGTTGCCAAAAGATAAAATATAGCTGTAAAGCCATTCGCCTTCGGGCAGCGATGCTTCTAACGAAAAACTGCCGTCAGCGTTCGGAATGAGAAATGTTTCATCAAAATAATCATAAAGCCGGCTTAGCGCCTGCGCCTTGCAGCGAAGCTTCAAATCAATCAAGGGCTGCTGGGGGTTCCTTTTTTCCGGTTCCGGTCCTGGCAGCGCTTTTCTTTCAAAGGTTTCCCCAACCAATGCCAATTTTTTTAGTCGCGAAATACGGAATGTCCGGTGTTCTTGACGCTGACGGCAAAAGGCCATCAGATACCAGGCGTTATTTTTAAATATCAGTTTTTCCGGTTCCGCCAGACGGTTGCTCTTGCGGCCTTCCCCGTTCACATAATCAAACCGGATCACATTGCGGTTCAGCATGGCCCGCTTGATATCATTAAATTTATTTTGTTCGTTTGGCGAACTCCCCCATGGAGAAAAATCCACTTCCACCCAGTCATGGCTAGGAAGCTTCTTAAACAGGGCACCCATCTTTTCCAGAATGGCATTCATCTCGGGATACTGCGTCGCCTGAAGGGTTTTGACCGCCAGAAGTAAATTTTCGCTTTCTTTGTCCGAGATAAGCGCCTTGCTTAGTGTATAATCTTCGAGCAGGTAAATCCCCCCGCCATGGCCTTTGTTCATATATACAGGCACACCGGCGGAAGAAAGCAAATCAATATCCCTGTAAATTGTCCGCGTCGATACGCTAAAGCGGTCAGCAAGTTCCTGAGCGGTAACATTCCCTTTGTTAATGAGGATTGTTGTTATTTCAAACAACCGACCCATTTTCATTTCCATCACCCCAATAACGCTTATACTATTTCAATTCCTTACGAACTTCACGCCCTACTGGCAATGACTTTTATAAAGTACCACCACTCTGCACAATTGGAAGCGGGAGCAGCTTTATCAGACAGATTCTATAATCCCCAAATACAGCACAAATTCTACTTGCAGCCTACTGCCAATAGCCGCTAAACCACTGCGCTGACCATGGCCTGTTCATGGCCAACTTTTATTTTAATTATATCAGATAAATATGACACATAGTTGTCATATTGGCCTGATACAATTGAGTTATTAGGAGACACTAATACCACTCAAAGGGGGTATCGTAAAGCTATAGGTACTTGCACCACAGAACAACTACGGAATTTTGCCCCAAGAAAGGAGAAAAACATGAATACGAAACTTTCAGGCCCCATCTCGATTTACCTGGATTCGATCAATTCCAATGATAGCAGCGTTTTGGAAAAGTGCCTCACCAAAGATGCCCATGTCCATGACGTAGGGGAAAACAATCATATCAATGGACTTGAAGCCATAAAGAAATGGCGCGGCGGGAGCAATGATGAGTTCAAGCTAAAATCTGAAGTCACTGCCGTGGAAGAAAAATATGGGATAACCATTGTAACTTCCATCGCCAGTGGGAATTTCCCGAGCAGCCCGCAAATTTTCTATTACTTCTTCACTGTCGCCGATAATTTGATTACAAATATTGAGATCATCCCAGGTGAAGAAAATATCAAGGTTTAGTGGACACCCCGTCAAAAGTATTCCTTGTTCCTAATGTCTTTTGGAGAAGCACCCAGCATGAATACGCCGGATAGCCCGATAAATGAGTATGAAAAGTGCCCGCTGTTTATCGACAGCGGGCACTTCATGCTTGTATTTGTATGATTTCTCCCCAAAATGTTACCTTTACGTACATGGCACCAAGGTCGCGTGATAGAGCCAGGTAAGATGGTACCTTAGAAAATATGCCACCAATGGCAGATGGAAAGTAACATTTCCTTATTTATTAGCGTTGCTAAAGGAATAGCCGATAGACAACCGGCTGTTCTTCCTTCTGGGCCTTTTAAAACGCTTCGGAACCCATGCGCCCCTTGAAGCCTTGGCGTGTATTGCTTTGCCGACTAAGAAACTGACTCAAAAAATACCCATGGGCCGCATGTATTTGCACCCCATCGAACCCCGCCCGTTTTGCCCTGATGGCGCCCTCTCCGAACACTTTTACAACTGATTTTATATCATTTTTCGAAGGAGAAGACGGATTCCACATTTCGCCGTCCCGGCCAGCATACGCAAGTTGTAAAACAATAGGGCAGCCGTGTGCATGAACCATATCGGTAAATTTTCTATAGTCCTGAATCGCTGAATCTTCGTAAAGGCCCGCCATTCCTGGCAATGTAGTCGAATTCTTCGCTAAATAAGTACCGCCGGTAATAATTAAGCCAACGCCGCCTTGGGCCAGTGTTTCATATACCTTAATTAATCTGTCCGTCAGGCCGCCTGAGCTGTCCGCCATACCTTCCCATGTTACCGAACGTATGAATCGGTTTTTCAGCTTCATGCTTGATTCTAGTACTCTGCGTCACCTAAATACATGGATAATCTTGCAGTCTTTTTTTCGTCCTGCTTCGTTGTCGTCTCCTTACATATGTCCGATATGCGCGGCTCCTCCGCCTCGCAGGACAAAAAAATCCTTGCAACCTTATCTAATGATTTAAGTGACGCAGAGTACTAGTTTCATCAAACAAGGTTTTCAAATGCTTCCGCCTTTCCCTATACTTTTTGGGCAAATCTCACGCCCATGTCAAAGGCTTTTTGGCAATCTTCAGGGAATACCGCTTCTCGCCTCTTTGCTTTTTTCACAGGATCAAACCTCGGCGCAACCACCTTTGAATAATCCTCAAACTGATAAGTATCAAAACTGTTGAGAGTTTCCGAGTTTCCAAACACACGTCGCAATATATTTTCGTTAAAAACAAGATGGTTTGCAAAGCCAAATTCTTGCATCTGTTCCTCAGTGACATTCATCGTATAAATAAACCCTGTGCTAATTCTCTTGGGAAAAAGCGATTGGGGCTGATCGGAATACATCAAATATTGAAACGCTAGCCGGTCCATGAATGACGCCATCTCGCCTGTTACTCTGCCAAGATAAATGGGTGAACCCAGGATGATAGCATCCGCTTCCTCCACTTTTTTAAAGACCGGCGCCAGATCATCCGGTATTGGACACCGGCCATAGCTCTTTCCGTCTTTGGTTTTGCAGGCGAAACAACTGATACATCCTTTGTAGTTGAGATCATAAAGATGAATCAGTTCCGTCTCAGCCCCCTGTGATGCAGCTCCTTCCAAAGCTTTATTGAGTAGTGTGGCGGTATTCCAGGTCTTCCGCGGACTTCCGTTGAATGCTAATACTTTCATTTTCGCTCTCCTCACTGCTAAATTATTTTATTGCCTCATTATCAATTTTTTCGATCTTAAGCATACTGTCTGTACGAACTATTGCCAGGTTATTTGCAGGGGATTTCGGTCTACCAGCCTTTTATGGGTAAATTGCGGATAACCCACCATGATGCCACCGGTTATACTCATGTTTTCCGGCAGGTTCAAAAGGTTAAGAAGTGGTTGATAACCGGCGGCGGCACAGGCTTCGAAAAATCCGGCCCAGCAGGTTCCTAGACCGATGGATGGCGCGTAAAGTTCCGCATAAGCTAGTGAAAAGTGAGTATTGTCCCGGCCGGTGGGCAAAAAGTTTTTGTCAGCTATGGCCACCACCAGACAAGGAGCATCACGCAAAACAACATCCCGACCGGTTTGACGGTAGCTGGCCACTTGCGCGGCAAGGGACGCCTCAAAGGGTGATCCGGCCCAAGGCGGAGATTGCAATGCCTCTTCTGCCCAGCCAACGATAACGGCGGTAATGCTACGCAGTGTGTTCTGGTTATCGATGACATGATATGCAACTCCTTGCGAATTGCCAGCAGTAGGCGCAAGCCTGGCGATATCCAGAAGCTGCCGAATCTTTTCCCGAGGAACGACCGTCTTTTGATACGCCCGAACGGAACGTCGGCTGCGCAGAAAAAGAGCCGCGGTGTCTGCGTCTAAAACCGGCGCTTTTTCCAATGGTATTTGATTGGCTAATGGTGTATTTACATTGTCCAGGGCATCCGAGGGACAAACAGCCACACAGTGACCGCAGGCAATACAGAGTTGCCTTATAACCTTCGGCCCATGTCCGTCCATACCGATAACACCCAACGGACAGACTTGGGTGCAACGGCCACACTGAGTACATTTTTCCCGGTCAACCTGTATCAATTCCATATTGTCTTTCTCCTCCCTAGTTTCAGCTTTGCCCTTGATATTTTTCTTTTAATTGTATATCATTTAGTCTAAAAGAAAAGTATGCACTTTATAGGTAGATACTATACAAAAGGATAGTGTCATGGCAAATTGCTCAATGAACGAATGCGGCAAGTCAATAATATATACGTTATCTGTAGTCGGCGGTAAGTGGAAATGGATTATAGACGGAAATCGCGGGCGGTATCAATCAAAAATTCGAAGATCTGAAGAAACAACGGATACCGGTCAATTTGCAGGCATTGTACTGGCACCCGCTGATACTGATCAAGAACGAGATGGAATTTATGGATAGTTTAATACAGGATTTAGAAAACCGCCTTTTTGTTTGACCATGTGTGGTAGCGCAGCCCGGCTGGCGCGAACCATACTCATCAAATTGACCTGAAAAATCTCTTCCCAGTCTTGATCTTTCATCTGAAGGAATCCGCCTTCCCGGTACGGTGCGATTGCCATATTGTTGGCCAAAACATCGATCGTGCCGAAGGTGGCCAACCGTTTCCGCGATGAGTTGTGCCGGTCCCTGTGGTTGGCTCAGATCAACCGCTACCGGTTGTAACCGATCGCCATAGTTCAGTTGCTTCAGGGTATCGACATGCCACTGGCCCCCACGACCCGGCTGCCTTCTTCTCGAAAACCGAGCGCCGCTTCCAAGCCTATGCCGGAACTGGCTCCTGTAACGACCACAACTTTTTGACCTAGCCCCAGTTTCATGTTATCAGCTCCTCCCCGCTAAAATAAACGGTCAATATTGAGCCATTCGCTGTTTTGCTCGGTTCTCACCCGCCCCGTTTACTGTAGCCCGCCACTCCCAACTTCTCCCCCATAGCCCGATATTCTCCCAGGCTGTAACCATAAGGCCTTATTTTCTCCAGATCAGGATTGCCGTCGGCTTTAATCGCTTCCTCGTCATAATGCACGGCGACAATTTCGCCGACAAATAGGTCATGGCTGCCGTAATTCAGAACATCTTTTACCCGACATTCGATATTGACGGCGCATTCCTTTATCAAGGGAGCCTTTACCACGGTTGCCGGTAGCGCAGTCAGGCCGGTTTCGGCAAATTTGTTTACGTTTTTCCCGGATACGATGCCGCAGTAATCGACGATCTTGGCTAAATTCTCGGAAGGGACATTGATGACATACTCCTTCGATTCTTCTAACAGCGAATGGGAATATCTCGCCGGATTGACCGCAATGTAGACTACAGCGGGGCTATGGCTGAAAACGCCGGTCCAGGCTATGGTAATAATATTGGGCTCCTTAGCTTCTGTTTTTACGGTTACCAGTACAGTCGGCTCCGGCAATGGCGAAATATTTAAGTGATTCAACATTTTTTTGTTCATTTGATTCACTCCATTTTCCTAAATTTTATGGTATTGGGATCTAACTCTTGCCGTAATAGCATTTGAAAATACATCTTTCATATGCTATCCTCCCTTCATGGTTGAGATATGCTTTACACAGCCAAGTTAATAGACTATAATTCAAATATAGACTTTAGTCTATTATATTTGCGATATCCGGTTCATTCAACCAGCAATATTGAGGCCATAGTCGATTACTCAACCAATTCGATGATTTCGTCTAATAAGGAGAACAAAAATGACCGACCGGCGCATTAAAAAAACACAAGCCGCCATCCAGGCCGCTTTTCCCAAGCTGTTAGCGGAAATGAACATGGAAGATATCACGGTAAAGAGGTTGTGCGAAACAGCCGACATCAACAAGAGCACCTTTTATCTGCATTATAAAGATATCTATGATTGCGCCGACTGTTTGCGGGATACCATCCTCGCTGAGGTCAGCAACGTTTTTGCCCCCTACGATTTCAACGGGATAATCGACAATTTTTCCGGTATATTGAAAAACATTATGAACATATTTGAAGAGAACAGGGACCTTTATATGCCCTTTCTCAAATCGCCGAGCCTCGCCTCCAGTGCCTGCAAAATGAAGCACCTTCTCATCGAGAATATCGTGCAAAGGGTTGATCCCGGCAATCAGGACAATGGAATATCCCGCTGTACGGTTACCTTTGTCATCAGCGGCATTATCAGTGTCCTGGAGCAGCATGATTTTGCCGAAATCAATCAGCGAACCATTTCCGTCCTGGCTGACAAGGTAAAGAACGGATTTATCCAGAGAGCCAACATAAAGGAGCTGTAAGAATGGCACACCTGAAAACTCTCGAAAAACTGATTGCGGGCAACGGGTTTCCCCTGTATGTGTGTGAGGAAGCGGTTATCGCGAAACAGGTGGGACGCTCCAAGAAGCTCTGCCGGATTTTGAGATTTTCTATTCGCTCAAGACCAACCCCCACCCGCCAATCTGCCGCTTCATGAGCCGGGCAGGCCTGGGCGCGGACGCCGCTTCGGCCGGAGAGGTGCGCAAAGCGGTCGACGCCGGCTTCGCTTGCCGGAACATCCTGTATTCTTCGCCGGGAAAAACTCCGGCCGACATTGAACATACGCTCGGAAAAGCCATGCTCGTAGCCGACTCATATAACGAACTGGCTATAATTAATTTGATCAGCCAAAAACGGAACGAAAGGATCGCCGTCAGCCTGCGGATCAATCCCGCCTTCCACATCGGCATGGGGGCCTCGCCGGCAATCACCGCGGGCGCCGCCAGTAAATTCGGGGTGGACGAAGAAAGCCTGTTGCCTAACAAGCATTTTATCGACACGCTGGAATTTATCGAAATCACCGTTATTCACGTCTTTCTGCGCAGCCAGGTCCTGGGTGATGACGCAATATATCAGTATTTTAAACGTTTTTTTGCAATCGCCGCCTTTTGCCAGGAGCAACTGAGCTGGAATCTGTCACTGATAGACTTCGGCGGCGGCTTCGGCGTCCCGTATTCCCCAACCGAGCAACCGCTTGACTGGAGTAATGCCGGCGCTTATGGCTATTCCCTGAGCCCAGCCGATTTTGCCGGACATTCCCGCCCCCGGGAAATCTATCTAAATGCCGCTGGACTTGTTGCCGAAGATTTTCTGTAAATTATCGAACTATGAATCCTTTAGCAACTCTAGGCTTTGCGGCTGATAAAGTAAAGAATGGATCTAGCGAGGATTTATGAAAGTATCATTAGATTGCATATACATAGAGAAGAACCCGAAAGTCGCTATGAGACTTTCGGGTTTCGTCATGCTTGTCCCTTTTTTTTGCGGGATTTAATCACCTTTCTCTATCTCATTCTTTTGTGTTCCCACATACTAGATCAATCACTATCGAAACATTGACATACTTTTTTAGCTCTTTATTACAGTGTTTTTCCCCATTGTCCGTGAATGCCACATGCTTCACAAAGTGCCTAAATCTAAGGATTTTTACGTATCCGCTCTTTGTATCCTCGTTATCGTCTCTATATGTGGCGTCTTCTGCTGCAAAATATGTCCAAACAGCCAGGTCACCACCTCGTCTGTCCCGGCAATTTCAATATAGCCGTTCTTTTGCGCCCCTTTCCCAAATATTTCGCCAGTTCGCATCCAACACTCGGTTTTTCGGCAATCCAAACTCTCATTCAGATTCCCTCCCGTCCGGGCTCGGTTGATCCTCCTGGTGCAGCGAATTTTCCAGCACCGCGGAATCTGACAATCGGGCATATCCCCCGGGATTTGTCGCAACCAGCTGAGCGACCTTTTCCACATCCACCTGTGAAACGGAAAGATTTTCCTTTGCCAAACCCAAGCCAAAGTCTTTGCACTCACGGGTAAACTTTGCCTCTTCTAAATCCCTGATTTTCCTTTGCAGGGTTTTCATTTCCGCAGTTGACTTCTTAAGCCGTTGCTCGGCTTTCTGCCTGCGCCGGTAGAGGATGTCAAGCCGCTCCTCCATCTCGACAATCGTTTTTGGTTTTGCCGTTGTCATCAATCTTCCCCTTCTTTCTTTGCTACTTTGCCTGCGGCAAAGTGCAGATAAAGGCGGCGATCGGTTTCAGAAATAGCACGGCATTTCAAGGCGTACAGAAATCCAACCAATAAGGAAAACTCCTCCCCGCTCCATTCCTCTTTACTCTGCCAGCCGGCCTGTTGCAATGCATCACAGAAAATATGGGCGTGATATTTATGCACCAACGACCGCCTGGCCTTATCCAACTGCTTTAAAGCAAGCTTCCTCTGTTCAATTTTTTTCTCGATTGCCGCTAGCCTATCCATGTCTTTCCACCGCCTTTTTTTCATTATACGAAGCCCGTAAACCCTAGAATAGACGGTGTGCGCAACTCCTACAGCAGCGTGCAACATGATTTTTTCGCAGCCATGTTACACTGAAACTGAAACAGCAGATCGAAACAGAGACAGGCGCACTTATGACTTGACGATTTCGTCAAGTCGCGCCGAGCCCATCTGCCGCTTGCCTGCGGCGGCGCTGAACCTGCAGTTGGCCAATTTTCTCTCAGGGAGGTACGCAGAGCATGGCGCTTTATCACTTTACGATCAAAGACAACAAGACACCGGGCGGCCGCATCATCCTGGCCAGCGATCACGCCGAATACAATCACCGCGAGGGAAAGTATGCAAACCTTGATCAAAAGCGTGCCGGTCATGTCGCGGCTGCAGATCACCTTGACTATATTGCTCGGCAGGAAAACTACAGCCAAAAGGAAGGTTTTATTTGCGGCGGACACCATCTGCCGGCCTGGGCAAACAATTCCCCGAAAGCTTTCTTTCGGGCAGCAGACGCTTATGAAACTTCCGTCCACACCTATAAGGAAATTGAATTCGCTCTGCAAAGCGAACTGACGCTGGAACAAAATCTTGCCCTCGCTCAGGAATTTATCGACAAACATTTGGGGACAGACTACTATTACTCCTATGCTATTCACAACAAACTGGCCGCCATGGGCGAGGGCGAGGAAAACTTGCACTGTCATCTCATGTTTTCACCGCGCAAATTGGATGCCTTGGAAAAAGAAAGCGAACGCCAGCCACGCTGTTTTTTTCAAAAAGCGCGCCGCCTCTATACGCGTAAAGACGGAAGTATCATAGACCAGCGCCGCGAAGGCGGCTGTGCCGTTGCTTCCGTCTGGAATAAGCAAGTAGAAGGCCGAAACCATCTATTGTATCTGCGCGAAGATTTCGCCAATCTAACAAATGCGGCGTTAGAAAAATACGGGCACACCGTTCGCGTCGACCACCGCTCCAATCGTGCCCGCAGGGAGGAAGCCGTCTAACAGGGGGATGTCTTGACGGAGAGGCTCTTTTCCCTGGAACCGGAAAAACACATCGGCCCAACGATTGCAAATACCCCTGATCATCCATTGGTGGTTGCCATGAAAGAACGCCGTGTTCTCCGCAAGTTAGTTAATTGAAGCGGCCGACCGTCTGCAAAAATTACAAAATTATAAAAAGGAACGAAAATCAAAAAGGCTAACCGAACAGGCGGATGGTCAACTACAAAACACATCGGCTGAAGCCTCCCTTCTCCTTCCCCTGATCTCACCGCTGCGCAAAAAGTAACGGACCTCGCCTACCAAAGCATCCGGCATTTCGGCGAATGCCTGGCTGCCGAACATTTTTCGGAAATGGGCCAACAGGAAAAGGAGCTTTTTCAAACCATTAAAGAGATACATCGCGATAGGCAATCTTTATCTAATACCCTTGAAGCACTCCGCGAAAAATACAGTGAAGAACAAGACTATCTTGTCAGCTTACAAAAGCAGGAAAATAAAACTTTATCCCAACAAATTACCTACTGCGAATCAGCACTGACCATCTTGTCTAAATTATGGGTATCGCATCGCCAAGAAAATTGAAGATCAGGTTTTTATCGCAGATAATACAACTTTTGCCATTTGAATGCGCCTCACACGTCCCGAGAATATAGCCGAAAAGAGTCTTGTGGAATTTCAATCATAAAATGGCCTCCTTCATAAAAAATGTGTGAAAGCGCCAGGGTCACACAACCAATTTAGGAAGGCTCTTTCTTATAATGAAGCAAAACAAAAAATAGTTACCAAACCCACTCTCATGCATTCAGCCTAAAAGCGGATTTGGTTTCACTGTAAATCGACTAAAAGGCAAAATGCTTTTTAATCTATTTCATATCACTGTTTATAAAGGGGCCAAATTTTAATCCAATCCCTTCTCTTTAAGAAATTTGGAAAGCTCATCGGCGATTTCAACATTGTTCAAGTCTGAGAACGGAAAGTGGGTATTGCCATGAATGCCAATTTCAGGCAAATGCACTACCGTTGCATCACCGCCATGACGGTTCACAGCACTTTTTTTGCTACTTCTTTGCCCTATACAAATTTGAGCGCCATTTTTCGTTTTCAAAATGCTATGAATGCTGGATTTTCGTCAGAGACCACCACAGAACTTTTTCGCCACGTTGTTCTACGGTTGTTGTAGTAAAAACTGATTGAGGGACGACAAATCGAAGGGAAAACCTCGGTTTCCGACCGGCATGGCCGACCCTCGTTAGTCAGTTGTATCCTATAAAACAGTCCTCCAGCAGCAACCACTTACCTGGTCTGCGACTGCCACCACCATACAGTGGTGGTCTTTTTTTACCATGGCCAGCAACGGTCTGGCATATGGCGCAGGCTCCGGTTTTGCCGACCTGGAATTGCCGGGGGCCATGACAAACTAATGTTACTAAATCCGATTGACATTTCCCCATTCACACATCATATTCAGCACGGGAATAAGAGACTTGCCCCGCTCGGATAAACGATACTCCACTTTGGGCGGAACTTGCGGATACTCTTTTCGTATAATCAACTGATCAGCCTCTAATTCTTTCAGCGTAGTGTTCAAGGTTTTAAATGATATAGTACCGATACATTTTTTAAGTTCATTAAATCGCATTACCTCTTTGTATTCCACAAGCCAATACAGGATAGTCATTTTATATTTTCCACCGATGACAGATAAGGTATAACCAAAACCGGTATCTTTAATAGCAACGCCGGTCGGACTACAGCTTTCAATTCCCATTTCACACTCTCCCGTCGGTTAGTATATAACGCCAACGTGCGTACTTCTTTTTCGCCTTATTGTATATTAGACTTATATCAGTAGTCAATAAATAAAGCGAAGCCGAAAGGAGAATTACCATGAGCAAAAAACTTCTGGTATTAACGGGCAGCCCCCGCGAAGGCGGCAACAGCGATTTATTAGCGGGTGCTTTTATAAAAGGCGCAGAGCAATCCTTACACAGCGTCGAGCGTTTTGATGCAGGCCGAAAAAAAATAATGGGGTGTAGAGCCTGCGGCACCTGCTTTAAAAAGGGAACAGCCTGCTCTTTTGACGATGATTTTAATTCTCTCGCACCTTTGTTGCAAAAAGCAGAAGCGCTCGTTTTTGTAACGCCCTTGTATTGGTTTACGTTTACCGCCCAGCTAAAAGCCGCTATCGACAAACTGGAATCGTTTATTGCGGGCGAGCGGCCTTTGCAGATTAAGGAATGTATGCTGCTCGCCTGCGGGGCAACTGAAAAGGAAGAAGAATTTAGCGGCCTAATTGCATCTTATCAGCATATAGCCAGCTATCAGCAATGGCAGGATAAAGGCTTTCTAATCGTATCTAAGGTTTCGGCAAAAGGCGATATCCTGTATACCGACGCACTTGCAAAAGCCGAACAACTTGGCAGAGAATTTTAAAGAGCTGTTTTTTGATTCAACAGACTTATCCTGTGACCCTTTTGATTCTTAGTCAAGGTTTGACTCCATATTACGTTTCAAAACGCCGGATATTTGTCACTGCTAGATTTTCATCACAGAACTTTTCAACGTGGTTGTTGTAAAATTGTTGTCAGAATCTTTATGTATTTGTAACCATTTCCCTATTTTAATGAATTCTCACTTTCCACTGCCGAACTTCATCCATTGTTTCACGCTCCTTTATCTTTTTTGCTGTTATTTATCAATGACAGAGTATGCAAATCTCCTTCATTTTAACAAATTCGGTTTCGCCGATATCACCATCACCGGCTTTTCCCTGTATTTTAGTGAACTAATATCGCCTGCTGTCCTGCCATAACCGCTTGCTTCATTTATTTAGACAGCAACCCCCGCCTTAATTGGTTTTTCACTGAATTCCTGGTAATGATCAACTGTTTCACCTATGCCATGAGTGACCTGAATGACACCTTTTATCTTCCTTTTTCCGCCAGATTATGCCGGGCATATATTTCTACATCACCCTAATATAAATTCATGTTCTTCAACAATAAGATCATCTCTGAAATAAAATATATCGCACGATCTTTCTCCAAGATTGTTTTTCAAAATAGCAACAAGCTTATGTCCATCCGAACTTTTATACACTGCTTCACAAACAAATGTGTTATCACTGTTCTTATACGCTTCCATTATTGCTGATAAATATGCTTCTACTTTTTCATAAACTACCATTGTTTGTTTAGAATGTAAAACCCATACTATATCGGGTGAAAGAAAACTACGGTATTTTTCCCAATCTCGCTTATTCTCGGCATCGAAAAAAGCGCGCAATATGCTTTGTGTATCCACTAACATCACCCATTCAATTCTCAATTCAAGTGCTCGCTCTAGCCTTTTCTTCATAATTACAATCACAACTGTTTTACATCAACGATTGCAATTCCAGGATAAAGTAACTAAGGGCTTAAAGCAAATCAGAAGGACAATATTGCCAATCAGACATTTAATTAATACGATAAAGCGGAATTTCTCTTCCCGCTATGTTTGGAAAGAACATATGATAAACTCAGCTCCGATTTTATCATAAAATCCGGCAGCATTAGGATCAACTAAGATGTTAATTGTCCTTACTCCATTTTCTCGTTGTGTATTTATTAGATGCTTCATTAAATTGCTGCCAATTCCCTGGTTTTAAAAACGGGGATCAATAAAAATATGGTCCTAATAAGTATCGCTTCCATATAACAACAGAATAGAACCCAATATTCCATCCTCATTGTCTGAGATCAGAAAGCCGTAAAACAGAAGGTCGATAAGTCGCCGTTTGTGGAATTGCAGATCCGCAGCAACCAAGGGTTTCAATACACCTCACAAGCATATTTTAACCTGATTAAAGAATATGGCATTACACCCTCCATGTCAAGACGAGGAAACCCTTATGACAACGCAATGGCTGAGAATTTTTTCGCGATCCTGAAAACGGAATACATTTACCGGCAGAAAATTCAAAACTTTGAGCACGCGCAGACGCTCATCGATGATTACATCCATTATTACAACTTTGAGCGCTTTCAAATGAAATACCGACGAGCACCGCTTGAAAAGCGGCGCCAATCGGCGTAAATTAGCAATATTCTGCGATAGGCTTTTCTTTTCTCTGTCTGTTTTCTCTGGTGCGTTTCATTTCCCGGAGGCCAATAAAACCAGTCAACCAATTTTATTTGTACCGAGCCACGTGTTGCTGAAGAATTTTAGTGCTGTTATTGACACTATCTAATACAGAAGATAATTCTTGAGTGGTAGCAGCTTGCTCCTGACTAATCGCTCCTGTTATTTCCACTGACTGATTAAGAGCGGTAACAGCTTGTTCTATTTCCTTTAAAGTCGTTTGAATGCTTTTCGTTGCTTCCTGCGATTGATCTGCTAGTTTGCGGACTTCTTCTGCTACAACAGAAAACCCCCGCCCTTGCTCGCCAGCGCGTGCCGCCTCAATTGCAGCATTTAGGCTTGGCTGACAAAAGAAGATGGAGAGAAATGCTTCCTGTTTGCATATTTGCTTTTCTACTTGGAGAAATTTCTGATTGCATTACACACTACTTTCCTTATTGGGGTAGTGGTAGCATTCGTGTCATGTACTGAAAAGTAAATGGAATTTATCGGAATAAAGATTTGACCGTTTATTCTTCACTAGGTCGCTGACTGCTGGAGATAGTAACCGCGTCAGCGGTATAAGTGGTATAAGTGGTATAACAATTTAATGCCCATTCTGACAATTTTGAAAGTACTGGAATCAGCCTTTTTCCGGCATCAGTTAACGAATACTCTACTTTTGGAGGCACCTGTACAAATATCTTTCTAATTACGAGACCGTCATTCTCTAACTCTCTAAGTTGCAATGTCAGCATTCTTTGTGTGACGCCTGGCAATTTTCTTTTTAATTCGCAAAAGCGTAAGGTATTTTCACCTAGATACCAAATAATTATACATTTCCATTTACCGCCAATGAGAGAAAGTGTTAATTCCATTGAACATTGATAAGAGGCACCTTTATACTCAATCATCATGATACTCCCTTTTTTAGTATAAAAATAGATACTATGTCACATAAATGTGCGTACTAGCAAATAGTAAAATTATATTTTATTATTATACCATACATTTAGTAGAGGAGAGGAGAGGGATTGTATGGTTATTGAAAGCAGCGTGGCTGAAAAAGAAGCAGTATTAGATGTCGCTGAAAAAATGTGCGTAGCTGCGAGAACGGCGCCAAAAACAAGAGGAATTGACCGTATCATAACAGCAATTTTGACGGAAATAGATCTAGAAAAGTTGGCTACTAAAATGGATGCGTTAGGGCATAAACATGATAAGCAATTTTGCACGCGAAACATACGCGACGCTAAAAGTGTGAGAAATTCGGATGCGGTCGTTCTAATTGGAACAAAAACAAAACCGAGAGGCATTACTTTCTGCGGTTTTTGCGGTTTTGAGAATTGCAGTGAAACTCAACAAAAAGGAGGTCACTGTGCGTTTGATGATATTGATTTGGGAATTGCCATCGGCAGCGCAGTTTCCATAGCGGCCGATAATAGGATTGATAACCGCATAATGTTCTCAATAGGAAAAACAGCAATGGAAATGCGCTTGCTGGGTAATGACGTGAATAAAATTTTAGGAATTCCACTGTCGGTATCAGGTAAAAATAAATATTTTGATTTAGGAGCCTTCCACCCAAGCACAACTGTATAATATTTTCAGCAAATGTTTTCGTCGCAAGAGGATCGGCTGCGAAGCAATAGCGCGACAACTTATGATTGGTAAGTACACACAAAACAAAGATGAATTTCATGCCTTATGGTATGATTCAATGAATCTGTCACAATACACTTGTGACAGATTCATTGAAAGTCTGCAATCACAGACATAGCAAGGGGTTGCGGGCTTTTATTAATCAACGCATAAAGCATCCTTGCCTTCTAATATGTCATATTATATTATTATGTATGACATATTAAAAGGTGAGAATAATGATGGAGTTTGTGGAGCCGATTAGGGATAAAAAACAAATAGATAATATGAAGCGTTACCTCAAAGAGCGGAATTTGCGCGACTGGCTGCTGTTTTTATTAGGCATAAATAATGGTCTTCGAATTGTCTCTAGTGGCATAGGCAAATTCCGTTGCACCATACAGCACAAGATCCGCTCGATCTCCATACGGGGTTGTTCCGTCCTTTTTTAGTCATCAAATAGCCGGATGAAACTAATCTCATTAGTTTCATCCGGCTATTTGTAACTCAAATTTGAGAAATACGGAACAAAACCAATTCCGAGTTCCTCCACTGGTATTTTTCAGTCCAACCTCAGATTGGGTCTTTTTGATGCCAACAATGTTACCGGCTATTCAAAACCGCGCGCAGCACATCTTGAGCATTATCGGCTTCCTGCCTGCCCACTCTCGTTTCGAGCACGGTTATCAGGCTCCTCAGCTGCGCTTCGGTCAGCCCCACATTCAATCCCACATTGAAATGGGAACGAAGCTGGTTATTAACGCCGTTCATGCTGGCCAAGGCCGAAATGGTCGCGATCTCCCTGCTCTGGAAATCCAGGTTGTCGCGTCCGAAGATATCCCCAAACAAATGTCCTTTTAGAAACTGATCAATGGCGGGAGCAAAGGTGTAGATTGCCCCGCTGGCGGGGGCACCTATCAGGCTTGTCTGAACTTCTGTGCCAAGTTCGATGCTGCTTTTATTATCAGGCAAGGGACTTGCTTCCCTGCCCAATTCATCCTTGATACCTTTGGCTTCCCGTTCTTTCATTACGCTCATGAAGGTATTGATTCCATTTAAGCTGCGTGGAAATCCACAATAAGCGTACATCTGCACAAGAATTTCTTTAATTTCATTTACAGTCAAACCAGCATCCAAGCCTTCGTTTAACGCAGTTTTTAGCCCTTCTAAATCGCCTTTGGCAGTAAAAGCCGCAATCGTAACAATACCTTGTTGTTTGGCAGACAGATCCTGAGCACCTGCCGCCTGCGAAACCGGAGTTAACCCGACTAATGAGAAGAAAATTCCTGCCAGAAATATGGCAATTTTATGTTTCATCCACATTACCTCTCTTTGTTTTCAAGTTTATTTCCGATACTCTTCATCGCTGACCTTTTCCAGCCAATCAACGCTTTTGCCATTGACTACGCCGGTAATAGCCATATGGGTCATGGGTGTGGTTGGCGATGCTCCATGCCAATGCTTGACGCCGGGCGGGCACCAAATGACATCGCCGGCGTGGACTTCTACAATCGGACCACCCCACTCCTGTGTCCAGCCAACACCATAAGTAACGACCAGTCGCTGCCCTGCCGGGTGGGTGTGCCAGGCGGAGCGGGCTCCGGATTCAAAAGTAACGTAATTGCCCGAAAATGGAGTCAAATCGCTTACGGAAAATAAAGGATCAACACGTACATTGCCGGTAAAATATTGACTTGAACCTTGGTAGGAAGCCTGTGCACCGGCTCGGGTGACTGTTTGCGAATTTATATTTGCTTCGGCAGCTACGCTGTTGCCCGTAAAAGCGCCCGCAGAAACGAGCAGAGAAAGCGATAGGATTAGGTAGTGTAAAATAGATTGTGCTTTTGCCAATAGCCGAACAAGGCTATACAATAGAATCAAGGGGGCAGAAGCATGGCCATACTTACAAAAGAACAGATACGCGAACTCATTAAAGAACGGAATATGAAAACTACGGAGGATGTATCCTCCATGCTCAGGGATCTGTTTGGCGAGGCTATTCAGGAAATCATGGAAGCTGAGCTAGATACCCCGTTAGGCTACACCAAAAACGAGAATTCTGCTAAGACCGGTGCGAATCGCCGTAACGGCCACAGTAAAAAAACAGTGATAAGCGAATATGGCGATACCGAAATCCAAGTTCCCCGTGACCGCGATGGTGAACATGAGCCCATAATTATAAAAAAGCATCAAAAAAACTTAACGGGTATCGAAGAACAGGTAATTGCCCTCTATAGGAAAGGAATGACAGTCCGCGATATCCAGGATCATCTTAACCGCCTATACGGAGTAGAGATATCACCAACCCTCATTTCCAATGTGACAAATAAATTAATGCCCCTCATTAAAGAATGGCAAAATCGTCCCCTGGAAAAGACCTATGCGGTGGTATTTTTAGATGCTATTTACTATAAAGTCCGCCAGGAAGGTGCTATTGTTAATAAAGCATCTTACATGGTCATTGGAATTGACCTGGATGGTCGCAAGGATGTGCTGGGCATGTGGATTGGCGAACATGAAACCGCTAAATTCTGGCTGGTTGTACTCAACGAGCTGAGAAATCGCGGAGTTCAGGACATCCTGGTTTGCTGTGTCGACAACTTAAGAGGATTTACCGAAGCCATTGCCGCCTGCTTTCCGGTCAAATCTTCACTTTCTTAGCGGTAGCTAAAGCACAAAACTATTTACAGACCCCTTACATCGAATGTGTTTTCTCAAATAATGGTTGCAATTCCAATGATACTGCTATATGAACTCAGCATCCTCCTGGTAAGATATGTACTTCACAAATAGCAAGGTCCTGTATAGCAAACTTTTCCTTGCTGTACAGGACCTTGTTTTGTTAGGAATATATATATTCCATAATAGGTAAAATACTTCTAATATTTTTTTGGCATACATGCTCCAATCTCCTTGTTGTTATTCCTTGTAACTATTAAACACTCAATTTTATAATCCAAGCGTTTCAGCGTATCCAGCATCTCTTCCGTTCTTTTTTGGAGCAGTTGACGCTGCTCAATAAGCAGTTTTTTTCTCTCCTCAACGGTTTCTTCACCCTTTTGAAAAAGGGCAACATATTTAATCAACACTTCAACTGTAAGGCCTGCATCTCGCATACATTTGATAAATTCGACCCAATTGCAGTCTTCTTCCGTATAATCCCTGTTCCCACTTTTATTGCGGTTCACACGAGGAATCAGTCCAACACGTTCATAGTAACGAAGAGTATCTTGTGAAATATCAAATTTTTGACTTACTTCTGAAATCGTCATACAAATTCACCTCCTGATTGTCTAATTTAAAATATTATATTACTTTAAGTCAACTCCAAGTCAAGAGTAAACAAAAAAATTTCTGCAATATTTTTATAGTTTACAGATTATGCTGAAATTATAAATTATGAAACAAATCCTCGCAAATTGAAAAATTACGAAAAAAATTATTAAAAACACTTGACTTGGAGCTAACTTAAAGTTGTATCCTTGTTTAGAAAGGAGGAGTAAGGCATACCAGTAAATATTTTTTTGTAAAATTTGGAAATTATAATAAGTAAAACATTTATATAGGTTTAACAAAATCAACCTATATAAATAATGATTCAAACAGGAGTGGATAAAAAATGGAAAAAGTAAAGGTTTATTTTACTGATTTCCGTACGGTAGCTTTCGGAGACGGACTGCCTGCCAAACTAAAGAAACTGATTAAAAAAGCCGATATCGGGCAGATCGATATGGAGGGCAAGTTCGTCGCCATCAAGCTACACTTTGGCGAGTTGGGAAACATCAGTTACCTTCGCCCCAATTATGCCAAGGCCGTTGCTGACGTGGTAAAGGAACTGGGTGGCAAGCCTTTTTTGACCGATTGCAATACCATGTACCCCGGTAAACGAAAAAACGCCTTAGAGCATTTGGAATGTGCATGGGAGAATGGTTTTACCGCGCTGACAGTAGGATGTCCTATTCTAATCGGGGACGGACTGAAGGGGACTGATGATATCGCGGTACCTGTTGTGGGAGGCGAATATGTGAAAGAGGCCAAAATCGGCCGAGCCATTATGGATGCAGACGTATTTATCAGCTTGACCCATTTCAAAGGGCATGAAATGACCGGCTTTGGCGGTGCTATTAAAAACATAGGCATGGGCAGCGGCTCACGCGCCGGAAAAACGGATCAACACAGCAGCGGCAAAGCCCACATTCAACAGGATTTGTGTCGAGGCTGTAATAGGTGTCGGAAGGAGTGTGCCAACGAGGGTCTGATGTTTGACACTGCCAGCAAAAAGATGACGGTTAATCAGGAAAATTGTGTGGGTTGTGCCCGCTGCCTGGGTGCCTGCAATTTTGATGCCATCGCATTCGACAACGACGCCGCTAACGAGCTTTTGAACCGTCGTATGGCGGAATATACCAAAGCAGTAGTGGACGGACGCCCTTCCTTCCATATTTCCTTGGTAGTGGATGTATCCCCAAACTGCGACTGTCACGGAGAAAACGACGCGCCTATTCTGCCTGATCTGGGTATGTTTGCATCCTTTGATCCGCTGGCACTGGACCAAGCCTGTGTAGACGCCTGTCTGAAGTCCGCGCCGCTTCCAGGTAGCCACTTGGCCGACAATATAGCAAACCCGAGCTTTGTTGACCATCATGATCACTTTACCAACTCTGCACCAGAGTCCGAATGGCGCACCTGTTTGGAGCATGCGGAGAAAATCGGGTTGGGTACTCGGGACTATGAGCTGATTGTAGTTAAATAAACTGAATGTATGAGTAACAGAGCACACAGGATTTATCCTGCGTGCTTTTTTTATACAGTACCATGCCTCTTGTCTCTTTTATTGATCAAATAGTATCTAAACAGCGCTCTCTCTTTTTTCAGACTGTATTACTCCTAGCGCAGCAATCATTGCCGTAAGGATCATATACGTCATGATAATATAAAACGTCTGGTGATAAGCGGTAATTAGCGCTACGGGTTCCGCCGTTGCTACGGGATTACCCTGCTTTGACGCTTTAATTACTAGTTGGGCAAATACCGAACTCATTACTGAAGCACCCGTTATTTGCCCCAAACTCCTCCCTAACGCAAGCAAGCCAGAAACAACACCCCGCTGATTGGACTTAGCTGCCCCCATGACCATTAGGTTGTTCGGAGTTTGAAAAAGTGCCAATCCCCCATTGATTAAAGCCATTCTCCAACAAAAGTCCCAGTAAGTGTCAGAAGCTGCCATGGTAGTCATAGCCAGGTTACCAAATATCATAATGCCAATACCCACAACCATAATTTTTCGTGGCTGAAAGCGTTTTGCCAAAACTCCTGCCACAAATCCCAGCAGTGTTGTCGTTAAAGGTCCCACGGACAAGGCAATACCAATCTGTGTTTCCGAAAATCCGTCAACCCTTGCAAGAAAGAACGATGACAGTATCTGGGCGCACATTAAATTAGAATACACAAATACGCCGGACAACAAACTGGTTGTCAACAGACGGTCTCTAAACATGTTCAGCATGACCAATGGATGTGCCACTCTTGACTGCATCCAGATAAATATGGCCAGTTCGAGTATGCTTGCCGCTAAAAGACTAAGTACAAGCCCTGATGCAAACCCTTTCATCTCAATTAATGTCATGGCACATATGTAAGTTGTCAAAGTAACGGCAAGTATTAAAGTTCCTTTCCAGTCAAAGGTATTTTCTTTTTTTTCGGCAAATGAAGGTAGCGCCTTCATGACTAAAAAAATTGCTGTAATGCCGAAAGGAACATTAATATAAAAAATTGCGCGCCAGCCAAACATATGAATGAGCATTCCCCCCAAGGTAGGCCCTACGGCGAAGCCCAGGGATACCATCGCCGTCAAAATGGTCATAGAGCGGATAATGTCTTTCTGATGTATCCACTCTTGGGCAATGGCAAAACCAAGGGCCATAACAATGGCCGCACCAACCCCCTGCAATGCCCGGCTGATGATCAGCATAATAATAGTAGCGGACATTCCGCACAATGCGGATGCCACGGTAAAGGTGGCCAGTCCTCCTATATACAATTTTTTCTTGCCAATTACATCCCCCAGCTTTCCTGCTCCCACAATAAGGGAAGCAACGACGAGTAAATAGCTTAACACCACCCACTGAACCGCCGCAAACGAGGTCTTAAATGTTGTTACAAGCGTCGGCAATACTACATTTACAACGCTCGTATCTAAAGATGACATAAAAATTGCAATGGACAGTCCTGCAACTAAATATCCAGAATGCTCTACTTGTTGATTCATTGTAATACCTCTCCATGTAACCTGTTTAAAATTATGAAATTTATCATAGTACAAAAGGAATAATCGTTCAATACAATGAATTATATGGTTATCATCAGAAATCACAATGATCATGGAGAAACAAACAATGGAACTCAAACAGTTAAAATATTTTATTGCAGTTTGTGAAGAACTGCATTTTACCCGAGCGGCTGAAAAACTTGGCATCGCTCAGTCTACCTTAAGTTTACAAATTGGAGCATTAGAAGAAGAAATAGGCTTACCCTTATTTGACCGTATTGGTAAAAAAATCAAATTAACTGAAACCGGGACTATTCTGTTAGAGAATAGCCAAAAAGTCTTTTGGACTTTACAAAATGCACAAAACAAAATCAGTGAACTGCGCGAATTCCAGGGAGGAAGTTTAGCCGTGGGTGTTTTACACGCAGAATTGGATTACCGGCTAAATTCCTTATTTATCGATTTTCATAATTGTTTTCCGCAAATCCACTTAAAAATACTTTCATCCGTTACGATTGACAAACAAATTCTTAATAATGAGGCGGATGTTGGCATCTCCCTTCTGCCAAAATTAGAGAAACAACTAGTATGTATTCCTTTATATTCGGAGGAATATGTACTGGTTGTTTCAAAAAACCACGAATTAGCAAATACCCGGTCTATTTCTATTATGGATATAGAGAAAATTAATATGGTTATGTATCCAAGAGGGTTTGTAAGCAGGGAACTCGTTGAAGAATGTTGTAGACACAACGGCTTTCATTTAAATACGATAATTGAAACGACAGCAGGCTCATCTATATTTGGGTTTGTGAAAGCAAACATTGGAGCAACCATTCAACCGCTTCCATTAATCCAATCCATCAATGACCCAACATTACATTTGATTAAAGTAAAGGATTGGCCTATTACGCGCAATATTGGTATTTTCTACAGATCGGATAAGTATTTAGGGTTTGCAACTCGAGAATTTATTAAATTTGTAAAAAAAAGATTAGAGATTGGCGATATATTTTTCGATATCTTGGATTCTACCAGTAAGTAATTTTATCTCCAAATAGTTCCAATATAAAATACAGATAACCTGCCTCATTCTGTGTTATGAAAGACGCAGACAAAATCGCAGGCATAAAAGTAAACGCACCCCACAAAGTGAGGTGCACCCTTTTGCCGTCGCTGGAGAGATGATCGTAAGGATTCTTGTTATTGCGTATATCGAAAGCTCAAGGTGTCGCAACATCCTCGGAAAACATAGGCAGATAAGCGGGCACATTTTCTTTTTTCATGGCGACGGCAATCTCCCGGTAAATGGGAATTTGGCTGATTTCCCGCACGGCGACAGCCGGGGTCTGAAGCGCCTTCGCTACAATCGAAGGCAAAAGTGTGACGCCATTTCCACAACTCACATAGCTGAGGAGCGACTCCGTCAAATCAAGCTCCATTACGATATTAGGCGTGACCTTCATTCGGTTACACGCCTTGCGTATAGAGGCGCGGATCGTGCATGGGTCCTTATAAAGCACGAGCTTTTCATGCCGGACGATATCCATGAAACTGACGTCCTCCCGGTGATACAAAGAATGGGTCACCGGAAAGACCACATAGAGCGGCTCCGTCATAAGCGGAATCACGGCAATATCTTTCTGCGGCTCCGCATTGGAAAGCAGTGCCATGTCGAACTTACCGTTTTCGACACCATCCACAAGGTCTTGGTTGGAAAAGCAGATATCGACGATTACCTGATTTCGTCCCTCTGCTTTCAGCTTTTCCATATACCGGGGGAGAAAATAGGTCACAAGGTTCCCCAGGCCGCCGATGCGCAGTTGGCGCACTTCTGTAAAATGCCGGACCTGGTCAATGGCCCGGTCAAACTCATCCAGCACGCTGCTCATCCGCTCATAGAGAAGCTTCCCCTGGGGATTGGGCTCCACGCCGTCGTAATTTCGGTTAACCAGTTCGCAACCAAGTTCTTTTTCAAGCTGCCGGAGCTGTTTTGAAAGCGACGGCTGCGAGACGTAAAGGTGTTCTGACGCTTTATTCAGGCTGCCGCAACGGACAATTTCCAAAAAATATCGTATCTGTTCAAGGCTGATCATAGTATTCCTTCCATAGGCTATGCGTTTTGGTTATACCCGGTATGTGCAACAACGATTAGGTACACCCGGCAATATGGTCTATCCTATAAATAAAAATATATCACAATCCGTTTCTTTTATCTATAGCTACGGCAGTCCACGCTGTTCACTGGTACTGTCTATCTAGTACACATCACAGCATCATAAGCTAAACAAGATTTAAAGGGGGATCACAGTATGAAGAAAGAAATCGAAGTATTGGATTACGCTAGTGATATTATGAATGCAGTCAAAACTGGCGTTTTGCTGACTACAAAAGCAGGCGACAAAGTAAATTCCATGACCATTTCCTGGGGCACTCTGGGAATAGAATGGGAGAAACCGATATTTACAGTTTTCATCAGAGAAAATCGTTTTACAAGATCTCAGGTTGAGAAAAATCCCGAATTTACAATAAATATACCCCATGGAGCTTTTGACAAAAAAATATTGGGGTTTTGCGGGACTAAATCCGGTCGAGACCTTGACAAAATCAAAGAACTCAATTTAACACTTGAAACACCGAAGATTGTTTCTGTCCCTGCAATTAAGGAACTTCCTTTAACGATCGAGTGCAGGGTTGTCTATAAACAGAAACAAGATGAGCATGCCATTACGGAAGAAAACAAGAAGGCCTTCTACCCGCAGGATGTGGATAGCTTTTTCTACGATGCAAACAGGGATTTCCATACGGCTTATTATGGAGAAATTGTCAGTGCGTATATCATCGAATAGCCTTCCATAAAGCGTGGTGCCCTAGATTATACAGCAGACGAGAGTTGACGAATTTATGCAACCAATCAATGATACTGATAATGAAAATGATAGTGATAGTTTTTCGAGGAGAAGCGCTCTTTGGATCCCCAAGCCCATGAATCCTTATAAACTACAGACTGTGGCGCTGGTGCTGCTGAGCTTCACGCTCGGGTGCAGCGAATTTGTCGTGGTGGGCATTTTATCGGATATTGCCGGGTCTCTGCAGGTACCCGTCTCCCAGGTGGGAATCCTTGTTACCGCTTTTGCACTGGTGTATGCCGTGGCGACACCGATCATCACGCTGCTGCTCGGACCTTGCAGCCATTACCGTTCGCTCTTGCTTCTCACGGTCGTGTTCATCGTGGGGAACCTTCTCAGTTTTCTGTCCGAGTCTTACCTGCTGCTCTGCGTTTCCCGGGTCCTCACCGGCGCTGTTTCCGGTCCCATAATTGCTTTTGCGCTGACATTTGCCAATCGCATCGCGCCGCGGGAGAAAAAAGCGTTCATCATCTCGTGGGTGTTTTCGGGATTTAGCATCGCCGCAGTGTTCGGCGTGCCCATCGGAGCATGGATCAGCGCCGCCGCAGGGTGGCGCGCCTCCTTTCTGGTCATCACCGTGGCCAGCGCCATAGTGCTTTTTCTGCTCGCGGCAGTGCTGCCCCGTCGGTCGGCAGCGATTAGCTGCGGGATCGCCGAACAACTCGGTCTGTTTAAGGACAGGCGGATACAGCTTGGCGTGCTGCTGCCGCTCTTCGGCTCCGGCGGCATTTATGTAGTCTACACTTACCTGCAGCCCATCCTGTCCACAATCCTCGCCTATCCTATTCACTGGGTGACAACTCTTCTCTTCCTTTACGGCACGACTACCATTCTCAGCAACCAGCTTTCCGGTGTGCTGGCGCGCAAAAGCGGACTGCATAAGATGCCTGCCGTATATCTGCTGCAAACCGCGCTGATGTTCACGCTGCCGCTGTTTCTAAATTTCCGTGCAGCCGGTACGGCCGTCATTCTCATTCTTGGGATAACGATGTATCTGCTCAATTCGCCCATCCAGATGCATTTTCTCGCTGTGGCGGAGCAGGATTATCCCCAATCCGTTGTCCTCGCGTCGTCGCTGAATTCGATCTTTTTTAATTTCGGCATTTCGCTGGGCTCGCTAGTCGGCGGGCTGATTGTCGACCATGCCGGTCTCGGCTTTGTGGGCTTCGGCGGTGGGGGGCTCTCTTTCACGGCGTTGTTGCTGGTGCTCACCCTCAACCGCTTCATGACAGGCCGCCGCCGAGCGGCCTTAGCAAAATGATTGGCGCACCAATTAGCAAATATAAAAAAGAGGAAGTGTTACTATGATTACAATTGTGGCAAAGCAGACAGTGAAACAGGGCAAAATCGACAGTTTCATCGCTATCGCCAAGAAGCTTGTAGAGAAGACCCACCAATCCGATGTGGGATGCATCAGTTACGATCTGTTTCAGGATTCGCAAAATTCCGGGGTACTGTCCTTCATAGAGGAATGGGAAAACCAGGAGGCCCTCGACAAACACATGGCGTCCAGACATTTCAGAGAGCTCTTTCCGCAACTTGACGAGTTTCTTGAAAAGCCGGGGGAAATCAACCTGTACCAGAAAGTAGAATGAAAAACGGGTGTGCTGTTCAGGCATACCGAGAATAACTAGCCGCCTGCCGCGAAAGAGCGGATGTGTAAGATCGCGGGATGTATAACGGTGATCTTGGTTGGTGAATGCTTGGGGTACTGAACCGGGACTTCCATGATGGAAGTCTCGCTCCTTTTCGTAGAGAGCAAAAAACACAATTCGAAGAATGAAAGGAGATCAACATGAAAGAACAACTTAGTAAGCAAAGGGTATTGGTTATCGGCGGGTCGAAATATTTGGGTCTGGCCGTTGCACGGCGGGCGGGCGAAGCTGGAGCCGAGGTAGTGATTGGCGCGCGCAACCTTGAACAGGCTTCCCAGGCAGCCGCCCAGTTGCCAGGGGCGAGTGCGATCCATATCGATATTACGGATGAAAGCACAATTGCTGCCGCAGCAGCCAAGCTGGGGCACGTCGATCATGTGGTAATCACCGCGTCCGCCCACCACAACGTGCTTGTCAAAGATCTGGAACATGATAAAATCGTCGCCGCGTTTGAAGCAAAAGTGATTGGCCCCCTGCTATTGGCAAAGCACTTTGCCCCCATTCTGTCTCCAACAGGCTCTATCCTTCTATTCTCCGGTGTGGCCGCGTGGAAACCAGCCCCCGGATATACGGTGATGGGAGTAACCAATGGAGCGGTTGCTTTCCTGGCTTCACAGCTGGCAAAAGAACTGGCGCCCATTCGCGTGAATGCAATTTCCCCGGGCATTACGGATTCTGGTACTTGGGACCCGCTTGGAGAGCAAGATAAAAAAGGCCTGTTCGCCGGCGCTGCGGCATCCAGTTTAGTCGGACGGGTCGGTACAGCCGATGATATTGCGGATGCTGCCATATGGTTGCTCAGTGCCGGAAATGTTTCCGGCGAAACCATCCATATAGAGGGAGGCGCCAGGCACGTATGACAAAGAATTCTTATCCCTTCGACCAAAAGGTCGTTTTGGTAACCGGAGGCGGCAGTGGCATGGGACGGGCCATTGCGCAGGCATTTCTAGACAACAATGCTGCCGTCGCTGTTGTCGGACGCCGCCTGGAAGCATTAGAAGAAACACTGGCTGCCTACCCGCAAGAGCGTACCCTGGCGATTGCAAAAGATATCTCCGAGCCACAAGCCGCCGCACAGATTGTGGCGACGATACTAGAGCGTTTTGGCCGTCTGGACGTAGCGGTCAGCAACGCCGGCGTTTATGCGGGCGGAGACATTATAGATCTGAACAAAAAAAATTGGGAGCAACTTCGTTCAATAAACGTGGATGCATTTTTCTATCTTGCCCAAGCTGCTTTTCCGGCCTTGCAGGAGGTTGGCGGCACACTGATTGCAACCTCGTCGGTATCCGGGTTAAACGGAGACTGGGGACAGGCCGCTTACAATGCCACCAAACACGCCGTCAGCGGCTTTGTTCGCTCTCTCGCGCTGGATTGGGGCGCAAAAGGCGTCCGCGTGAACGCCATTGCACCAGCTTTTACCATAACCGATATGACTGTGAACCTGGCAAGCTCGCCTGAACAACTCACCCCGTTTATTAACCGTATTCCCTTGGGACGACCAGGGTATCCGGAGGATATCGCTCCGGCCGTGTTGTTTTTGGCTTCGCCCGATGCCGCCTACATCACCGGCGTTGTGCTCCCCGTTGACGGCGGCACCAGTGCTTCCACCGGTCAACCACATGTGGTGTAAAGGAATATGGCTTTCTTTACTGCTGACGGTTCATTTAGAGGAAACCCGGTTTCTTAATAACAAAGCGGGAATCATTCCGCAAAAACAGATCAGCGCCAAAACAACAAATGCGTCATCAAAGGCGAAGATTAATGCCTGCTTTTGTACAACGGAACTAAGCAGCGCCAAAGCCTTGGTCTGGATGATACCTGGCGCAAAACCGGCCTGAGCATATAGGCTGTCCCCGTAGGTCAGCATGTGTTGAACAGTTCCCGGTGTCCCCCCGGCCTGCCAAAAAAGGTTTTCGTAGCTTACCAGAGTTTGTTTCATGGGAAATGAGGCGACATTCATATATTCCGCGCTGTGGGCCAAGTGATAGGCCTGACGGTGCTGGATCACCGTCGATAATAAGGCGATACCGAATGATCCGGCAATTTGGCGGATCACACTTTTCATCGCCGTCGCCCGGCTCATTTTAGCCAAGGGGAGGATATTCATCCCCAATGTGGTGGCTGTCATCAGAAATAATCCCAGCCCCACCCCTCTTAAAACTATGACAAATAGTATGGTATAGTAGCCGGTATCCAGGTCAAGATTCGCAAAAGGCACGGAAGCAGTTCCCAGGATAATTACGCCGGCGATTACCACTGGTTTTGGCCCCACTTTTCTGGCGATTCTGACCGCTACCGGCATCATCAGTCCGGAGATCAATGCCGCCGGCAGCAGCAGAACGCCGGTCTGCATCGCCGTGTAATCACGGATATTCTCCATAAATAGCGGCACCATAAAAAGACCGCCGTACATACAGGCAGTCCCGCTGAACAAAACGAAGGAACTGCAGGTAAAATTCCAGCTCTTAAACACCGTCAAATCAAGCAGCGGATTTTCAGACGTAAGCTCAATGGCGACAAATAACGCCAGACTGGCAACGGAAATATAGAGCAGAGCAAGAATATAGGCTGACGTCCAGCCTTCTTCCGCCCCCTTATTGAGCGCCAGCAGCAGGCAAAACAACCCCAGGGACGACGTGATAAAACCGGCGGCGTCAAACTTGCCCTTGCGAGTAAGTACGCTTTCCCGCAGTATCAACGCGGCCAATAGATAACCAATAGAACCCACCGGAACATTGATGGTGAAAATCAGCCGCCAGTCCCAGTACTCTACGAGATAGCCGCTCAAAGTCGGACCGATTGCCGGTGCAACCATCGCTGATAGTCCCCAAATACTCATGGCCTGATAGCGCTCTTCGCGCGGAAAGTTATGATAAACGATCGTCATGGTCACAGGATAAATAAGCCCGCCGCCGATCGCTTGGAGGATGCGAAAAAAGACCAGGCTGTCGTTACTCCAGGCCATACCGCACAATGCCGAGCCGGCGGTAAACACGGTCAGGCTGAACAGGTACATCCGCCGCGTGCCGAATCTGTCGCAGAAATAGCCGCTGACCGGCTGCATCACTCCCATAGTCAGCATATAAGCGGTCAAAATCCATTGGGCGTCTTTCGCTTCCACCGAAAAGACCGCTATCATCTTGGGAATGGCGATATTGACGATACTGGTGTCCAGCAGGCTCATGAAATTGCCGATAATCGTCACTACCAGTGCCCACCACCGATATGTCGCACCCGGCAGCGTAATACGGGGAATATTCACCCCCTCACCCCCGTTTATCCAGGTGGACTTTAATGACTACCGACATTCCCGGCCGAAAGATAACATCACTGGTTTCCGGCAGACTAATTTTAATCGGAATACGTTGAGTCACCTTGGTAAAATTGTTCGAGGCATTCTCAATCGGAATCAAAGCAAAAACCGAAGTGGCTGCGTTGCCGAGATCATATATCTTACCGTAAAAAAGGCTCCCAGGATACCCGTCAATCGTGTATTCAACCAGTTGGCCAAGTTGCAGTTTGCCGATATAGGTTTCTTCAATACGGGCATTAATCCAAATATCGTTCCTGTCAATCACACTGAAAAGTGGCTGCCCCATCACCACCACTTCCCCGGCATTAGCCGACTTTTGGGCGACAATACCGTCAACTGGCGAAATAATAGTTGTGTCATTATAATGCAAATTTAGCGCTGTCACAGCAGCTTCAGCCTGTTTCACCTGCGCGGCGGCTGCCCTGACCGCTTCTTCACGGGGGCCGGCAACAGCCAGTTCCAAAGCCTGAACGGCGCCAATATAGGCTTCCTGTGCCACCTGATAAGTCGTCACGGCGTTATCGCGCTGGGACGCACTGATAGCTCCGTCGTGGAATAGTTGTTCCATCCGGCCGTAGTTTAAGGAGGCATTCTCTAGGTTGGCTTTAGCCTGATCAGCCGCCGCCCGTGCCTGTTGAATTTCCTGGGGGCGGGAACCGTTGACCAGTTGTTCGTAATTGGCCTTGGCCGCAGCCAGACTGGCTTCGGCCTGAACTTTTTGTGCCAAGATATCCTGGGAATCAATCCGGGCTAAAACCTGGCCGGCCTTGACGTTGTCACCTTCTGCCGCCAAAATCCGGCTCACCTTTCCCGAGACCTTGCTGCTTATGGTTACGATGGTACCGCTGATCCGGGCATCATCGGTACTGACATACCTGCTTGTATAATACCAGTAATAACCGCCTCCTGCTCCGCCAAGCAACAAAAATGCCGCAAGCAGGCCAATGACGATCTTTTGTTTTTTGCCGCCGGGTTCATTCATCCGGCATCTTCCTCCCTAGTGCCCCATAGCTCGAATTTCATGGGTATAGGCACTCCTCTTATTTCACCAATAGAATTCTGGTCCAGCAGGGTGGTATCTGGATATATGCTTTGCGGTTACGAACAGGAAATTTCTCCCCATGATTTACTAAATCAAGCAGCATTAAACCGCCGATTGGAATTTCAAACTCTAATGACGCGCTCTGAAATGACGAATTTACGATGACCACAATCGCTTCATCCTGCGTCTGTCTAAGGAAGGCATATTGCTGACTGCGCACCAGGAGCTGTCGGTAACTTCCTTCCCGCAATGCTTTATGCTCTTTTCTTATTCTGGCAAACCGGATGATTGCTTTCACTAAATCCCTATTGGGGCTGTTTTTACCGACAAGAGTCAAATCAAGAGCCGGCCGCAAATCTTCATCGGAGTCACAGCCCTTTTTGCCGGCAATCCCCCATTCACTGCCATAATAAATGGAAGGTATTCCCGGCATCGTAAAAAGCAATGCGTGAAGAGGATACAAGTACGCCGGATGATTAACGATACTGCCAACTCTTGTAACATCATGATTGTCGGCAAAGTTATACAGCAGCAGTTCCTTATAAATGCCTTTGTCGCCAAATTGCCTGTTAAGAGAATAGGCAATTTCAAAATAGTTCTTGTCATTATGGCTGGAATAAAGCCCTTTATAACACTCATAGTTAGTTACGGAATCTAAAAGCAAAGGATTGGCCCATCTGGCATAATCACCGTGTATTACCTCACCCATTAGCCAAAAATCCCGTTTGATAGCCTTGCACAGGGCTGCCAGTTCCTTCATAAAGTTAATATTCAGGCAGTAGGCAACATCAAGCCGTATCCCGTCAATGTCATATAGGTCTATCCACTCTTTTACCGCCGAAAAAATATAGTTTTTAACTGCTGGATTTTTTAAATTAAGTTTTACCAGATTGTAATGACCTTCCCACCCCTCATAATTGAAGGGATCGTCGTAAGGACTTCTTGCCGCAAAATCGACACAGCCGAACCAATGAACATATTCAGACTGTTCCTTTTTGGCGATAACATCTTTAAAGGCCCAAAAATCTCGCCCCACGTGGTTGAACACCCCATCAACAACAACCTTTATCCCATTTTCATGAAGACAGTTTGTCAGCTGCTGAAAAGTTTCTCCGTCTCCTAAGCGCCTGTCGATTCGGCAATGATCAACAGTATCGTAGCCATGGGAGATCGACTCAAATAACGGCCCCAGCAAAAGAGCATTTACGCCCATCGCCCTTATGTGTTCTATCCATTCGAGCATCTTTAACAACCGGGGCGTGGCGGACAAGGAATAATCATTATGTTTTGGGGCTCCACAAAAGCCCAGCGGGTAAATATGATAAAAAAATGCATCCTTGGCCCATGACATGTTGAAAATCGCTCCCGTCATTTGTCCTTGCACCACATTTGACCTATGGCGCAGGCTTCCCATTGAAACCCAGTGTAGGTCCAGAATGTCTGGGCCGAGTAAATTTCGCATGATCTACGGCAGGCAGAACAGACAATAATGCGAGCCGCTACATAAGGTTGTTATATATATATTTGATACATCAACTATTTGCCCATAATAATTATTACTCGTCGCTCTTCATTAATTTGAGTAATAGTTTCTGTAACTCCTGCCGTTCGTATTCGTTCAGGTTCCGATATACCCGCCGGTTAGTAGCCTGAACGACTGGTTTCAACTTTCCTTCGAGGCTTTTCCCCTCTTCTGTAAGGTAAATGCGATAGCTTCTTCGGTCACGTTCATCGTCGCAACGCGTTATCAGCTTATTTTTTTGCATAATATCCAATATCCTGGTGACGCTTGCCTTATCCTTATTCACTTTCTCCGCAATCTCACTTTGCGAGATGCCTTCTTCCTGCCATAAACACTTCAATACTCCCCATTGATCACTGGTAATATTGGCCCCGCTCTCTTGAAAGGCATTATTAAGTTCGGCTTTAATATGCAAGGCCATCTGGGCGATTAGAGAACTGGTTGATGTTTCTCCGGCAACGTTCATAGTAATTCTCCCAATATAGTTGATATGTCAATATTATCATCATCATCTAATTGAGTCAATATATTTCCATCTTTTTAGTCAGTTGAACAGATTGAGTCGGGGTTGACGTGTTAGTATAATGTTTAAAATGCCAGACCCAAAAGCCTAATGTTTTCTTCCTTTGTCTGCGGAAATATATACCACATTGCCCCACAAAGAGGGAGGCGGTTTCTGAGATGAATCACTCAGCTTAAAATACTTAAAAGATACGCCAGCACACAAATAATATATAGATTTTCTCTTAATACAGTTTTAAAATATTACAAATATGTGGGGCTATTACTAGTATACCGTTCGCTAATAACGTATGCGCATCACACATATCTCAAGCCGCTTAAGACAGGTAGTAAGTTTCTGCTCTAATGCAGACTATTGCACAACAATAAACGAACATTGTACTAGTTTCTGTCCTTCCATCCTGACAAGCACCTCAAGCCGTTCCAGACACCGTGGGGCTGCAATGATATCAGCGCCTTCCTTCATGCTTCATAACCGACTTCAAAACTGATTGTGACTAAAATTGCCTTTCTTCCATCAAGGATACTCATAATTATTGCCCCTTTTTGGGCTCGGATCAGATTAACGAGTTATTTAATCTAAAGAAACGACTTTCATGCTGAGATCCCATAACTTCTTGGCTAACTGAACGTCATAACTCATCGGTGTAGATGAGGCCTCCTTGCATTGGACGAAATATTTGCCAGTTACACCTTCCACTTCAGGTGAAGATGCTAAATAGACTGAAGTTAGCGCCCCTTCTTCAGGGGAAATCATATGTGGTTTCATGGCTTCATATCTCAGCCTTTCCTCTTCATTTTCTGCGTGACTGTAAAACTCACTGTCAATCACACCGGGATGCAGACAGTTTGCCGTCACGCCCGTCCCCTGCAGCTTCCGGGCAAGTTCGTACGTAAATAGAATATTGGCTAATTTGGAATTCCCGTATGAGTACAAAGGATTATCGATAAAAGTCTGCAGATCATTAGCATCAAAATTAGCATATTCATGCGCCATGGAACTGATTATAACGATCCGGGACGGGGCAGATTTCCTTAAGACGTCAAAAAGAAGCATCGTGAGCAAAAAGTGTCCAAAATGATTGGTGCCCATCACCAGTTCCAGGCCATCTGCGGTTTTTGCCCCTCTCCCTTGCATGATACCGGCGTTGTTTATCAGCACGTCCAGTTTTTCATACCGGCCGTTAAACTCATCAGCAAAGGCATGTATGGAAGTGAACGAGGCAAGATCGAGTTTCATGACTTCAATATTGGCGTTTTTTGTGCTTGCAATGATTTCCATCCGGGCGTCTTGGCCTTTTTCCTGATTCCTGCACGCTAAGATCAAAGTTGCACCAAGCTCGGCCAATTTTTTTGCCGTTGCTTTGCCAACTCCCGCGTTTGCGCCAGTAATCAGGATAATTTTATCTTTCATTGTCGCTTCCTCCTATATCAGTATATATATTTTTGAATATTAAAACATCTGGCCGTCGTATCGCCTTTTTGAGTACTTAATTAATACCTCAATCGGAAGTTTGCATTTCGCACGCTTGCCTCCTACATAGTCTTTCCCTTCACCAGAAAAGTAAGCAATCAAAATTTTACTACTCATAAAAATTGCTCTTCGATTTGCAGAAAGAATTTAGGCGATCCTGCTTAATCGCCAACAAGTCAATCGGCTTAAAATACCCATGATATAATTGACTTGAGTCAATCAGGTAAAGTACGGTGGTTGCATTGACGGAGCAAGGATTATCCAACGTTGTTCTCTGCCTTGAAGCCATTTCGGTTTACGAAGATAATCTCGTTTATTTTTTGCGTGAAGACGGTGCTCTAGGGTGATCCAACAAAAAATCCATGTCCTCAATCCTAAACAAATTAAAAAGTTCAAAGACTCCTATTCAGACTGCAAAAAAGATGCAGTAGATGTCTTCGCCATTGCGGATACCTTCGTTTTTGACAAATTTCGGCCTAAGTCCATCTGGAGGACTATCGCTATAAGCCTCTGCAACCTCTAGCAGAGCACGCTTCTGCGCGGCCCAAACTCTAATCAAAGAGAAGCATGGGCGAAACGATAGCGGTAAAAGTGAACAAGGAAAAAGAACTATTTTTAAGATCCGAATACCTTGGCGAAAGTAGAACCTATAGCCTTTTTAACCCTATTAATTTTTTCACCGGAAGCCTGTAAATAATTCGTCACATTGTTTCACAACGCATAAATACCTGCGCCGTGTAATAATTAAGATTGTGCTTCTGTAGCCATTGATGATAGAGGCCACTTATTTATTAAGCGCAGAATTAATTAATACAATCTGTTCACGAGTTTCTTGGTTCATGGCTCCCCTCCAAGCCAAATAGTCCTTGCAGGGACTATTGCAATACTAGTACCTTGACCGGATTGGATTTGAGATGAGATGTTCATTATTAATCCTTACGCTAATCGTTTATAAGCTCTCCATTGTTTCACGAAATTTGCCTTGCCATGTTCGGCTAAAAGCTGCTTGCAGACAATTAAGTCCTGCTTATTGACCGCGCAATACGCCAGGGCTTCCGGTTCCAGGTCCAGATCATAAAGGCGGCAGCCAAGTTCCGATACATAATAATATTCTTTCTTGGGCGTTGCCTGCGTAAGAATTTGCAGTTGCCGATCGTTTAAGCCAAAAGCCCGGTACATTTTTTTCGAGCGTTCCTCAAACGCGTTTTTATTCGGCAGGAATATCCGCGACGGACAGGATTCAAGAATGGTAGGAAATATTGGTGAATCCACGATATCCGCTAAGGATTGCGTCGCGAAAATAACGGCGGCGTTGCTTTTACGCAAAACCTTAAGCCATTCCCGGATTTTGGCCGCAAAGGTTGGATTGTCAAAGAATATCCAGCATTCATCTAAGTCAATCAATGTCGGCTTTCCATCCAGGACCTGCTCAATGCGATGAAAAATATACATCAGCGCCGGTGAGAGAATCGCCGGCGTATTCATCAGCGTTTCCATTTCAAAGGTCTGCCAGCTGGAAAAGGCAAGCCTTTCTTCCGCCGAATCAAACATTTTTCCGTAGGCGCCCTCAAGCGTTAAGGGGACCAGAGCATCTTTCAGCATTTTATCCTGCACGGTAGTTCTCAATGTTGATATTGTGCGATAGCCTTCCGGCAGCACCGCCATGGACGATAAGGCCGTCCAGGTATGTTTCTTGGTCTCGGGCGTAATCGTTACATTCTCCTGCCGCAAAAAGTCATAAATCCATTCAGCCGCCCACATGCGCTCTTTCTCGTTGTCAATCTGCCTGAGCGGTTGAAACGAAAGCTCCGTTTCATTGCCAAGGTCAAAGAAATTGCCGCCGACAGCCTCTGTTAAGATCCGGCTGGAGCCGCCCTTGTCAAAAATAAAAATCCGGGCATCCTTATATTTGCGAAACTGGGCGGCAATCAGATTGAGGTGCACCGATTTACCCGCGCCGGTCGGTCCGATAAGCATCGTATGCCCGACATCGCCGACATGAAGGTTCAAGCGAAAGGATGTATTTTCACCTGTTTTCGTGTAGAGCAAAACGGGAGCTTTCAAATGGTCATTGCGTTTTTTCCCGGCCCAAATATCCGTAATCGGCAGCAGGTGAATTAAATTTCCCGTTGACAGCAAGGGCCGGCGGATTCCATAATACACGTTGCCCGGAATGCTGCCGAAATAGGCTTCCAAGGTGTTCAGCCCTTCTATTTTGGCGGTTATTGCTCCCTGCTCCATATTCGTAAACAGCTGCACAATTTCTTCGGCGCATTTTTGCAAACGAATTTTGTCCTGGTCGGCCAGGAGCAGCATGGCGGAGTAATAGCCGCAGCCTACGGTATCGGCTTCGATTAACTGCTCCATGGAACGGATTTCCTCAACCTTTTCCACCGCGTTCTCATTGACCTCGTTGCCGGCAAAACCGGTAAGCAGCTCTTTGAGCGTGGCCGTAAACGGCTTTACCTTCGACCGCCAGCCACGGGCAAACGTCCCTATTTCCGCAAGCGCATCCTGTTTATCCAGAAAATAGTAGCGCGTGATAAACCGGTAGGAAAATGGCAGCGTATTTAAAATATTAAGCATGCCAAAGCTGCTGTGCTCCGGATATTTTATCGGCGACACGACCGCTAAATGCTTTTCGCCCAGGCGCGGTTCCATGCCGCCGTACAACGGCGTGTCATAAAGCAGTCCATCCAGCAGTACCGGATTTTTCGGCAGCTTGAGTGGCGCCTGTTTCAGGGATATGGTCGAATACAGATAAGACAGAAGGGCATCCGGCCCCAGCCATTCGGTTTCCGGCATACCGACAGCGGAACACGCCGCAAACAGAACAGCCAGTTGTTTGGTATAGTCCTCGATATATTCCGCGGCATTGGCAGGCACTGCCGTCTTTTCCGCCTCCTCGACAAAGAAATTCTTAAGCTTGCTGATCGTATCGGCCGGCGGCAGCCAATACAGCGAGAGATAGTAGCAATTTTCATAGTGCTGCCCGCTCTGAAAATTTTTCCGCCGTTCCTCGTCAATCGCTTGTGTTACTGGGTCCGGAAAACACACATCCCGGTCGTAGCTGATCGAAGGCGCACGCTGGGCTTCGGCATACAGCACCCAGCCGGTGCCCAGTGTTAATAACAGGCTGTTCATCTGCCCGGTCATCCAGGCCAGCGTCTCTTCGATTGCACTGTCTAGATCGGGGCCGCGATAGCGCAAGGAAGCAAGAAAGGCGCCATCCTTCAATACGCATAACCCGGCGCCGTTCTCCAAATGCAGGATGCGCCCAAACGGCATGACGTCCTGTAACAGCACCCGCTTTTCCCGGTACTTTTTCAATTGAATCATACCGGGTCCGCTCCCGTTTCGCCCCCAAACAGTATGCTTACGTCGTCGATTTGCAGCATTGGGGCGACCAGGTAGGCGCGGAAATTTCCGGGAACAGCGGCAAACCACAGTTCCGGCTGCAGATGCTCACTATGGGCAAGCAGCCCCTGCTCCAGCAGGAATTTCTTGATCTCGCCGCTTTGCTGCACAAGCGCTGCTCTTTCGCTGCACCAATGCACCAGCAAATGAGCGTAAAAGCCGCAAGGCTTCTGCGGATTGTCTTCATAGGCAAGGAGTGGCGCAATTGTCTTGCGGTTCTTGCACCACCCGGCCATATAACGGTTTGCTTCTTCGGCTGCCTCAGCCTCTGTGAGCAGTAGAAAGCGGCGCACGGAACGAAACGGAATGGTTTTTTCGCTTAAAAACGCATACAGCCTGCCGACGCATTCTTCCAAAAACCCATTCAAAACAATTACCGTCACCTGCAATCCATCCACGTGAATTTCCTGCGGCTTCAGCTTATACGTCTGGCCCAGGGAAAGCAAGGCATCTAAATACATCGGTATCGCAGGAAAGGCCATTTCCTTTTTGGTGGCAATGCTTTCAAAAAGGTATTGCAACAATTCTCCGGCGTATAAACGCCGCAGCGGCAATTGTTCGGCTAACCTCGCCAAAACCCGGTCAAAGTGGCCGGCATCGTCGTCCCCCGGAGCCTGCGGCAGCCAGGAAAACGCTGCGTAACGCCGGCCGTCCCGGTTCTCGCACCATAGTCCCCAGCCGGAACCCAACGCCTGGAGTTCCCGGCACAGGCAAGCGCGGTCAAAGACCGCGTCACAAGGATAGGAAAACGCCCCAAGGAAGGAATGGTCTTTATTCTCCACAACGCCCGCCAGCGGCATAGCGGCCCACGGCAGCCATTCAGCCACTCTCGTTAAATCCTCCTGATATTCCTGAAATCGTTTCATTTCGTCCTCCTCATATCCCGTAGTAAGCTTTTTTGTGCAGATAACGCCGTAAAACATCAAAGAATTGCTCATCTTTTTGGGTCAGATAGACCGCAGACAGGTGAATTAAGAGATTGACCGGCACAATCCAGGGAATATGCAGCGCCATGAGAAAAATGCTAGCCAGGCACATATTGAGAACGATCATGCCGCGCGGCGCTCCGGCAACCAGTAGTTGGCCGGTGAGGGCGCGAAACAGCGGCTGGACAGCCAGCGTCCCTCCCTCCGCTCTCTGCGCCATCAAAATAAAACTCCGGCCGACACATCCGGCGCAAAGACCTGGACGACCTGCGGCGCCAGCAGGGCAATGCCTGTGCCGATGCAAATACGCATGGCCGTGCGCGTCATTTGTCCTTCGCCCAGCATGTACATGGCGCCGCCAACCGCGATGGCAATCGTCCCGCCAATCAGCGGAACCGTTCCCGTAAGTTCCCTATACATTGTGGCCAGTGCGGTTCTATACGGCAGTTGCATACTGCCCGCATCGGTTGCCATGCCTGTACCGTGCAAAAGAAAAATCCCCGCCGCTATTGCCGTCAAGATTACATACCGGCTGCTCCTTCCTGCTTTTTTCTTTCGGTTCTTGATTACGTTCACCAAACTCGCCTCCTCGAAATTCCATTACCAGTCCCGCTTCGAGCATAATAAAAAAAGAGCGGCTGCGTGCCACCCTTTTTCCTCATTTCATCATACATATAAAAACGGAGCTGTAACTCCAGCCCCGCATAGGTTTCAAAAGCGCTTTTCCCTTTTATTTATAAATGCCTTTTATCATTTCCCGAATACAACTTAACGTGTCGCCAAACGCAATGCCTTGCGCATAGTTAAATTCCTGTTGATATTTATTCCAAAATCCCTGCAAAGTGTCACTGCTTTGAATGGCGTCTAAAATCGTCTCGTGTTCTTGTAAAATATGCTGGCTGCCCCGTCTTTCCGTTGTGTTCGCCAATGCTTCTTTCAATACGCTGAGATTGCATTCCCCTCTTCTTAAGGTATAAAGAATGTAAATATCATAAAAATCTCTCGGTCTGGTATTGGCAATACTGCGTGAAAGCACGGTTTCTATCTTTTCAGCCAACACCGTTTCTAGATTGTAGGCTAAAATGTTGATAGTACGATCATCAAACATGAGCCGGAAGGTATATGCCACTTCACGCGGCGTGATTTTATCATCGGTCGTAACATCCACGGATAAGGGAACATCCAGGGGCGGGTATTTCGCCTTTAACCCCACGCGAAGGCCTGGATACACATCGCCTTCCCTGATTTCAGTCAAGCTGACAATCTCAAACGAAACATCATCATCCACCGGAATGCTCCCAATTTCCTCAAAAATGGCCCGCAAGGATTCTTCCGTCAACGCCAAACCCTTGATCGTCGTATCCAAATCCATGGTGGCCCGCGTATCCAGCCCGACAATCGCGGCGATTAAGAAGCCGCCCTTTAATATGAAATTGGAACGGTATTGAGATAAGGATATGCGTTCCAGCAACCGCTCCAGCATATAGTTCTGCATGACAAGCTGCGCGGTAAGCTTCTTTGCTTTCGCCTCTTTTTTGATTAAATCCTTTAGCTGCATTGGGTTCCTTATTCTCACAACAGCACCTCCATATACTGCGCGATCTTGGTTTTTACTCTTAACTTCTCCGCATAGCGATAGAGCTTGTCGATGTTTTTCTCCCTGGATTTAATATAGCTTTTCATGGCCGCATTCACCACTTGCACATCAACGGCATTTTTTCCTCTCACAATATCGCATAAGGTACGCTCCTGATCGTAAACCTTAATTTTATTCTTAGAGGGTGAGTTCATTTCCATTACGCCCAATGGATAATGCTGTTCGGTCACAATTTTCGCATCTACGCCGTTTTTTTGGGCGGCAGATATATTATAGCCCTGGGGAAATGTCATGGTATAGCGAAGTGGCGTTCTATCGGTTAAGCCGTGTAAATAGAGCGCTGTGCCAAAAGAAAAAATGCCTTTGGGGTATTTATACTGAAAAATGAGCATCTCATCTTCCCATATGTCCGGCAGGACATAAACCCCGCGGTCTACTTTGAATAACCGGTTTTTCTTTACGCCTTCCGTCAAGCAGCGTCTTGGTATGCGAGCTTCCGTAACTTGCGTTGCGGTTACCATCCCGTTATGCTCCTTGGCTATATTAACAATTTGTTCGATATAGGTCATATCCGCCACCGCCCGTACAAAAATGAAACTTCTCATTAACATTATTGACATATATGTACGCATTCAAACTGTACTTATATGTTAATAATTATATCATATATTTTCATTTTAGTACATTTTCTTTTGAGCGGTCAGGACGAAGGCTGTTCCGCGTGCCCATTCACGCCGGCTGCCAGTGAGGTGGTCAAATTGACCACCTCACCTTTACGCACACAAATCTCTGACCAGGTATTCTTCCTTCTTGGCATCCCAGCCGTCCACCGCCAGAATCTGTTCCACTCTCCGCTGCAGCCCGCTATAGCGCAAATAGACAATGATGTCGATGGCTTCGCCGATCATATACTGGTGCTCCCTCGCCTCCGCCCGGGCCGCAAGCTCTTCCAGGCGGCGCAGCGTCTGCCGCGCGCTATTGGCGTGAATGGTTGACGCCCCGCCTTTATGGCCGGTACTCCACGCGTCCAGTAAAATCAACGCTTCCGGGCCGCGCACCTCGCCGACGATAATCCGCTCCGGTGTGAGGCGCAGGGTGTCGCGCAACAGATCCTCCAGCGTTTTATTCGCTGTTGTCAGCAGTCTATCCATATCCGGCGCCGCGCATTGCAGTTCCTTGGTATCTTCGAGCAGAACCACCCGGTCACCGGTCTTAGCGATTTCCGCTAAAACGGCGTTCAGGAAGGTCGTTTTCCCGGACTTTGTGCCGCCGGCCGCCAGGATGTTTTGGCGGGAGTAGATGGCATCAAGCAGCACTTCCTGCTGCCGCCTGGTCATGATACCGCTGGTTACATAGTCTTCCAGGGTCAGGGCCCCGGCGCAGTGCTTGCGCATATTAAAGGCGGGTTTTTCCACCACCCGCGGCAGCAGCCCCTGAAAGCGAATGCCCTGAAACTCGGCGGCCAGCGTTTCGTTCGTATCATTACAGATCTTGCCGGTAAGGTCGGCAACCGTGTAAATGACGTTGGCCGCCGTCCGGGCATCCATCATTTTTCCGGTGGCCACTCGGCCGCGGTCCTTGGTGTCGATCCAAATCTCATCGGAATTGGTATTGAGATACACTTCCGTGATATTATCATCGGCTAAGTAGGCGCGGATATCCGGGCCCAGGAGAAAATACAATGTGGCTTCGGTCCGGCTTTGTTTGGTCAAATAAACGTTCCTCCCCGGTTATTCGATAAATCGATACTCGTCTCTAACAGCCGGCACGATTGCTGCGGCGGCTGTTGTTTCGACGGCAGCGTCGTCTAAGCGATCCAGCATCTTTACGGCTTCATAGGACACGTCCAGCCATCCCCCCAGTTCGTGCTGCTTGCCCTCCAGGTCAGCCAGTTCCTCCTGCCTGGCCAGAGCGCTGTCGGCTGTCGGCACCTGCAGGCCCGGCGGCAGGAGGTCCTCATAAGAGCGGACGGCACTGGCCGTATCGGAATGCAGGTTCAAAGCCTGCGCCTGCCCGCAGCTTTCAATCTTGTTCATAAAGAATTTCTCTTTGAAATAAAAGAGCTTTTCGGCCCTAATCGGCCGGGTTTGCGCGACAAAAACAAGCTCCTGTTCTTTGGGCAGCCGCTTGACTTCATCGGGCGTCATTAATTCGCGTCCGGTTTCGGAGGTTGTATACGACGCGGTGCCAAGGCCCTGGCCGCTGTTCTTGCTGTCCACGCGGATCGTCTTTTTCCCCAGGGATTTACTGAGCATTTCCGCCGTTCCATCCTCATTGGGAGTATAGAACACCCGCACATGGCAATTGGCAATAATGGAATTATCCTTCGTATAGGCTTTATTCAATTGGTGGATATCCTGGGCAATCAAGAGCGCTTTCAGGCCGTACCCGGCCATGACCGCCAGCCCCAGCTCCACCGAATCCATGCGCCCGAACTGGGGAAACTCGTCAAACAGGAGCAGGCAGCGCTGTTTCTGCTTGCTGCCAAAATCCATTTTTTCTACGTTGCGTTTAATAACGAAGTTCATAAATAAACGAAACAGCGGTTTGATCGTGTCCAGGTCGCCCGGCGCGGTAACGAGAAAGATTGATACCGGGTAATCCGGCCGGAGCAGGTCGTTGATTCTAAAGTCACTGGCGCCGGTATTTTTGGCGATAACGGGATTGCGATACAGCAAAAACGCTTTGACTGCCGACGAGAGAACGCTGGATTCTTCCTTTTCCTCCCGGTTCCCCATCTCCCGTGCGCCCTCCAGCACCTTCGGATGAACGAGCAGTTCAGCATAGGGCATTTGCGTAAAAATTTCCGGATTTTCGTGATACCGTTCTTGCATATAGGCGCGTACGTCCGGCAGTGTTTTCAGCGCTTCGACGGCACGTTTCGCCGCCGGGTCTTCCAAGCTGTCCGCCACCTCCCGTTTCCAGTTGCCGATATCAATATACGGCGTACCCGGCAGGCTGTAAATCTCATCAAGAACATTGGTATCGCTCAGGAATTCTGCCGGCGCAATATGGGGATAGACTTTCATTTCCGCAATAATGGCTTTGTGGGGCAAAGACAGGAAGGTGGCAACTTCCATCATCGTCGGCGGCAGTTTACCTTCCTGATGTTTTTTGTAGAGGATGTGCATAATCACGGTGCGCATCAGCGAGGATGCCGTTATAACCCAGTGCGCGCCGTCGCCGCTGATATCCTTGCCGTCCGGATTGGCGAGCATGTCGGCGATGATTTGCACATCGCCGAATTCGCGCACCGTCCGGTAGCGGATTTCCAGCAGCGGGTTCCATCTGGCGCCGGTGCCGTCGATGCAGCCAGGCTCAAATTTAATCACCCGGTTCTTGAGCACATGCCGGCGATAGGGCGCAGAGAAATTCCAGTTTTCCGCCTTTACGTCCGTTACCAGCATTGAGTGTTTCCAGACAAGGCAGGTCGGGATAATCACGCCGACGCCCTTACCGCTGCGCGTCGGCGCCAGCAGCAGAATATGTTCCGGTCCATCGTGAAACAGATATTTCTTGGTATAGGGATTGCGGCCTAAAATGACGCCCTCTTTGACGCAGAGGCCGCTTTTCTTGACGTCGCTGCGGCCGGCCCAGTCGGCGCTGCCGTGCGAATCCAACGGCCTGAGCTTGCTTTCAAGGAAAAAGCTTAAGGCCACGCTGCCCATCAGGCCCAGCAGCAGATACTTTCCGGCCAGCGCCGACAAATGCGGCACTACGGCGGCAAATTTCCAGCGCCAGATAAAAATATCCCAGGGGAAATAGAGTTTAGTGCCGTCATTAAGGGGAAACGCCCAGCCTAACAGAGGATCATAGTCTAAGCGCCGGGCAAACCACTGGGTAGTCAGCCAGGCAACCAGCAGCATGACCACGCCGACCGTACCCAGGAGTATCAGGAACCGCCTTTTCTTGGGTTCCTCCATCGTTTAGCCTTCATAGGGCCGGAGCGGCAGCATATCGGCGACACGCAAGAAAAAGGTGGTCCCCGGTTCCACGGTAATGGTCGGCATGCGGCTCATTTCTTGGTCCATGAGCTTGCCCGCCGTATTGAGCAAATTGCTTGCCGCCCCCTGCGCGGCAAGATTCGAAGCGCTGTCGTTGTCGCCGCTGGAGGTATTGCCGGCGGCAATCGAACCAAGCGCGCCGAGCGCTGTTGTCACCAGACCGGCCGAAACAACCTGGTCGCCATGGGTATCGACTTTTCCCAGGATGCCCGGATAGCCGTCCACTCCCGCGGTTACGAGGCTATCCGTCATTTGATAGGAGGCCCCGTTGGGCAGCAGCATCCGGTTCCAGCGGATATTCACGCGGGATTCGCCCAGCTTGGCCCCGCCTTCATAGTTGCCTACCAGCCGTGTACCCATGGGAATTAAGAGCGTACTGCCATACAGCGAGTCATAGACGTCGGCGGTGAGCTGCGCCGTCACCTGCCCGCCATTGTCGGAATTAATGCCGCTGATGAGCATGGCCGGCAGCATGGTACCAGTGACCAGCGTGTTTTTCCGTGCCGCCTGGTAGGTATTGGCGCGCGGTTCCGCAGCGCCGCCCTCCTGCCCTTCCTTCCTGACGGTAAAGGCAATTGCCGAGCTCCATGCTTTTTCCTGTACGGCTTGCGCCCGCTCCGCCGCGTTCCGCTCCTCCGTTTCCTGTGCCCGGATATCGCCGGGTAACGTCGGCCGGATTCCCGGATCGGCTGTCTGATATACCGTCCTGGCCGGCGGTTCGTTCTCCCTGCCCAGCGGCGCTTGCTGCCGGCCGGGAGCGGGCGTTCCGTTCCCCGTTGGCACTTTTGGCTTCGCGTCTTTTTGCGCCAGCCGTGCCAAGTCACTGTAATCAGCGGCCAGCAGCGGCGCCGCCAGCTTTGTGTCCGCCGTCTCAACCGATTTTTTCTTGGGCTTGGCCGTATCCTTGGAAAAGGCAAAAAAGGAGCCGATGAACGAAACCAATAACAGAATACAAAGCAGGTACACTTTCTTCTTGTTAACCGTACGGCTTTTGGCCGTTTCTGCTTTCGTGGTTACCTCCGCTTCTTTGGCGGCTGCCGCCTCCGGCGGCGGTTGCCGTTTCAGCCGCGCCCGCAATTGCTGTATAAATTCCCGCAATTTTTTCAGCATATCAGGATGCACCGCCTTCCTTGTTCGCCCGCCGGACAATGTCCACTTTTTCGCCCTGCGCGCTCTGCAGGCGAGCCTGATCCAGGATGCCGTTTACCACAAAGTATTCACCTTCGTGCTTATACTGCAGCGGAGCAGTCCGGCCTTTTTCCTTGAGCGCAAACAGAATCGGCAGTTCCTTTTGGGTATCACCGAGGCGGATATAGGTATTTTTGCCGTCGTCCCATACATCGCGCGGCAGCCACCCAGGCGTCTTCTTGCCCTGCGCCCGCACCTCATAACGGAATTGGAAGTTTCGCAGCAGCGGCAATTGTTGTTTGGCGCGGTTGTCGGCTTCATAGCGGGCGATTGCTTCCTCGGTTTGATACTCCCAGGTGATGATGGGATTATGCCAGTCCGCCGCCGTCAGTATTAAGTGATACCGATGCCGGTCGGTATTGACAATCAAATTCGTTTGGACAGCCGTGTTGAGCGGTTTGACATAGATATGCGGCGTATCCTGCGCCGTATTTACATCTACTCCCCATTGCGCCGTATCGCCCGCCGCGATATAGAGCACCTGATCACCGGGATAGAGAGCGATATCCGTCAAGTAACCGGGACGGCAATAGATGGTATAGACGCTCGCCGGATTATAGGAAAATATCTTCTTGGTTAACTCCCTGGTATCGGCCGCGTCGTAAAACTCCCCGTAGGAAAACATCGGCGGCGCTGGGGGAATCTCGATAGCCCCCGCCGAGACAACAGCCATTGTGCTGGGAAAAGACAACAGCAGACTGAAAACTATAGCAAGCTGACGACCTGTAAGCTTCATGCCTTATTCTCCCTTCACGCCTTCTTGGGTCCAATTGAAGTCGGCAATAAAAATGCCCAACGGGTTAATTTCCAGTTCCTTCTGCTGTCGCGGCGGCTGCAGGCGAATGGTGAAAATACCGTTCATCGGAATGCTGGTCTTTTTCCCGGAAGCAATATCATAATGGTCTTCCGTCCAGCGGATCTGATACGATGAACTGCCGTCCGTCATTGCCAGCATGCTGCCGATTTTGACTTGCACGGTTTCTTTGCCGAAGTGTTCCAGCGGATTTTCATTTTGCAGCTGCACGCTCATCTTGTTGGCCGCCTGCTTGGTCAAAAATCCGTATGCCGCTTCCATGTTCATTTTGTATACGACTGGATCGAGCGGCAGGGAGCGGATATTACGAATAAACTGCGAGAGAAAGTATTTCAGTTCCGCTGCCTGCGGCGTGTACGCTTGCGCTTCGGCCAGCCCGGCATTCCGTACCACGCCGGTTGTGCTGTCCACCTCAACGACATATGGAACCACGCTTGATTTTAGTGATTGCACCACAAGTCCGGCCGAGATCACCAGCAGGACCAGCCACGACAGCAGCAGCAGGCGGCGCAGGTTGTAATTTTGCACAACAATATGGCCTTCGCGCCTGTCCCATTCTTCTTTCGCCTGGTCAAAGGGCGTTTTTGGCGTTGAACTGTTGGCGTACTGTTTCGGTTCGAAAAAAAATTCCCGGATCTTCACGTACTGCGCCCTCCCTGCCTTATGCCTCTCCTTGCCCTCTTGTCCATCAATAAAACACCTCCAAAAGTTTCATTGTGAAAAGAGGATGCACATGCTTATGGACTGCAGAAAGCGGCAGTTCGCCGAAGTAACGGCCGTCAAAGGAAGTGGGGCGGTACGTTGCCAATGGCAGGAAATAGCCTGGTTTTACCTGAAAAGTACCGCGAAGCTGCGGTAAAGCTTGCCCTTGCCGGTCTACGGCCGCAACCGCGCCGGCATACCGGCCGTCAATGTAAATCCCGGTATCGGTAATGGTGTAGGTATCGCCTTCAACTGCGGCTACTTCCTTTAGCCAGTACCGTTCCCCCTTGGTCCAGCCGCGATCTTTGGTCAGCTGCCAAAGTTCTTGGGGCGGCGTAATGACAACAATATCTCCTGCTTTTAGGGGCCGATCTGTTAAGATGACATAGAAGCCTAGTGGCATCGATTCCGTATCATTGCGGATAAACAGACTTGGCATCTGCTGCCGGAACAAAAACGGCAATGCCAGCACTAGCCAGAAGCAAAGTGTCAAGACGCATTTTCGGCGGGACAGTTTTCGCATGCGCATCCTCCTTTCCGCTTCAGCTTAATAAAAAGCGGCAGAGGCCGGCGCACCCTTTTCCTGCATGTTTCTTTACGCACTGTTTCAAATAAAAAAGGCAGAAGTCCGCAAATTTGTCGGATTCCTGCCTTTCAACGGTTAGAAATTGTAAGTTTGTTAAGTTGGTTTCACGAACAAAGCCACCGCCTCGCTGTTTCCGTCTGCTCTTTTCAGTGGAAACGAAAAACTCCCGGAGCTTGTCCGAGAGTTCGCTATCAAATAACTACGATTCAAATAATTACTGTCATCCAGGATACTGCCTTCTTCAATGCCATCGTTGAAATCAGTATGCTTCTAAAACTGTAGCGACCAGCTTATAATGACTATTCTCGTTACTATAAGCATCACCTAGACTCATCACAAACAAAACATCGTCAGACAAGGCATACACACCATAATCATAGGAAGAATATCTAGCTAAAAATTCCGGATCTGTTACACGTATGTATTTATACCAACTACCATTATACCAAAATTGTACTTTAATACTTTTTTCGTCGTTATATTGCTTGGGTTCAATAAGAATCTTCACATTATCCGGGTCAATTAAAGCTAATGAATAGCGCAAAGAGCTTTCAGTTTGTTGAATTACTTCATGACTAACTTTATGGTTATAGTTGTAAAATAGTGCGTTATGCTTATCAATAGGATGTATTCGCAAGACGTCCTGAATGGATGCTTGCCCTATTTTCTCCCAGGTGCAGGAAGGATTCAACACATAGTTTTCGTTTTGATATTCATTGGGCGAGTGACGTTGACAACCAATGTTAATGATATCTAACACTTGAGGAACTGCTCCACTCTCATACCGCATATGGCACTCGCACACCGCATGCTGAATCGAGGCATCTTCCGATACAATTCTTATCCATTCACCAGTGGCAATATCAATTCCTGCCGTGCAATAATGTCCCATCTTTTTTGACTTAGCCAGAAGAATAATTTGTTTATCCAAGCTAAGCGCCCCCTAATTTTCTTACAAATGCACTGTCTCCGTTTCTTCATGTATTTTATATCCAATTTCTGCATTATGATAACGGTAAGCGGCTAACACCATTTCCTGAAAACTTAATGCATTTTCTTCCGCCCCGACAAACATATTAATGGCATTTCGATTGGGAAAATAGTGTTTTACCAATTCCAGCTCCAAGTCCTTATGTGTATATGAATTTTCATCATGCTGAATATGATATACATCGTATCCCATATCATAAAACTTTTTTGCAATTAGGATACTGCGATGGCATTCAATGGCCATCTTTTCCGTACACATTAACGCAATTGAAAAGCCACTATGCATTCCTTTTTCGATACGTTCTACTCCATGTAGAAACAGACTCGACTTGCGCGTCTTTTCAAAATCTAAATAGCCAGCTTCAGTATATAAAGTTAAATCATCGCGCCGTGCGCCAAACTCCTGCCCCATACTGACGTATTTAATTGTATTTTTCCGTAGAAACTTACTTAGCTCATCTTTATTAAACTGCGGAGCATGACGACTAAAAGGAACACTCCGTACATCCACAATACAATTAACCTCATACTGGCGAAGGAGTTTCAGGAAAAATGTATTGGCAACTGTTGAATGGCCAATTGTATAAAGCTTTTGCTTTGAGTCCACTGTCCCCTCTCCTTCCAGTTACATGTAAAGACGTTTTAAACATGATAGTGTTATAAATGAACGATCTTCCAATCGGGCAAGCTGTCGGCTATGTATTCCGCCAGCAAACGGCGATGGCACTGTTTTGCGGTAGGTTCACTACACAAAAGGCATGCTTTATCAAAAAACGTGATAGTTAACTTCGCTAATGGATTTCTTGCTGTGATAATTCTAATATACTCTATTTCATACTCCTGCCAGCTTACCTCTTTACTTTTATACGCATTTAACAGTTCTTCCGTAGGTGCTAGTTCTGGCATATGGTAGTAATCAATATCAGCAATTTCTTTAAGAAAATATTCAAAATCAGCTTTTTTTGTATAACCAGCTAATTGCGAAGTGTTGCTTAACCGAATGTCCAATACTCGTTTGATATTATTCATTTGCAAAAGTGAGAAAAATTCACGAGCAGATTTCTTACCTGATCCAATTGTGAACAACGTCATTTATTATGCCGCCTTTCAACCAATTGCCACTTACTAACATTATTACACAGTTTCCTAAATATGAAAAGTTCAATACCCTGTAATTACGCCATACATCAGACAGTAATCTTTTTTAACCAGTAGCATTAGAGGCAGGCCAATAAGCAACTGATTATTTATGGAATACCAGATGCTTACTGGCTCCTTTATGTTTCGATTATACTGGCAGTGGCTTACTTTCAAAAAATTTGCCCTTCTCTATCAAAGTATCTCGTTAGTAGATTCAGCAAAGTCCAGAAAGCACTTTCACTGCATTTTCTTTGCGCAATGCTTCCCAAAAAATAAACATCGCTCCCTTAAAGCGTAGTACATATCGTCCCGCCGTTGATTCTGACACATAAAATCGTCTAGCAAGTTCCACATAGGTGAGGCATGGATCATTGCACCAAGAAAGCAAAAGTTGGCGTTCCTCTGCATTTACTTTCTCCAAATACTGCTCCATATATAGTCGCAACTGCAAAAGAAAAGCCCTTCTGGCTTCCAGTTGCCTGACATAGGCAGGATCAGCATATTTCATTTCCTCCATCAGAAAAAAATCTAAAATCGTATTGAGATAGCTTTCAACTGCGCAGAGTGCCTGCGGGGATAGGATAAACTCCCCTACGATACCTTCCCGCAGAACATAAAGACGTTCCAGAATTTCCGCATTCCATGCGCCGGCAACTTTAGGCGAAATATAAAGTTTAGGCGCAACAAAAACAAGCGGCATCTTTTTTTGATAGCGCAAGCGGAAGAATTCTTGTTTTTCTTTAGGCATCAGCATAATCATGGCTGCAACTAAGGCGGCATCAGCTTTTCGTTGAACAATTTCCTGACGCAGCTTAAAAATAAGGCGTGGTTGATTGAGCTTTCTTTCCACATACGTCAAAGCTTTTTCTAAGTTACGTATTTTTTCCAATGCATAGTAATCCGCAATCATGCGTAATAATCTTCCCCTGACAAGAAATAGGTTCATCCGTCTTCCTCCTTTTTTTCTCTCTCATTACCTGCCATTAACTTATGTATTCTATCCAGCATTGCCTGAAATTCCGGTGAAAGAGGTCCGTGACTCGGCTCTGGCAGCGGCGGTAGTGGCGGCGGCTGAACGACTATAGACTTTGGCTTTGGAAGTGGTGTATCATAATCCTGTTTTAATGCCTGAAACAGCCAGGCAACAGGGTTATGCACCTTCCCCTTTTGTGATTCCAGATAGAGAAGTTGAACGTGGATCTTATCGCGCGGATAGCGTTTGAGAAGTTTTCCAATGCTTTCTTCCGGAATACGGCACCGCATTGCGATTTCTACAAGCTGCTCTAGTGGAACAGCTATGCTCGTAGCCTTTTCTCCTTGCCCATTGTTTTCATCACCAGAAAACACACCGGCATCGCTTTGTTGTGTGTGTATTTTCTTGTTTTCTTGTTTAGTAGAATACGTATTTTGTAGTGGCTGATTTTCCGTTGACGGTTTAGCCGTCGGCGGTTTTTCCGTTGACGGGTTTACCGTTGACGGAAAATCGGTAAATGGTTCATTTTCCTTCGAAACAACCATTGACTGATTTTCGGTAAATGGTTGTTTCGCCTGTATTTGCGGCTCTTCGTAAAGGACATATTCTGTGCCAGTAAATTTGCCATTTTTATCATGCAAACGCCTGCGTATGAGATAACCGCAATTCTCCAATTCATGCAGTGCCGACTGAATAGAGCTTTTCCCTTCACTGCCAATCACTTTCACTAGCCCACTAACACTGTACGTCCAATTGTCGGGCAAACTCAGACAATAGGTAATAAGCCCACGCGCTTTAAGGGACAGGCGGGCATCCTGCAAAGGAACATTGCTTACACAAGTGTATTTCCGTTGTTTTTCTACCCGGATGATACTCATGGCCCCTCCCCTTTCCGCTCAAGTTTTTCTACACGTGCTTCGAGATTTTTAACCAGCAACCGTAAATCAATTAGCTCATTATCTTCTAGGAGCTTGCGCACGTCGATCCCGTAAAATTGCGCAAGCAGCGTAAGGCTGGCCAATGTTGGTGTTGTTATTCCTTCCTCCCACCGGTAAATACTCGTGCGGTCGATACCTATATGCCGGGAAAGTTTAGAAATGCTGTAGCCGTTTTTTTCCCGTAAGTTGCGAATTTTCTTTGCTAATGTCATGCTAAGCACCTCCTACTTGAGCAACTGATCGAGTTGGCGGGCGCCGCTATGCAGGCTGTGAATGATCTTCTTCAGTATATTTCGCTCCTCTAGACCCACGGGAAAGTTCCCAAATTCTACAGCGATTTGTTTAAGGCGAGTTTGTAAAATCGAGAGAAAATCAGTCGCCAGCATGTCCAGTGACTGAACGCCGGAAAAGGACAGGATATATCGCAGGGCCTCAACTTCTTGCTCTAGTTTCTCAACATGGGCTTTCATATCTCTATAATCCTTCGGCTCAACAATTTGTTCAACAGCCAATACACCACGCTCGTTTAACTCTGTTTCCAACACCAGAATTTTCTCTTGTAGCGCAGCAATTACAAATTCCAATTCTTCCCGACTTGGTTTCTCCACGGAACTCCCTCCTTTAGTACATAAAAAAACGGCAGAAATTCTGCCGTCAATACCTAACACTTTATCCCACTATCTTTTTTTCTAAACTGTCAAGATGCGAAAGCAATTCTTTCCATACTGCAATTCTGCCCACAGTCTGTTTCGAGGTATCTTTTTCTTCCACCAAACGCTCGGCTGTCTGCCGCATCTGATTGCGGCAAAAATCCGCCACCCAAAGGATGCTCTTTTTTTGCATCTGAACGGACAGTCTGTGAAAATCCGCTGTTTCGATTTGTTCCTTTGTCATACTATCGACTTCATCTGTTTCAGAAACGGCCGCTGCAAATTGTTCATGAAGATCGTTTGGCAGCGGTTGATTGGCATGGATAGGGGAAACGCCGCCAGATTCCTCTTGGGAAGAACTCTCGGCCTTTGGTGAAGATTTTTTCCTGCTTTTCTTGCTGTCAAGAATACCTACCATTTCCCCTTCTACAGCAAGCTCCTCCTCACCAGCAGCTTCTTCCAGGGTTGACGACACCGACGCCTTCTGCACCCTGATTTCCTCTTTCACCTCAATTGCCGCCTGCACACTCGCGTCTTCCGGCAGGGAATGTTCCGCCTCTTCCTGCTCTTCCGGCGATAAGCCGGTTAATTCATACGCTGCCGATAACGGCAGTTTTCCTTCTTTTAGACGATTCAAGAGTGCCGGTGAAAGCTTCAATAGCTCCAGCTTTCTTTTCAGCGTTGACTCGGACACTCCTAACTGGCGGGCAAAATATGCGCGGAACTTCCCGCCTGGCTTCTCTTTTTCAAAGCGTTCACGGAAAATCGGCTGTAAATATTTCAGTTCATTGATTTCGTCTTCTATGGTTTTGTCGCGTTGGCAGTTGGCCGAAATGATGGCTTCAATTTCGTCTTTCTCTGTTTCGAAACGACGTATGATGCACGGGACTTTCTCCGGAACGGACTCTCCATGATCTTTTAGATACTGTAAAGCGGCAAGCCGCCGATGCCCCGAAATCAGGCGATAGGTGACCCCATCCTGCTGCATCACCACTTCGAGCGGCTGCCGAATCCCGTTGCGCAGAATATCCGCCGCTAAAACTTCTATATCTAAGATGCTATAAAAGTTTTGCTTATTCACAACGAGTGCTGACATCTCAAGCATGTGTACCAATTCCGGCAGTATCTCCGGACTTTGTGATGCCCGATTGAAATACGCATTCATATCAAGAGCTCTTTTTGCCATCAGCGCTTCCCACTTTCTTGCGTGTAGAGCAACTCTTCCATAAAGTGCTTAAAATCCCGCGAGAACCCGCAACTTGGCGAAAGTGTTTGCACGGAAATTCCACGCTCTGCTGCTTCCCTCAAGCGTTTCGCTCCTATTTTGGTTAAACGAATGGTAGTTGAAAAAGTGGGCATTTTCTTTCGAAGACTTTCTAATATCGAAGCGGCATCGGGCGTATACTTGTTTAGCACACAACCCCGGAAATGAAGGCGCCGGTCCGGCAAAAATTCATTATATCCTTGGTCCATTGCTATTCGATCATTCTTTGCCGCCTGCAGTTGCCCGAGCATTAAGTCCATGCCATCGCGTGCGTAGCAATCCGGTGTCGTTACGAAGATAACTTCATTGGCGATCATTAAGGCATTATAGACGCTGGTATTGATGTCCGGCGGATTATCAATGATGCAAAACTGATATTGGGCGCGAACCGGTTCTAATGCTTCTTTAAGTAAAAACTTTTGATTACGGTTTTTATACTTATCGGAAAGCATAATGTCAAAATTCACTGCAGCTAGTCCCATATCGGCTGAAATAATATCAATGTTTTCATATGCCGTTTTTTGAATTGCCCGTGCTGCCGAAATGCTGCCAGCTAAAACTTCGGATAAAGTATTCTCTGTCTCCGCTTGAAAAAAGCGGCTGGCGTTTCCTTGTTTGTCGTTGTCGATGAAAAGGACTTTAATTCCTAGTTCATCCAAGGCGCAAGCGACGTGCGTAGCAAGTGTCGTTTTTCCCACGCCCCCCTTGAGATTCATAAAGCAGATTATAATCATGCCGGTGCTTTGTTCCATAAAATTATATCCTCCTTTTTGAAATAAAAAATAGACGTCCAATGCAAAATTGAACGTCTAATTCATCTTAAAAAATACTTTTCTTTAAAAATCCCAATCTTCTATCTGCTGATTTTTTGTGTCTACACACTCCATATCGATAACCACAGAAACCCGGATGTACTTTTTGATGATCTTATTTCTTATTTTTTCGCCTTCTCCCACAAACACGATATGCTTGTAGAAGTACCGGAAATTAAGGATTTCTAGGTAGTTTGGCGTTGTAGCAACACAATAGCCTCCACGTGCCTTGAACGGTCAAAAAAGATGCCACTTGAAGCTGGTACCCCCTTGGAGGAAGGGTATCCTCTTGAGAAAATTGCCCCTTGGATTCAATTTTTTCGGGCAAAGCATAGCACTTTTTTCAAATTTGTATGCCGGAGATTTTTGTTTGACATCAAATGGTTGTACATAGCTTAACACTTTTGATCTCATAGTTCAAAAATTGTAAGCAATAAAACCCTCAAATACTCCTTGCGTTTGAAGGTTTTATTCGTTACAATTTTCTATAATTATATGGTTCTGGAATAGTAGTTGTCAATTTGCTTTGATCTTTACGTTATTTACATTCATGTTATTTTTACTAAGTTGATAGCTTATGTTAGATTATTGACGACGAGGACGATATCTATTATTCCAGAGGCTTGATGAAATTCGCCCCACAGGATTAGCAGTTTTTCAACAAATAAAAACATGGTATAATATTGAAACAAAATAGTTAAAACAAGATTTTAATGAAGGAGGTATCACTTTGAATAAAGCTTCATTATTAAACGACCGTATGGAAAAATACGCTCATAGTGATACGACAGTTCTTTATAACGATTTAGGTATCTCACGAAACGGGCTCCGACTGGAGCAACTCGAGGAAATGAAGAAAAAATACGGGGACAATAATATCGTTTCCAGAAAATCGGATACCATATGGTTTCGACTTCGCAGGGCCTTTATTAACCCGTTTACCATTATTCTGTTCGTGTTGGCAATTGTATCCTTTGTAACGGATATATGGCGTACGAACAATTTCAATAAGAACGTCACAACGGTTATCATTATAATCGTGATGATTCTCGTTAGTGGTACTGTTCGTTTTATCCAGGAGATTCGGGCTAAACATGCCTACGATCAATTGGACCGACTGGTGCATACCCATGTCAATGTAAAAAGAGATGGTGTCATTATCAAAGTACCTGCCGAAGATCTAGTGGTAGGCGATCTTATCTATTTATCCGCAGGTGATCGCGTACCCGCGGACATGCGCCTGACAAATACCAGGGATTTATTTGTTTCTCAATCCGCCATCACCGGTGAAAGCGGCATCCTGGAAAAAAACAGTCGACAACATAAATATACGGAGCAAATGGCTTTTTCACAATATGAAAATCTTGTCTTTATGGGAACGACTGTGATCAGTGGAAAAGGCGAAGGTGTTGTATTGGCCGTTGGAAAAGAAACACTATACGGTAATTTTATTCAGCCCAATGCCCTTACGTCCAACAGTTTTGAAAAAGGTGCAAACTCGATTGCATGGGTCTTGTTGCGGTTTATGGCTGTGTTGGTTCCTATTGTCTTTATCATTTCTGGCATTACAAAAGGCAATTGGATGGAATCATTCCTTTTTGCATTATCTGTAGCGGTTGGACTGACCCCCGAGATGCTGCCTATGGTCATCACGACCTGTCTGGCTAAGGGTAGTATTTCCATGTCCAAAAAACAAACGATTATCAAGAATATCAATGCCATGCAGGTTTTCGGAAGCATGGATGTTCTTTGTATGGACAAAACGGGAACACTGACCAATGTAGCCATAGTATTGGAATACTATATGGACATTCTTGGCAATGAAAGTAACGAAGTGCTTCGTTTTGCCTATTTAAACAGCTTATACCACTCTGGTGTGAAAAATCCCATTGATAATGCTATTTTGAAATGCCGGAACATGCCGGGGAAAAATGAATACTATGAGGATTTAGCTAGACAGTACCACAAAGCAGATGAAATCCCATTTGATTATTCCCGCAAATATGTCAGTACGCTCATCGCAGACGATAATGGAAATCATCAGCTCGTTATGAAGGGTGATGTGGGGGCAGTTTTCTCCCGCTGCGCTTTTGTGGAGTATCAAGGAACCGTCCAACCCATTTCAGAAGATGGAAGAAGCAGCGTTGCCGCTGTGGTGGATGAAATGCTGGGAGACGGCATGAAGGTGATAGCTGTCGCCAGAAAGGACTTAGACAATCAGAAAACGTTATCCCTGCCAGACGAATCCAACATGATTTTGATGGGTTATCTTGCCTTCTTTGATGCACCTAAAAAATCGGCGGCACAGTCCATTGCCAAGCTCAAGAACCTGCAAGTCAAAACGAAAATTCTTACAGGTGATCATCAGCAAATTGCCCTCTCTATTTGCAGCAGAATCGGCATCGCCTCCGAAAAGATACTGACCGGAGCAGACATAAACGGCTTATCTGATTTGGAATTGCAGCTCGCCGTGGAAAAAACTGATGTATTTGCCGAATTAACCCCCAGCCAAAAGGTCCGTATTGTAACGGCCTTGCGGGATAATGGGCATACCGTAGGATTTCTCGGTGATGGAATGAACGATATTCCTGCTATCTGCGAAGCGGATGTTGGAATCTCCGTGGATACCGCCGTTGATGCCGCAAAAGACGTAGCCGATGTCATTCTGCTGCAGAAAGATTTGAATGTGTTGGAAGAAGGCATCTTAGAGGGTAGAAAAACCTTTACGAATATGTCCAAATATATCAAAATAACCGCAAGTTCCAACTTTGGCAATATTCTTTCCATTGTTTGTGCCAGTGCTTTCTTGCCTTTTTTACCGATAGCGGCCATTCAAATCCTGCTCTTGAATCTACTTTATGATATCCTTTGTATCGTGCTGCCGTGGGATCATGTTGATCAGGAGGTATTTTCTTCTTCCAGGGAATGGTCTGGGAAAATGCTTGGACGTTTTATGCGGTTTTTCGGTCCCATCAGCTCTATCTTTGATGTGATCACCTTCCTGTTTTTATACTTTGTCCTTTGCCCGACGCTTACCGGAGGACTGCTCTTTACGCAATTAACCGATCCGGCCATGAAGTTTCGATATATCGCACTCTTCCAGACCGGATGGTTTCTAGAATCCATGTGGACACAGGTTTTGATTATACACATGCTACGAACGAAAAAAATACCTTTCCTGCAAAGCAGACCATCGGCTCCGGTTATGCTGATTACGGTAATAGGCATCCTGTTGTTCACGGGACTTACCTTTACTCCTATGGTCGATGTCCTGGGCTTAACGGTTCTCCCCCCGTGGTATTTTGGGTTCCTGCTTGTTGTTGTTGCCAGCTATATGTTATTAACCACCGTATTAAAGCGAATCTACATTGCTAAATACGATGAGTTGATTTAGAGAGGAGGAATCATTTTGAAGAAAAATGCAAGCTTTATCATAATGGATTCCGCCCTTGCTAAATCCCTGTATGATACCTTAAAAACTTTAGAGCTCAAATCTAAGTATTCCCACGAGCTGCTCCAGGGATTAGAGGATTTGATGGAAGGTGAAGTAGCTACCCTCATGCTGGGAATGGTCGGTCCTGGAGAAAATTTAGTCCATGTCGTAGACGATGGCATTTATGCCGGTGCCCTTGAAATTCATCCCAAGAGCCGCAAAGTGCTGCATGGCGGAATTGAGGTCAATTTAACGCCCAAGGAATTTGACATTCTATATTTTCTTGCGAAGAACAAGGGGGCGGTTTTCACCAAAGAACAAATTTACCAAGCGGTTTGGGAAGAAGATTACCTCATGGCGGACAGTAATATCATGGCTTTTATCCGAAAGCTCCGAAAAAAGATTGAGCCAGACCCGGACGCACCGGAATACGTCCTTACCATTTGGGGAATTGGTTATAAGTTTACGGACAGAATATAGAAAAACGGATTGATTTCAGCCGGTTCCACAGCGAAAATCAATCCGTTTTTTCTTGCTATTTGGTAAGAAAATCGCAAGAATTTGGCTATATTATTTATTTTCGATTATGTCTATACTAATAAGGTGCTGTTGAGCAATATAAAGAAATGTAAAGGAGATGAGATTTCGTGGACAGTTACAGTTGTAGGGGACAAAACAAAACGGTTAGTCAAATAGACATGTATGGATGTTATAACAGGTTCGTTATAACTGGAACTGATATGCTGCTATTGGAATAGCACAGAAATCTCTATCCATTGATCCATAGATCGTTTGTCCATCGTTATGTATTCCTCTATATGCTGCATTTCCGTAAATGCGAAGAACCTTTGCTGAAAACAAATTACGGGTTATGTGCTGGAGAAACATAAAAGCGGTGGTTTTTTTATGCCCTTTTCAGCCGTTCGCCAGAGAACTACACAATAAAGGAGCGTGAAACTATGAATTTACATTGCATTGCCTTCGGACTTATCTTCCTGGTGGTTGGTATCGCCTTTTTCATTGGAGTGGGGCCAAAATGGATTAAAGCATGGCGTGAGATGCCAAAAGAAGAAAAAAACAAAATACGCATGGATGATCTCAGCAAGAATATCGGGTGCGTATTTTTGGTCGCCAGTGCTATTTTTTTAACATCCGGATTTAGTCCTGAATTTATGAATACTGCATTTATGTGGAGCATGATAGTTTGGTTTGTGTTGACAGGACTTGATGTAGCTTTCATCACAAAGTCAAACCGGTATAAATCGGAATGATCTTTAGGAACCATAAAAATATGCCAGAGGCGTTGATATAGATAATTTAGAAAGAAAGGGGCGAAACAGATGGAATCCGACACTAGTGGTGAACGAAGTCCGCAAGACATACACCCTCCCGGGCGAAGAAGATGCCAACAAAACTTTAGTATAATTCAAAACATGCTATCTGTTTTGCCAAACATAGTCTAAGTCTATTCAGGCTGGTGTCTTGCTTCCAAATGAATCAAATTATCAGGAGGTATAGACTCATGAACAAGAAACAAAACAGAGCGGCTATAAGAAAAATTTCAGAGAGCCACGTTCGCAGGGACAGAGCCAACGAAACAATTGCTTTCGCCGCAACCCATAAAATAAAGACTGTTTTACGGAAATTCAACACCTCCCTGGACGGTCTTTCAGAAAAAGAGGTCACTGCAAGCCGTAATGCCTATGGCAACAACAGGGTGACTCACGAAAAGAAAAAAACGCTGCTGCAGAAATTGGCAGGCGCGTTCATCAACCCCTTTACGGCAATTCTCGGTTGCCTTGCCATTGTATCTACGATTACGGATGTTGTCCTTCCGATTATGCAAAACGCACCGGAGGATATTAGCCTGCGTACAGTCATCATTATCATGGCCATGGTCGTTATTTCCGGCACTTTACGTTTTGTGCAGGAGTCACGCTCCGGAAATGCCGCTGAAAAACTCCTGGGCATGATTACCACAACTTGCACCGTTGACCGGGAGGATGGCAAAAGGCAGGAAATTCCCCTTGTTGATGCGGTGGTTGGTGATATCATCCATCTTTCTGCCGGTGATATGATTCCCGCAGATGCAAGAGTGCTCCAGGCAAAGGATTTATTTATCAGCCAGTCAGCCCTGACCGGTGAAAGCGAACCCGTGGAAAAAATTGCGACAGTTAGCGAGGGTCAAGTTGATACCGTTACAGAGTATCCCAATATTGTATTCATGGGTAGTAGCGTGATCAGCGGCAGCGCCACCGCAGTGATTATCTCTGTTGGTGATGATACCCTGTTTGGCTCCATGGCTTCTTCGGTTACAGGAGAGGCTGTTGAAACCAGCTTTACCAAGGGTGTCAATGCCGTATCCTGGGTACTCATCCGGTTTATGTTCGTTATGGTGCCCGTCGTGTTTGTAATCAACGGGCTTACCAAAGGTGACTGGCTGCAAGCGCTCCTTTTCGGCATTTCCATCGCGGTAGGGCTGACCCCTGAAATGCTACCGATGATTGTCACCACCTGCCTTGCAAAAGGCGCTGTATCCATGTCTAAAAAGAAAACTATCGTGAAGAATCTGAATTCCATCCAGAATTTTGGTGCCATTGATATTCTCTGTACGGACAAAACCGGTACATTGACACAGGAGCGCGTGGTACTGGAGTACCACTTAGATGTTATGGGTAATGAGGATACCCGTGTGCTTCGCCACGCCTACCTGAACAGTTATTTTCAAACAGGTTATAAAAATCTGATGGATCGGGCCATCATCCGCAAGACAGAGGAAGCGGAAGCCTCCGATCCAAGACTCATAGATTTGTCTGAAGCTTATACAAAAGTAGATGAGATTCCTTTTGATTTCACCCGCCGCCGTCTTTCCACGGTAGTCAGTGATAAAAGCGGCAAAACTCAGATGGTCACCAAAGGTGCCGTGGAGGAAACGCTCTCCATCTGCTCCTTTGTGGAATATCAGGGCAAAGTAGAGCCGATTACGGAAGCATTAAAGGAAAACATCATTCGGACTGTAGATACCCTTAACGAAGACGGGATGCGGGTAATTGCTGTTGCACAGAAAACCAACCCGTCTCCCGTTGGCGCATTTGGAGTAAAAGATGAGTGCGACATGGTGCTGATCGGATACCTGGCTTTCCTTGATCCTCCAAAAGAATCCGTTCATGCGGCAATCAAAGCCCTCAAGGAGTATAGCGTTACAACCAAAATTCTGACCGGAGATAATGACAAAGTAACCCGCTTTATTTGCAAACAGGTTGGTTTGAGGGTTAATAACCTGCTACTAGGTTCCGATATTGACCAAATGACCGATGACGAGCTTGCAAAGGCAGCAGAGAACACCGATGTGTTTGCGAAGCTCTCTCCGGATCAGAAGGCCCGTATCGTGACCGTCCTTCGCAATAATGGTCACACCGTTGGCTTCTTGGGCGACGGTATCAACGACGCCGCCGCAATGAAGTCTGCTGATATTGGCATTTCTGTGGATACCGCAGTAGATATTGCAAAGGAATCCGCAGACATTATCCTCTTGGAAAAAGACTTGATGGTTTTGGAGGAAGGCATTGTCGAGGGCCGCAAGACCTACGCCAACATGAATAAATACATTAAGATGACGGCGTCCTCCAACTTTGGCAATATGTTCTCGGTACTGGCAGCCTCTGCCCTGCTTCCGTTCCTGCCCATGATGGGCGCACAATTGATCTTTCTCAACCTGATCTACGACCTGTCCTGCACTTCCATACCTTGGGATAACGTAGATGAGGAATTCCTGAAGGAACCCCGGAAGTGGGATGCTTCTTCTGTCGGAAGCTTCATGCTGTGGCTTGGCCCCACAAGTTCCATATTTGACTGGACTACCTATGCGTTCATGTACTTTGTTTTCTGCCCGCTGTTTGTGTCCAACGGTATTCTGTATAACGACCTAGCAAATCACTTTACTGGTGCTGAGTTAATACGGATGCAAACGAATTATACGGCGCTGTTCCAGGCCGGATGGTTTGTAGAGTCCATGTGGAGCCAGACCATGGTGATTCACATGATCCGTACGCCAAAACTTCCGTTCATCCAAAGCCGCGCTTCCGTTACGCTTACGCTACTTACCTTTGCTGGCATTGCAATCGTAACGGTTATTCCTTTTACCACTTTTGGAAGAACGCTCGGATTTCTCCCGCTTCCGGCCTCATACTTTGTATATCTGATTCCATGTATCGCGTTGTACATGGTGCTGGCCACGAGTCTGAAAAAGGCATATATACGGCATTACGGTGATCTTCTTTAAAAGAAAGGGGCATGACGATGAACTTGAATCATATTTGGATGAATCTTTTTGGTACAACACAGTGGTTTGGCATTAACATAGGATTTTGGGTTTCTATGTTCGTAATAGCAATGGTTGTAGTTGTGATGAATGTTGTATTTTGGGGGATGAAACCCAAAAGGAAAGCTGTTAAGGCAGCCGTCGATAAGCTAGGGGAAAAACGCTGACGGGGCTGCTATGCGCCTACTTAATCAACGCAATGAAGAATAAAAATGTATTTGGTCAGTGTGAACTGCTCAACGATCAGATTGAGATAATGGCAGAATATGCCTGCTTTTATCGGAATTGTATCCCCATCATTGAGCAGATCACAGCAGACTGTTTAAGGAACAAATAGGAGCAAATTGAATAGTGAGGTGATCCAAATGAAAAATCAACGGTTTAGAATTATCTACTCGCAAGATGATCAAGCTTATATGATCTGCATCTTAGAGGACACAGAAACCGGAAAACAATATTTATTAGTTTCAACAGAAGGGTCCAGTACATCAATATGCCCATTGTAGATGAGATTTATATGATTGCGGCGTGATTATTGATACCCTGTAGAATCTGATTAAAGATATTGAACAAAACCTGCCCTTGAGGCAGGTTTTCGTTATTTATTGTGAACATCATATTCAGTAAACAGTTATGCACGGGAATTTTGTCTAAATATTGGCTTTTAGCCGTTTATTAACCCCTTGCGCTTATGCAAAGGATGGTTTAAAAAAGACGTATATCTTGTGAAAAACTGGATATTGATGATAGATAATAATCCGATAATTTTGGAGCTACACAAAAAAGTGGTCAAAACATCATCTGTTTTTAGAAAAGGATAACCCCTATGCAAAAATTTTTATCGTTTCTGCCTCTATGTTGGACATAACATGTTAGTTGCAGTAGGGTATTCTCTGCTTCATGACGATCCCTGACTTAAACTGTATTTCAAGTGTATCCTCGTTTATAACTTTAACTCCTTGCAGAAGTCTGCGCACCAGATCGTCATCAAAGTCCCGAACCGAACAGGATACCTTTTTCAGGCAGGTGTCCATATCGCTGACCCTCTGCTGAAAATCTGCAGCCCGTTTTTGATCTCGGATGCTATCCAGTTTCTTTTGCTTGAGCTCCTTGATCTGCTCCGCAATCTTATGATATTGTTCGTCAAAATCCTCGGTGATCGAACCCATCTTTGCGTTTTCCTCAATCAAAGTCAGCATTTCACCTTGCAGTTTTGTGATCTGTTCGTCATATTCGGTGGGTACATTCTTGGTGGAATAACTCCCGATTACCTGTATTACGTTTTCCCGGAAGGCGCCTACAAAATCACCCCGGTTTTCAACGACGTTGTTAATGGCTGTCATAATTGCTTCATTCAAAACGTCCTCTTTCAGCGTTGGAGAGTGTTTGCAGTGTTTGGTTCCGTTCTTCAGGCGGTTTTCGCAACGCCATACGGCGCTTTTCTGACCGTTCTTTGACCAGACCTGTCTGCGGTATGGTTGTCCGCATTCCTTGCAGATCATAATGTCGGATAGAGAGTATTTCGAGCTGTACTTGCTTTGCTCTTTTTTAGCCCGCCTTGTTGCCGCAGATTTGCACAGGCTTGCCCTCCTGGCCTTTTCCTCCTGTACCCGGTAAAAAAGCTCTTTTGGGATAATCGCTTCATGATTGTCCTGTATGTAATACTGCTGAACGATGCCCTGGTTTTTCACTCGTTTTTTTGTGAGGAAATCTACCGTGTAGGTCTTCTGAAGAAGGGCATCACCCATGTACTTTTCATTTTCGAGCATCTGGTCGATCACGCTGGGGCACCACTCCTTTTTGCCGGTTACGGTAAGTATACCCTCGCTCTCTAAAATCTTCGCGATCTGGACATAGCTGCTTCCTTCGAGGAAGAGGCGGAAAATTCGTCTGACTATTTCAGCTTCCTCCGGTACGATGACCAGATCTCCGTTTTCATCTTTCGTGTATCCCATAAATTTGTTGTGGTTAATTGACATGATTCCGTTCTCGAAGCGTCTGACCAGACCCCAGCGGGTGTTTTCACTCAGGTTCCGGCTTTCCTCCTGCGCCTGGCTGCTTAAAATTGTGATCAGCAGTTCTCCTGACCCCTCCAGAGTGTTTACTCCCTCTTTTTCGAAGAAAATGGCGACATTCTTCTCTTTGAGTTTACGGATATTCTGGAGGCAGTCCACTGTATTTCTGGCGAAGCGGCTGACGGATTTTGTGATGACCATATCGATCTTCCCTGCGAGGCAGTCCTCAATCATAGCGTTGAAATCATCACGTTTTTTCGTGTTGGTTGCGGATTTTCCGTCATCAGCATAAATGCCGGCCATCTTCCAATTGGGATTGCTCTTTATCTTCTCAGTATAGTAGGATATCTGAGCTTCATAGCTGCCTTCCTGCTGTTCCAGCAAAGTGCTGACGCGACAGTAGGCAGCGACCCGCAGGGCTTTAAACTGTACCTTGATACTCCGGTCGTATTCCGGCTGTGGGGGGATAATCGATATATTCTTTTTTTTCGCTGCCGCAGTCTGCATCTTAGTTATCTCCTTTCCTGAATTCTTCCTTTTTCATTTCTTCTGTTTTTTTGCCTAGGTATTCTTTCTGCGCTTCAGGGCTTAATTGTTCTATACTTCCTACCCTCATATAAAAAACAGCTTTTAAAGGATTTTCGTTTTTTTGCGTATTATTTGACTTAGCCATTTTTCGTTCCATCCTTTCTTCAGTGATTTATAAAAATCAGTATTTGGCCTCCAGCGTCAGCCCGTTGATAAACTCGAAGGTCAATTTCTCATCCTTATGTACTGTGATCTGTCGGATGACTGTCTGAAACAGTTCTTCGTCGAATCCATGGAGAGGCATCCGGTCGGAAAATGCTTGCCTCATCTTTTCAGTATTATGGGCGGCATCATCGACACGAGATGTTTTGTAAAAGGCTTTTGCCCGTTCAAAAATAAGAGCCGGAAGCTCTTTGGACGAATACTGTCCTTCTGCTTCCAGCTCCTTTATTTTTTTATCCAGCTTGATATATTCAAAGTTATTTACGGCGGGTTCCTTTTTCGGAATTCGATCCAGACATTTTTTGTTTGCGATGATTCGATTTGCTACTGAAAGGAATGCCGATCTGATCTGTTCATCTGTGAGAAAACTGTTACAACAGCAAACCTTGTTCTTGTGGATATATCTCTTGCATTTCCAGAAGGTCCGTTTTGTTGGCTTTCCGCAATGCTCTGCATATTTTCGGTAAACGTCGCCGCATTCTCCACAGCGTAGGATACCGGAAAAAACCGATTGACGGCTTGCGCTGTTAAGCTGTAGGTTCCGTCCGAGCTTTTCGCATCGTTCACCTCGACGGCGCTGGACCTTTTCAAACAATTCTTTGTTGATGAGCGGGGGATAGAACTCGTCGCCCTGATATTTTACGTTATCCAATATACTGCTGACCGTTCCATGGTACCATTTGGGCTGATTGTTGGCGTTTGGGAGTCCGGCCGCCGTCATCGCTTTGGCTATGTCCAGAAGGGAAGCTCCGGATGCATACTCCTGAAAAATATGTCTTACGACATTTGCCTTGGGATCGTCCAGTTGAATTTTTCCATCCACCAGTTTATAACCGATGGGCATGTGCCGCTGTGCCATTCTGATCTTCCTCCTTTCCGATGGATTCTGTCAGCTCCAGCTTGTTGATCAGCCGGAAAGTTATTTTGTCTTTTCGTATGATGACATTCTCAACCGCTTGGGAGAATAAGTCCTCGCTGTATGCTTCAAGGATGCCGGTGTTATTTTTGATGAGCTCCAGCAGAAGCTCTGTTCCTGCGATCTCCTGCTCCAGTCCGTTGTTATCCATAAGTTGATTTCTTTTCTTCTTTGCTTCGGTAAGCTCCAGGGCAAGGGCATTCTGGCGCTCTATAAAAACAGCAGGTTCCACATACCCCTTCGATATCAACCGACTCAGGATATGTCCCTGCTCTGTCAGTTCCATAATTTTGTTGTTGCAGTCTTCAATTTCCTGTTCCTGTCGTTCATCCATCCGAATCTTTTTCAGCACCTCAAGCAGGGGGAGCAGGATATCAGTATAATTGCTGATCAGCTTGTTCCACATGAGGATAAAGTCGCATTGAAGGATATCTTCACGGACAGCCTTCTGACCGCACTTAGTTTTATCTTCAATATGCTGGTTGCAGCACCATTGGATTTTTTCGTAGGGTTTACCGATGTAAATTTTCTGACGGCGGAAAATGCTTCCGCATTCACCACAGAGAATTTTGCTACTAAAACCATAACGGTTTTGACATTTTTCAGAATCCACACCATGCTGTTTGCTTCGGTATTCCATGATCTCCCTGACTGCCTCTGCCTGTTCGGGTTTTATGAGTGGTTCGTGATTGTCCTCAATAAAATACTGACGCACTTGCCCTCTGTTATGCTTTCGCTTGAAGGGAAGTACGTCAGTCGTATAGGTTTTCTGTAAAAGCAGATTGCCGGAGTAAACGGGGTTTAAAAGAAGCTCCCTGACCACTCCGTCGCTCCATTTTTCACCGGAGCGAATTGTAGGGAAGCCTTCATCGGTCAGCTCCTTGGCAATCAGGTAGGTTCCTTTCCCGTGCAGGTAGTCCCGGAAAATCCGGCGTACAACCGAGGCTTCTTCCTCCTTTATGACCAGCTCACCGTTCTCATCCTTGGTGTAACCGTAGGCTGGGCAGCTTATGGTGAATGTACCATCATTGAAACGCTTCATAACCGCCCATTTATTGTTGGTGGAGATGCTTTCGGCTTCTCCCTGTGCCAGTGAGCTTAAAATGGTCAGCATCTGTTCGCTTTTTTCCGACAGGCTGTTGATGTGCTCCTTTTCAAAGTAGACGCCAATTCCAAGCTCCTTCAGCCTGCGGATTGCCTGGATGCTGTCTACTGTGTTTCTTGCAAAGCGGGTTACGGATTTGGTAATAACCATATCGATCTTCCCGTCCTCGCAGTCTTTCATCATCCGTAAAAAGTCATCTCTCTTTTGCAGTTTTGTGCCGCTTCGTGCCTCGTCAGCGTAAATTCCGGCGAACTCCCAATCTTCCTGGCTCTCAATGAAATTCTTATAATAGTCCGTCTGCACCGAGAAGGAATTGTGCTGTTCGCGGGAATCGGTACTGACTCTGCAGTAGGCGCAGACCCGCTTTTTAGGCTGTAACTGCTGGATAACTTGCTGCTTAACAGGACGAATAATTTGTACATTTTTTGCCATATGATCTTCTCCTTTCTTATTTTTGTCCTCCTGTTAGCAACACACACTACCACACAATTTCCCGGAAAGCTAGTGTTATTGCGCATATACTTGAGATAGTTCAGGCGTGAAGGTTTGCCTGTTCAAATCGTCGATTTTTTTGTATTCATTAGAAGTTATAATACCGTTGCGAAGCAGGATGTTCAGGAATTTTATGGAGATTTTATACTGCACCTCATTGGATGCCTGAGTTCTTGACATGACAGCCCCTCCTTCCTAACGCAGAAAGAAGTCCAGACCCTGCTGTTCCAGACGGATTTCGCCCTCCAGTGGGGAATAAATCGCAATGCCCAGCTGGTCCAGTCCCCGGAGAAATTCCAGCACTTGTGCTGTATCCCGTCCGATACGGTCAAGCCTTTTCACGACCAATACATCCATTTGACTTTCATTTGCCGCCTTCTCAGTCTCCTGCAGACCGGAGCGGCTTAAATTTAGACCACTTCCAAGATCTTCTGCATAGCCAGTAACAACAAAGCCCATCTGCTCCGCATAATCATAGAGCTCTTCCTTCTGACTTTTCAATGTGCCATGCGTATCTTCCGGAGCATCAATCCGGCAATAGAGCCAAGCGCGTAATTGTTCTTTCATATGAAACCCTCCGTTCTATATTAATTAAAAAGCCGGAGCTACAACATCCGCAGCTCAGCTTCCGTTACTTGCCGATCTTCCTCGTACAAGAGTTTGGCAAATTCATCCTCGCTGGCAGACAGTATCTCAGACGGTTCTTTTTCCCCCAGCTGCATGGGTACCAGCTCTTTCTTGACTTCCTCCAGGAATGCCTGATCGGGACAGCTGTTGATGAATTCCCCAAAGGTGTTCAGGATTAACCTGTCCAACTGATCCGTCAGAACGATTTTATCTGTGTTTTCGCTATGGAGCATGATAAAATTTGCAATGTTTGCAGGGGAGTTCTCGAAATAAAAGACCTGACGCGTTCCGTCATAACCATAGACATAGCCGACGACCAGGTCTTTTTCCAGCAATTCATTCAGTGATTTGTTGCTCATAACATTACCTCCTTGTTGGTGTTTAATCTTACAAGGACGCGGCAGGATGGGAAAAGAGCAATAAAAATCCTGCCGCGTAGTTTCTAAGATCAAACGATCTCTTGTTCTTCATTTGGCTGCTTCTATTTGACACTACTACCCGAAGCCAGGGCGGCAGCATAAACGGCTTGTGGTCAGCAAGCCTCATAGGGATTTCACCTCTCCGTGGTTCTCACCGAGCCGCCCCCATTGCGATGTCTGTGGCTGGGCGGAAGTAGCATTGTCACTGTCCGTTTCATGGCGAAACAGTCTACCACAGACTGTTTTATAACCGGGCCTTGCCGCTCGTCGCCTTCGATGCCATCGGTTCGACGGATGTCTGTCACCCATCCGCAGGTAGTCTTGGCGCTCCCGTCAATGTCGCTGCCGCTCATCACGGCCGGACAGATCATGTATTTATGCTGTCGGATATGAAATTTTCAAGGAGCGAAAGAGGGATAGAAAAAACCCCCTCACTTATTTGGCCGTTGAGTGAGAGGGTTCAGAACTAAAATTTTGAATTTTTTTTAAATATCTATGCCCATCATTTTTCTGAGCTTTTCAAGGATTTTTTCCTGGCGCTTGCCAACGCCACGTTGCGTAATGCCAATCAATTCCCCATAGCCTTGCTGGGTTCCCCCATTGAAAAAGATATAGGTAATTAAAGCTTGATCTTCCTTTGAAAGATGCTTTATGCAAGACTTCATATCAGCAATCAGAGTGTCTTTGATTGCGCGATCTTCCACGCCTTCGCTTTGATCTGAAAACTGGTAATTCTGTTCTTCAAGCCTATCGAGGGAATCTTCGCGGCTTGGAATGTATGTAACCGTTGCTTTTTCATAATCAATGTTGCATCTTTCCGTTTTCAGATCATATCTACTGTACTTGATTTTCCGATCAGATCGCTCCAGCACCTCATAGATTTCTTCTTTTACGCCAGGGTATAGCTTCCTATAATTAGTTCGTTTCTTGCCTTCTTCCATAAGGCTTGTCCTCCATTTCGTGATTTTTGAAATCCGGAAATGAAGAACAAGCGGAGGGGAACGGCATCTTATAGAGACTAATGCTTTATTTAAAAAACAGAAAAAGCCCGCAAAATGCCAATAGCAAATTACGGGCCATTCAATGTCCCAATCACTTGTTAACTGATTAATGTATTTAGTGTTGAAATTGCCGTGAAAAATTTCTTTATTTCGGGCCTCTTAGCAATGTCCTTTTTGAAATTCCCATTTTGTACCCCTTTCACAATGGGCAAATATAAAAGACATGCCGGCATAAAAGCCCTATTCATAGTCATTGAAGCTATGAATTGCGCAAAAATTATAACCCTGCCTAAAAGGGCAGGGTTATAGTATAGTTGTAATCAGTTCGGTAACCAGGCAATCATAGTGCTGCTGTCAGCAGTACCTTAGACCCTTGGCTTTGCGTCGCTGTCTTTTAACAGGTTTGCCCTTATCGCTTTATTTGTTTTTTTGTAAATTTCAGACTTAAAAAATTATCTCCTTTCTTTTAAAAGCAACAATAAAATAGCGATTACAACGAAATTCTGGCCGCTATATTAATTTTACAATATATGTAATAGTAAATTTTGTAAAATATGGTCGATATTTATTGTTCATAAAAATTTAATTTATAGAATATGTCAACCTAGACACTGCCATTGCAAGGTAAGTTTAGCCGCAGGCGAATTTATTTCATCCCCCAGCTGCTATCTTTACTGCTATTGATATAATAGTTTTATTGTCTTGGGATTAGCCAATGGACATATTTCCAAAAAAATAACCGGATGCGTTTTTCGCACCCGGTTACTGAAGTATTAAATAATTAGAATTAGGTATTGTTTATGGTGTTTTTGCAGCTTAAGCAAACACATTTATCCATAACAAGGGTAAGACTAGATGTCGCTCTGCAAAAAACACAGCGGTCTATTGACTTGTGTAAAATTATATTACCGCGCTCATCAGTACATATGTCAAGTGAATCACCGGATTCAATGCTGAGATTCGTCCTTAACTCAATCGGCAGAACAATTCTGCCAAGTTCGTCAACTTTTCTTTTCGTAACCGCTAGCATAATCGTAACTCCTTAATTAATTTTGATTACTCATTTTTCTTGGTAGGAATGATATGCCCTACGAAATTTTTGTTAATTATGCCTACATAAAGCTTCGCCTTTCATATTAAAGCATGGAAGAATTTGATCGTTTTTTGCTAGTTCAATATATTTATTAGTCAACCTTGAAATGCTGTTGCAATGACGATCCACTCGTTTGCTCAGCCTCAGTATCTTGTCAGAAGTATACGGCGGCCCTTTCTCAAGCAGATGATTTCCTTTTTTTCTGCCTCTCATAATAAAGCCCCAATGCCATTCAATCCTGACAGCCAACATCTTCATCCTAAGTTTTTTATACATCTACATCACTCCTGTTACTAATTCTAATAGGGTTAATGTAACTCTATCAGTATTAGTGTAACACATAGAATACGTCGATATGTGTCGAAGCCTGGATACATTATGAAAAATAGTAAATTATTATCTGGTCTTTATTTTTTATCTTGTCTATGGTTATAAATGGTTATTCCGACAAGCAGTATAACCATTATTGCAAGCAGTACGAGAAAATACGCGGGACTAGGCATTTCTCCATGTTCATTGTAGTAGTCAAATATAAAGCTCACACTTATCGCTCCTTGCCACTTTTATTTAAATGAATAATATCCCTTTTGGAGATATTTTCACCCTGTTTGCACTGTCTTTGTCTGAACCTCTCTATTTCCTGTTTTTCTCTATGTTTTTTTATTAAATGCACTATACCTGTTATGGCAAGTATGCCAGTTAAGACAGCCAAGGCTATCAGGTTGTCTCTTGGATTGTTTGAAATCCACATCACCTAATCTTCCTCCTTTGGAAAAAATACACATTTCCAAGTATAGACAAATTTCGTGTTTGTGTCAAGGTATATTAGTCACAATATAAATAAATATGACTAATATACCCTTGCCATTATCACCGCCACCATATAAGTTTCTATATAATAGGTGGTGATAGAATGAATGATATTTCAAAAATTGTAGGTGACAGAATAAGAATTTTGAGATCTGAAAAAGGGCTGAGTCAGGAGGAACTTGCAGATAAAGCAGGCATAGACCCTTCTCATCTGGGCAGGTTAGAAAGAGGAGAAAGGAATCCTTCTTTAATCAGTTTGGATAAAATTATCAAGGCGCTGGGATTAACTTTCGAGGATCTGTTTAAATACATACAGCCATCTAACATGGAAACGGACAGTACCACAATGTCCCTGATAATAAACAAACTTAATACCTTAAGCCTTGATGATCAAAAGCTGATATTAAATGTTATTGATACGATGTTTCAGCTAATGAAGCATAAAGCCTAGCAGCTAAAAACTGTTAGGCTTATTTTTCTGTGGCTGTATCAAGTTCTGTGCATCATTCTGAAAATAGTTATCGCGACGTTGCCTCTTTGATGAGTGCTTCTACAACAGAAAGAATTCTTCGCTGTTCATCCTGCGGCAGATTGCTGATTGCTTCGGATAACTTTGATGCTTTGATTTTATAGCCCGCATTGATCACATCCATTAATATTTCATCCGCTGATACATCCAGGCCATTTATGATATCAATTAAAGTGTCCACACTTGGAGTTTTTACACCGCGCTCAATAGCTGATAAATAATTAGGAGTCAGCTTAACAATTTCTGCAAATGATTCCTGTGTATATCCTTTTGCTTCTCTATATTGTTGAATCCTCTTGCCGATAGCCTTATCTTTCATAGCACTTACCTCCGAATAACTCTATTTGCGTTACATTAACACTATAAGTAACAGTATATTATGCGGACACTAAATCCAACAGTTTCCATGTGAGTTAGTATAACGCCAACGGCGTTACATTAGTGAAATTCTTATGATGAGGAAGAAGTCAGGAGGAACAGTTTTGCTCCCCCTGACAATAGTTTTATCATATTCCGGCCTTACTTTTATACTGTTCTTTTTTTAAGTCAGTTTCACTATGATCTGCAGAGAAATTATTGTTCTTTTTCTGTTGTTGAACACTCTTAGAGTGAGAGGTTCGCCTTCATGGTTCACCATGAACCCTTCCATGGTTCACGCATAGGGTAGACTTTTCCCTTGGTGTGAAAATATATTTTTCGCTTATCAGCTAGTATCTGACTTTCTCAGATAGAACATGTTGCTGCTCTTTCCGCCGTTTTCCCGCCAACGCTGTTCTTTGCGGAGATACCCGCTCTTTTCCAAGTCGGCAAGCGCGCGCTTGACGGTACTCCTGGACAGCTTCAACTCTCTGGCGATGGTACCAATCGCCGGATAGCATTTACCTTCCTTGTCGGAGCGGTCGGAAAGATACATATAGACGGCTCTTGCACGGTGTGGCAGTTCGGAGGAATAAAGCGAGGTAAAGTACCCCATAGCGTCACCCCCTTGTGGATTCCTGTTTTTGAATAAAAGGGTCAAGATTGATCGTTGGTCCCGGCGTGTGAAGCATTCCGCCTGATGCAGATTCAGGCGCTTTAGGTTCCTCCAGCACTTCCTCACAGGCGGCATGGCGCCGGATGATTTCTTCTTCCAGGGTGAAGCGGTCAGCGTACTCCACTATTCTGGCGGATTGCTCTGCAATTTCGTATGGCTTCCCGAAGACAATGCCCCATTCCAGGAACAGCTTCAGTCTGGTGCGCATGGGATACGCTCCGGTCTTGGTCACAATAAAATGTCCCTTGGGCATGGATTTCAATTCGTCAGGGGTCATCAGCGGCCGCTCGATCATCTGCAGGGATTGGCTGGGATCGTTTTTGCCGCGGCTGACGGAGCCGCTCATGACGGTTTTGTTGCCGAGGGCCTTCGACAATATCTGCGCGGATTCACTGTTGGGGGCGAAACCGCCGAACACCGTATCCTGACAGTTGTCGATGATGATGGCGGAACCCTCCCGCCCGTAGTTTTTCTCCAACTGAGCAAACGATTGTATGATCGCCACAATGGACATGCGGCGGGAACGACTGGCGCTGAACATCATCTCCGCTGACTCGATTTTTGGTATGGTGCCGATCTCGTCAAGAAACATCATCACACGGTTCGGCAGCTTGCCGCCATGCTCGTCGGCCACCGAGAGGATTTCCCGGTAAAGCTGCTGGACAATCAGACTGATGATGAAATACTTCGTGTTATCTTCTTCCGGCATGACCAGAAAAATGGCGCTTTTCTCAGTGCAGAACTTTTCCGCATCGATAGCCGTATCAAAGCACAGCACCTGCTCCAGCTCGGAGTCCAGAAAGGCATTGAGCCTTGAAAGGGCGGTGGAGAGGACACTCTGCATGGCCTGCTCCGCAGAGTTGAGGGCCGCGCCTGCAAACCATTTTGTCTTGTGCTCGTCCGGCAGGTGTGCCAGAAGGAGCTGGAACAGGGTGCGTCCTTTAACGCCGCTGGGCGCTAGCAGGTCCTGAATCAGCTTGAACACGGACACAATGTGTCGCTGCTTCGGTTCGCAGTATTCCGCGATGAGCAGTATCACGGAGGTCAACAACCCTTCAGCCGCGTCATAGAAGAAGGCATTCTGGCCTGCAGACGCCACATCAAACCCTCCGGAGTTGATGATGGTTTTGGCGGTAATCTTGGCATACTTTTCGGCTCTGGCCTTGTATGCCAGATTCCGAGGGTTTGCAAGGTACATATCCATGTATCGGTTGACAAGATGGAGCAGGTTATTGCCGTCCGAGCGGGTGGGGTTTCTCAGATCGATGACGGCCACATGGTAGCCGTAGTGTTCCTTGGCGATGCTGCCGTAGTTGCGGTAGAGGTCGCCTTTGGTGTCCGTGGTTATGAAGCTCATGCCACAGGCACAGGCATATTCCAGGTTTGGATAGAGGAAATTGGCGGTCTTTCCAACGCCTGCAGCGCCGATCATCAGGCAATGGATGTCATCGTCATCCACCAGCGCGTAGCCATGGGGCGCTGTATTGTCAAACAGCGAAGCCCTTCGCCAGCCGACAACCAACCCCTGGACGGTTGGGAGATTTTCTCCCTTCCGCCATTTTTCCGGTTCGAACCTGACTTCCGTATAGGTATTTCTGATCTCCTGTTTTGATGCCCAGCGGGCCGTCCCATGCTGTCCATCGCCCACGGTCTTGGACTTGATACCGTTGAGTGTGTAGTAATGAGCCAACAAGGATAAAAAGCCGATGACGCCGAACATGGTCAGCCCTACAGCGATCAGGGTTATGATTTGGGATGCTTGCACTTTGATCCCTCCTTTACATCGTCATTAATATATTTTCTGGTTGCTCCTGTTTTGGCAGCATTACCTGTGGTTCCAGCTCAATGAACATCCTCGCCCTGACACAGTCAAGAGCCAGACGAAGATATGAGCTGCCAAGGCGCCGCTGATCTTCTACTCCGCGGATACCAGGCGTATTCACCATGCGGTTAATTTCCTCCAGAGCCCTCCGGATATCCTCCGTCCGGGTACGGAGCCAGCCTCTGTCCTCATGGGGGCGGTAGCTGGCCTGTAGTTTTCTCATAAGCTGCTCTGTTGTCACAGGATGCTCCATCTGCCGGCACAGCTCCCTGGTCAAAAGCAGAGAACCTGCAGCCATGCACTCCAGACACTCTCTTACAGATTCGACATTCTCCGGCGCAACTTTTCCCGAATTCACAAGAGGTTCCAGCGCGTCAAAGCAATCCGTCACAAATGCGCGGGTATCCCTGTGCGCTCTAATAGCCTCGCACAATTCGGAAAGCTCTGCGCACACCTGCGGAAGGAGCATCAGCTTCGGATGTTCCTCAGAGGGAATCGGCTCCACGCCGTGTTTGGCTTTCAGATCCTCGTTCCAGTCCTTGTAGGTGGATTGCATGATTGCTGTATTTGTGTATCCGTTTTCTGCAAGAATGCCCTTCAGACGACCAACGGCTTCGATCCCCGCCTCGTCATGGTCCAGGCAGAAAACAACCTCATTCAGATGCGGATTTTGTCGGAGCTGCTGGAGCAGGGCGTGTTCCGACACCCCGTCCAATGTGACATAGCTGTGTTCTTTCCAGTCCTTCAGGTGAAGTGTAATGAAAGACAGCATATCCACGGGAGCCTCAAAAACATACAGTTTACTGCTCTTTCCAATCCAGTGAAAGCTGTATCTCGGATCGCTGCTCTCCACGTTGCCCTTGTATGGTTCGCCTTGAGTATAAGTACCGCGCTTATGGGCATGCCGGGCGATTCCTTTTTCGTCCAGCCCAACAAACACGGCGTTGTGATATTCCTTATCCTCGTAGATGAGCTTCTCATGGGCGAAGTGCGAGAGCACATCCCGGTCAATGAACCGCTGTTTGATAAGGTAAGCGAACACCCGGCGCATGTCGGAATTGACCTCAGGCAGTGCGAAGTCTTTTTTTGGCGCCGGTGCACTTTTAGAGGTCTGGTTCCACTCCACGCCAGCTTCACCACCAAGCAGCCATTGCACTGCTTCGGGAAAGCTCACGTTATAAAACTCCTGAACAAAATCGATAGCATGTCCGCCTTCCTTGCGGCTGTGCCGGAACCACTCGTTCCCGCGGACAGTCACGCTGTCATGCCGTTTCCATCGCCACTCAGGGCCGGATCGGGTGAGCTTTTCTCCCTGGCGCTCAAGAAAGTCCACCAGGTCGACGGAGTTGGCGCGCTGTTTTTCTTCGTCGGTAAAGTGAATATATGCCATCCCTTGGCACCCCCTTATCAATGCCTGCGCTTTCCGCAACGGCGAAAAAAAGCCACCCGCTGTCTGGCAGGTGGTGTAAATGAGAAACGGTTAGTTTTTGCATCAGGCAGCACTTTTTTCTCCTGCCTGATAGGGTATTTTTTCTTCATAGGAGCACTCCTTTTCTTTAATAAGTTGTAAGCCTTTGCTCATGGTCGTCCGGGGCATGGCCCTGGGCAATCTTTTTCTCCCTGATCTTTCGCCGCAGCTTACTCTCAACCTGCATACCTGGTCCGCCTGGAAGCCTTCGTTCTTCTTCACGGAATATTCGACTCAGATGATGCAGGAGCCTTGTTGCTGCAAGAAAAGGAGAAGGATCATGAAAGGAGTCCAGATGGTCTAAGAAAAATTGCGCATAGACATTTCCTTGCTCAGCGGATAAGGTAAGCCAGCGTACAGCATTTTCCCGGTCACGGTGAACATCTTTGCCCACCAGGTAGAGCTTCCCAAGGGTGTATTGGGCATACTGGTTGCCCTGCTCCGCGGAGGCGGTCAGCCATCTGATGGCAGTTTCCACATCCTTTGGTACATCCTCGCCCAGCAGGTAGAGCTTGCCTAGCTGATACTGTGCATATTGATTGTCCTGCTCTGCGGAGGCGGTCAGCCATTTGACAGCAGCCTTGGCATCCTTGGGGACATGTTCGCTCTTCAGGTAGAGCCGGCCTAACTGATACTGCGCATACTGATTGCCTTGCTCCGCTGATTTCAGGAACAGCTCCAGTGCCTTTTGGATGTCTCTTGCCACATCCTCGCCGGTGAGATATAGCTTTGCCAGTGCATATTGGGCAAACTGGTTGCCAAGCTCAGCTGAATGTGTCAGCCATCTTACTGTGGCTTCTATGTCTTTGGGTACTTCCGTTCCGGTAAGATACAGCTTGCCAAGGGCATACGCCGCGAAGGAATTATCCTGTTCGGCCGAGAGTGTAAACAGAGCGATGGCTTTCTGGATATCCTTATCTACTTGGGTGCCGTCCCGGTACAACTTTCCGAGGGCGTATTGTGCGAGAGCATTGCCATTGTCCGCAGCCTTTGTCAGCCATAGGATGGCCTGTTCGATATTCTCATGACCGCTGTCCGCGTCCAGATATAACTTACCAAGCATGTATTGGGCGTGAACATTGCCCAGCCGGGCAGCTTTTTCAAAATAGACGATGGCGGCTTCCGCATCCTTCTCCGTGCCAGTGCCGGTGTACAGCATCTGACCCAGGCGGTATTGGAGCTTATCGTCGTGGCTCTGTTCCTCCAGTCTCTTAAACCCGAAGAAGGCTTCCTCAAAGTGCAGTTCGGCTTCTTCAATATTTCTTGCGGTACCTATACCGTCCCGGTACATCTTTGCCAGTTCATAATGGGCATAGGGAACATTCTGTCTTGCAGATCGGCGGTATAGTTCGAAGGCGGTCTGGTAATCCTGCTCAACACCCTGCCCCCGGTAGTACAGGCCGGCAAGCGAATACTGTGCGTACTTGTGATTTTTTGAAACTGCCGTATCAAACCAGCCAGCCGCTTCCTCATAGTCCTGTATCGTGCCGAGTCCTGCCGCATGCATTTTGCCGATGCGGTACTCTATGTACCGGTTTTCTTTTTCTGCTTCAATATCCATAAACGCAAAGAGAGCTTTCTCATACCAATAAAAAGCGGTATCTGCATCGATCTCCATGCCAAGCCCATCCGCATACATCCTGCCGAGGTCGTGCATGGCGAGAGCGTTGCCATCCTCGGCTTCCTCCAGAAACAACCGGAGGGCCTGTTCAAAGTCCGGCTCCGTATCGTCGCTGCTATAGAGATAGGTTCGGGCTCCTTTATATCGGTCGCTCCATGCTATATGCGGTTTGCCGGGTTCTATGCTATCGGAATTCGATGAGGATGCGTGGTCTTGGGCATCAGAAAGATTGTAATCCTGATCTTCCGCTACTTCATGAAACACAGCTTCCGGCTCTGCCAAGAGCTGCTCCGGCTCGTCATCCCCGGCAGCGGTTTCTTCCTCGTAGGTTGGTTCAGCGTTTTCATCGCCTTCAAAGGTGAGATGGTGATTGCCGAGGTCTACCGCCTCGGCAATCACCATGTTCTTGATCTGCTTGAATTCCTTTTGCTGTGAGAGTGGAAGAGGTTCGGGCAGTTTGTCCTTATAGGTACGCAGAACCTCATTGTGCATCTCATACCACTTGGCATAAGCAGCTGCGACGCGCTCGTCCTTTGCCAGCTCATCCACAATCTGATTGACCAGTTCCTTCAGCGGGACTTGTAGGTAGCCAAATTGCTTTTTTCCTGTGGTATGCTTTAGTTTCTCCGCCAGTCTGGACATCAGATCCTCAATCACCGGGTTCTCGCAAGTTCCTGTACCCATCTGTTCCAGAAGTTCCCGCAGGGTATTCCGGCTCTGCTCCGTCAACGTGTTGCGCTGGATCGTCTGCTCCGAGTAGATTTGAAGTAAGTCCTGCTGAAAGATTTCCCGTGCCAGACTGCTCCGCATGTTTTCAATTGCTGGCTTTGTAACATAGCCCTTGCGGGGATCAACCGAGTAAATGATCATATGGCAGTGCGGATGATGGCTCTCGTCGTGAAAAGCCGCATACCAGCGCAGGTTTTCCGGAGCGATTTTCATCTGCTCGGCGAATATATTGCGTTGTTGGCGGAGGAGGGCTATCCATGCGGAAGCGTTATCGTATCCCAGCCGGGCCGCGTCCTCTCGTCTCATGGAAATGATAGGTGTCCAGATGTTTCCGGTATGCTCCGCCACTTTTTCGGCCACCTTAGACAGCACCAGCGGCTCATCCTCATCTGTAAACAGGCCGTGGCTGCCCAGCTTTTCCGCGCGGGGACGGGTGGCAATGTAGTTGACGTAGACCTCCTGATGAGTCAGCTGATCCAGATTATGGTCAATGGCTGCGGTAATAAATGCCGATGCATTTTCGAGAGTCGGCTTATTTTGATAGTCCTCATATTCAAAGAGGCTTTTGGAATCAGGAAAGCGGGTGAGAATGTCCCCGATGCGCTCTATCTGCTTTGGGGTAGCAGGTTGGTTCCGTCTGTACTGTGTAAGCTTTTCTACACCTTCCCGCGTCCCCACGTACTCTATCAGGTTCTTTACATGCTCCGGATCGTTTTTAATATAACCGCATTTGAAGATAATCCTTGGCATGATTAATCACCCTTCTGGAATTTTACGACATCCTCGAAAGTCACGGAGCCAACCGATTTTTTCACGTCATTAACGCACTTGCCCCGCAGCCGGCGCAGGGTGTTTTCATCCACGTCCGCGGTGGTGGCGAGGATATTCATCATCATGGACATTTCAACCGCCAGCTTGAACATAAGCCGGGCCATACGGTTTTCCGATGAGCTGACAATTCCCGACATGGCAGAAGTGATGGCGGTCGGGAGGTACTTCATGCCATCCTCCGCAGCGATATAGCCGCTATAAAAACGGATTGCCTTTTCTATAAATTCACTGCGGCTTTTACAGTTGTCCTTCTCCAGAATCGCATCTACTCCCTCGATGGTGCTGGGATAGAGCCAGAGCGGGATGCGGGTTTTGATTTCTTCAGTCATAGCAGACCCTCCTTGTCTGAAAAGCTCCGGAACCACCTGACAGGTGTACCCCGGAAAAGTCTTTGTTTTCTAGGTTAAGTGGCAGATTTGAAAGAGTTTTGACCACCCAGGAGGTGACCAACGCCCTATTTAGGTGTACCCGCCGAACGTCCCCGACCCGCGTTGCGGGGCGGTGTTTTTCGGCAGGTGGGCGCAAAGCGACCACCTGCCTTTAACCAGCATCGTTTTCATGCCCATGGTTCACCCCCGGAAGCCAGAATGATGGGCTTCTCTCAACCCGCCGCACAAAGCCCCAACACGGGGCCTTACTTTCTCAAAGGTGTTACTGTGCCATCCCTGCCGGGAAACGCGACACAGGGGCACACAGGCGACAACACGGGCGAAGCTGGCTGAGAAAGAATGCGCTCCAACGCATCATGCTGATATTTGTTGAACCACAGCTCGATAGATGTATCGCCCATATATGCTCTGCCGTTCTATGTCCCTCTTAAGCCGCAGCGCGAACGTCAGAGAGAAAAAGAGTAAGCTACATGCCGATTGTCTGCGTTGGGCAGTTCAGGGAAGGGGTATCCGTCAACAGATACCAGTTGCCATCGGCCTCATTGAAGTTGCAGCTTTCAACGATCTGGTCTTTGAGTTCCTCCCAGGAGACCGGAATTTCCGTACCTCTCACACCTGCGTGAGCGTATAACTGATCCAGCGGTCTGTCGGGCGGAAGGGTGATGTAACCTCCGGGCGACATGATCTGGATTACATCTTCCGGGTGCTCTTGCCGGAACTGCTCCAGCGTCATCGCTTCTTTCATACGGTGGTGCCTCCTTCCTGACTGTCAATACCAGCCCTGATTTCAGCAGGTACATGCTTTTCATAAAGAGTCTGCAGCTGAGCTTGCAGTTCGGTCTGCAGTGCTGTGTCATCTATATAATGCCGGAGGATGCACAGCTTTTCAGTGTTATACCGGATTTGAATGGTATCCAGCTTCATGAGCTTCGCGCTCCTTTCCATGTGTTTTTGAGTAAAAATTGCCATGATGGTATACTTTCACGACGAATGCCGGGAAGTATACCATCATGGTTACAATTCATCCAGTGCGTTAATCAGGCTGCTGGGAAGATCGCTCAGCTGAACAGCCCCATCCGGTTCCTCCTGTGCGTCCGTTGGAGTCAGTCGTAGCTTTCTTATTTCATCCCTGATTGCTTTTCGAACACACCTTTCCAGATGCTCTGCCTGATTTGCTGAAAGGATGCAGGTGACTACAAAATCGGAACGCTGTCTGGCAGCCTGCTTTAAGTAGAGTGCTTCGGCTTCCCGGTGTCTTGGATTGTCCCTGTCGAAGGATAAAAAGTAGCGTTTTCGTTCTGCCATATCATCACCCCATCAGGAGCTTATAACCGTCTGCGTTGGCAAACCGGTTCAGCACCGCTACCGTATTCAGGTTATCATCGTACAGCCGGGATTTCAGCAGCTCCGCGCCGCCGCCCGCGAACACCGTGGGGAGCTTTAGGTCCAGGCCCCTTTCTCGCAGAGCATTGAACAGCTCCTTACAATAAGCTGCCACCGTCTGATCCACCACAGCCGCAATCTGCTTGCTGTCGGTGTGCTGGATTTCACCGCGGATGGCGTCTGTGATGAGTTCATCGGATAGCAGGATATCACTTTTCTGGAGCGCATCCTGTATGCGGCTGTACAGAGTGATGGTCCCCATGCGCAGGCTGGCGCAGCTCGACCTGTCCAGCTTGAAATTGTGGACTGTGAGCACATCCACGGTGTATCCGCCGATATCTACCAGCGTTATGCCCCGGTATTCTGACAGCCGCGGATAATACCGGCACAGTGCGGCATGCCCCTGAGCGAACACCTTACATTCCGTTATGTGGCAACGGTAGGAGGTGCCCTCGAACATAAACGAGACATTGCTCCGCAGAAAGTACCTGCGGAACGCTTCCTTTTGGGTTCCATAACTGTCGATAGGCAGCCCCACGCCCAAGGCAATTTCCGCGTTGGTCGCGCCGGCTTTTTTCATGGCGTCCGCGATGACCGGCAGTGTCAGGAGAAACGTATCCGGCTCCTTGGTTTTGTCCTGCTGGAAACGCAGGCGGCGTTCTCCTATGGCGTAATATTTTCCCTCATAAAAGAGCTGCATCTCCGGCGTAATGAATTCCTTGTCGCTCACCGCGTAACCGGAGGCATAGAGCATTCCCTCTGAGGATTTAACGTTGTAGTTTCCATTGTCCACTCCGAGCTTGATCATGATTGACACCCCCTTTTTCTTTTTCTGCAGATCACATGTTCATGGTCATGCCCTGGTTTTCCTGCTCGGCGGGACCTTCGGACTCGGAAGGCGCTTCCGGGACAGAGGCCGGTCCAGGCGCGGCCTGTTCCCTCTGGCGGCGGGTCTGCCGTGAGGGTCGCTCCCTCGAAGCGGCAGACTGTTCCGGTTCCGGCGTCTGCTGCTGTGCGGGTATCTGCTCCATGCGGCTCTCCACAAACTCCCGCACCTGTGCGGGTACCATCCTTTCATAGGTCTTGTCCAGGTAATCCTGCAGCTCCTGTTCGATTGTCTGGTCCTTCTTGCCGATAAAAAAACGGAGAGCCTCCAGCTTCTCCGTAGGGAAGGATACCTTTAATTCAGTCATACTCATAATTATTTCCTCCTTAGAATTCCATTGTCATGCCGGATTCATCCGGCCCCTGCTCAGTCGCGCCCTCCTGAATGTTGGGACAGTAAGCTGAGAACATGACCATATCGAAGCCATACTCCATGGGTTCAACCGCCGCCATTTCACGTCTTGCTTCTAAAACATTCAACAACATGGAAGTAATGTTGCCGGTAGGATCAAGGGTAACATGATACTTGTCTCTGAGTTCTCCAAAGTGAACGGCCCAGACGCCGCTTCTGCTATTTTGCGTCCCCTCCCGGACGAGTTGATCAGCCAGCTCATTCAGCCGGGCGGTTACAAAGTCTCTCGCTCCCGGCAGGAGGCTGGCATACCTGGCATAGTCGTAACCTTCGCTTTGAACAAGAACGCCTTCCGTGCTGTTTTCACCAAGCACCAGAAGGCAATGTTGGATTCCGTTTCCATCCTGATACATCCTGTTTTTATTCTCTGCGATGAAATCGGCATCCCGGATCAGGTTGGAGCGAAAACGGGCATATTCTGTTGCCGGAAGCTCCACGATGTTTTCGATGACACAGTCTCTCACAGGAAATTCGTTGGTCTTTCTCTCAAAGACCGCCTTCAAATGCAGCATGGTTTTCTCCTTTCCGCCTGTCCATCCGACAGGCCATGGGTTGATGTTATTTTGTTTCATAGCTGATATACGGAACCTCCAGCCACGCTTTCCAACCGCGGCCTTCGAGCTTTGTTTTGACGACGCCGTATTTTGTTCCCATCGCTTCGATCACTTCGCCATTGCCGATATATACACCGATGTGCCCCGATTTCCAAACGGCCAAGCCCGGTGTGTCAGGCATGGTATCCATGGAGCCTTTGACGGTAGCGGCATTGTACATGCCGTCCGCGCCCACATCCGGCATGCCGTTGGTTCCATACTCAATTGTCTTGGTGTCCGGGTTATACCAGCCATATCCTTTGATGAGGCCGACACAGTCGGTTGTCCTGCCGCCCAGCCAGTTCTCGCGGATGAAATCTTCATAGTCACCCACGCCATCCGGGTACTGCTTCAGCTTGTATTCGAACAGCGAGTCTGTCAGAACATCGCCGTAGGTACCCCATACATACCCCCAGCCGGAGTTAAAGGCATTTTCGGCATAGGTCACCAGATCCAGGTTGTTTTTGTTTACCGGGTGGAGCAGGGTTAGTCCGTCTAATGCGGTACCGCCTTTGCCACCGTATTCAATCTCCCCGGTATACGATCCGGCACCGCCATAGACAATCCTCTGGTAGATCTGCAGTGCGTTAGCCTTTGACTCCTTCGTGACCGGAATCCCTGACGCTTCGAGATTTGCGTATGTCGTGTCCAGACTGGCTGGGACAGCAACCGTGTGATTCTCGGAATCCTTTTCATAAGTCACAAAGCAGTTCACGAAGGCACGGGCCTCGGCGTCGGACAGCGAGAGGTTTTTCGCGCCGAAATACAGAGAATAAAAAATGGATTTGATGCGGACATTGTCCAGTGAGCCGCCGTTCATCCCGGCCTCCGTGTCAGCTATCGCCTGATCCAGAACAGAAAAGCAACCGCTCATGTCCTCAATGTAGACCGTGTATTCGGCAGGGACAGAGGAACCAGCAACGCCGCCATTGAAACACAGGTCAATGGCGGCGTTGTTATGCTGTGATGTGCCGGAGAGTAGGCTGAGTATCATGACGATCACGAGAATAAAGGGCGTCAGAATGGCGGCGATCAGAACGCCTACCGCCTTCCACGTTCGCTTGTCGGTAGCTGCGGCGATGGCGGCCTTGACCGCAAGTGTAATAGCTGCAGGTGCTGCCATAGGTCATCACCACCATTTCGGTCCGAACAGCGTGCCTTGTTCCGGTTCTGCTTCCTGCTGCTCCTGCGCCAGTCGTATGGATTTCTCCACAGCCTGTTCCAGAAAATCTGTGTCGAAACCCGCCGACCGATAGCCTTCCATGATCGTGTTAAGGTAATAATCGGACGGCGCCCCGAGGGGATGACCGTCATTCATGATATAAACCATGGCGGAGGTTGTTTTGCCTTTAAGTTCCACCGGAAGGATTTCCTTGCGGTAAAAGGAGGGGTATCCCTCATAATGGTCGAGGGCCTGCAGGTCACGTTCCTTCAGCTTCCACAAAAGCACAGGAACACTGGAGCCCTTCAGCGGCTCCACCGTCGCTACGGCGCTTCTTAGGCTGCCGCGGAACAGCATCTCATAATCCTTAATTTCGCTGGTACCGACCACCTTGGCGGTGGGGCAGCGGACGGACATCTGCGGTAGGTTCAGATTACTGCCGTAAGCAATGTACAGCGTTTCTGGTTTCATATTGGTTCATTCCTCCTTTAAACATTACATGGACATGGAAAGACCGAGGCTTTGTTCTTCCGCCTCGGTCCGTTCCTGTCCACTTTCAATTGTCGGCACCGGCTGCCCCGATGCCCTCTGTGCAGCCTCGGCCAGTTCTTTTTCCTTTTTCTGTTTTAACCTTTGCTTTTGCTGTTCGGCCTGCGCCGGGTCTTTCCAGGCGATGCAGCCGTCCAGGTGCTCCAGCAGGTGGAGCCGCGCCGTTTTGAATTCATCTCCGATCAGCCCCAACCGCAGGAGCCAAGTGCGAAAGGTGTACTTTTCGTTGGTACTGCGGGTCTTTTGCCGGCTGGCACATTTTTGATTGAGGGCCTGCGCGGAGATGGCAAGGCATAGTTGGATATAAGCCTTGACCTTGCCGGCGTGGGTGGTACTGTTGAAGAGCCGAAATTCTATGGTACCCTTTTGAAACACGCTGTGCAGATTGAGGCAATGGTAACGGCTGTCGTGATAGTGTTCATTTCGCCCATCCACACCCTCGTACCAAATCCGGCTGACCGCGTCCAAAGTTTTTGGCTTTTTCCGGTTGAGTTCATCCAGAAAACTCTGTTCAACCTTCTTGCAATAACGCTGTTCTCTTACCACTTCCACTTGCATTGCTTTATAGATCAGATCCTCCTTGGAGGCCATGATATTAGTAATGTTCCGAAGGGTCTTTGCATCGTGCGGGGAGGCATCTACATGTATGTGAATGCCGCATTTGTTGTTAACGATGGCACCTGCGCTACGCAGCTTACGAACAAGCTCTTGAATGGTTTCAATATCACCATACCTGCAAATGGGACTTACCATTTCAGTTTTATATTCGTCATCAGCTTCAACAACTGATCTTCCTACCTTTTGTTGGGCGGTTATGCTGCTGTCATATACGAATTTCCATTTTCGCCCTTGTTGATCCAGCGCTGAATAGGTTCTGTATGTATACCCATCATAATTTGCTGCGGTGCCAAAATATAAGGCAGCGACATTGGCAGCCTCCTGCCTCGTTATGCCGGTCATTTCAATTTCAATACCAAAGCGCTGCTCCTTCATCTCCATGGTTTATCACGACCTTTCATTATCGTCCACCTGCCTTTCCGAATAGCTCCGATTTATACTCCGGCGCCTGGACCATTAGGTTGTACCTCTCATTACCACATTTGTACAAACACACGCCACGCTGCGGGTATTTGATCAGGTCGTACTCTGACTTCTCCAACTGGAGCGTATCCATGTAGAAGCGGGCGTCGATGGAACCGGCGTTGAACAGGAATTGATGAGTCGGAATGGAGAACAGGGGCTTCGTCAGTTCCTTGATATGTTCCACGTTGAAATCCTCCAGATTCTGCGACGCGAGGATGACCGCGCTTTCCTTTTTGCGGACGCGCTTCATAAAATTTCGGATATACTCAATGGCTGTCAGATTGGTCAGGAACAGATACAACTCGTCAATGCTGGCTGCGGTGTTCCCGGTGGTGAGCAGTTCATTTGACATGTACGACAAAACGTTGAACAGCAGGGCATTGCGCAGGTTTTTGCTGGCCTGCAAGAGCCCTTTGACGCCGAATGTCACAAATTCATTGCTGATGATATTGGTGTGCCCGTTAAAAAATTTAGACTCCGCACCCTTGCACAGGGAGTGGAGTCCAAGGCAGATTTCCCGCAGGATATCGGCGGTATAGAGCTGACGCTTACCCTCATCGAAGGTCTTGTATTCTTGCTCGATCAGGTCATACAGGTCAGACAGAATCGGATAGTCCGTGGGCTTTAAACGGTCAAAGTTGCTGTGATCCGTGATACCCCATTTATCGTAGAGCTTACCCAGCATGATTTCGATGGTATCGATCTGGCGATCATTAAAATCTTTATAGGCACGGAAGAAATCTTTCAGGAAGCTGATGTGCTGGCTGAGCTTGCTGGTCTGACGGAACGCCTGGGGTGCTTCCGTATCCCTGGGATCGCCACTTTCATCCCATGACTTCGGCTCCAGAACATTGATGATAAATTCACCGCTCATCAGGTCAATGAAACATCCGCCAAGGTTTAAGGTCAGTTCCTCGTACTCCATCTCAGGATCAAGAGCCAGGATATGCATACCTGTTTCCCGCAAGTTGGTCAGGATGAGTTTTAACAGATAGCTCTTACCCTGGCCGCTGTTTCCGAGGATGAGGATATTGGCGTTGGTCTTGTCATCAGCGCGGCGGTTGAAATCCACGAGTATGTTGCTGCCGAACTTATCTCGCCCGATGCAGAAACCATTGGGATCGGTTTTCCCGCTGTAGTTGAAAGGATAAAGGTTTGCAACAGAGCTGGCAGGCAGCACCCGTTCAAACTGATCCCCGAACACGTTCCAGCCAGAAGGCATGACCGATAGAAATCCCTGCTGTTGACGGAGCAGGAGTCTGTCCACATTGAGCTTGCTCCTGACGAGCTCGGTCAGCACCTCTGTTTGCAGGAGTTTGAGTTGGTCGAGGTCATGGGAGAACAGCTCGATATATACTGCTGTGTGCAGGAGCGGCTCTTTGCTCCGGTGCATCTGCGCTACGATATTGGCAACATCCTGCAGATTGCTTTCGGCCGTGACTGTCTGCTGGAGATCCTGGGTGCTGCTTCTTTGCATCCGGTTTTTATTGGCAGCATTGCTAATGATCTTCTTTTCCTCCACGGGGGACACATGCCGGGTGTAAATGTGCAAGGTTACGCCGTCCTTTTCCCCAAGGTGCCGCAGGATGGCCTGCTCACTCGTTTCTGTTGGATATTCGCGCAAAGCCCATACGCATCGATATGTGTTACCGCAGATAAAATGATCTGTGTTGAATTTGACTACTGAGGGCGCGATCATGTCGAGGAATTCTTGAATTCGGATATCCTCCTGCGGGATACTCTGTGGTTTGATTCTTCTTGACATTGGCTTACCATCCTTTCTGGTCTTGATTGAAATAAAAAAAGACCGCCACTTTTGTGACAGCCTGAGATTAGGCGATTTCCTATTATAGCTTTTCTGAAAATAAAAAAGCCCGCGTAATTATACGGGGGCATGATTTTATCCAATTGTTTCTAAGAGGTTCTCAGCTTCAGAACATTTGCTGTTGCGGACCTTCACTGATGGTCTGTGTCATTTGAAGACCTTCATCCAGTTTAAGCAAGGATTGATTCAGTGCGCTCATGGACACAGACAATTGTGTGAGCGAAAGGATATCCCTCTGCGAAAATACATAAATCTCCTGCATCTTTGAAAAGGCTGCAGAAAGTTCTGCATCAACATCAATTGCCCGAAACAGCTGAAATTCGGAAAACGGTTTTTCCGCAAGATCACTTCCAATTCTTTCTTTTTCTTCTCTGCGCTTGTAGGCAAGCATTTTTATCAAGTCCTCCGGTGCAGAAAGTAGAGTCTGTATTCTGTCCTGCTCCATCATCGTGGCCAGATCATAAAGATGCTTTGCGGTGTCAAACAGCATACGACGCTGGTAGTAAAACTCTGCAGCCAGTATTTTATCTGCAAAAATCCGTTCCATCTTAATGGTCCCGATCACAAACGGTCTGACCTCATAACTGCTTTCCAGGACTTGACGTTGTAATTGGGTAGCTTCCGAATAGAGCAGAGGCGAGATCTCAAGGGTTTCAACTGGCTCACTGATGGTGAATGATGTCGCCTCAACTTTTACATATCCAAACCGTTGAAGCGCATCATAAGCATCAATGGTGGTAACAGGATCATATTCAAATACACTGGTGATGCTGCCCCTTTGATTGCTTTCCCTTGTTTTATCTGCTGTTCTCAAAAGCGTGGTGTAGCCATTCGCCGCTGTTTCCAGACGCTTTTTCCCTTGGCTTTTTGAACAGTCATGTATCTCAACTGTGAGATCAATATCTTCGGAAAAGCGCTTTATACGGCCTATTGCTTTATACAAAGCGGTACCACCCTTAAAGTATGCCGGAAGCGTACCCTGCTTTTCCGCCAACTCCCATAGTAGCAGAGTAAGGTAATAATCCTTCTCTATGATGTCGCTTCGAATGCCGGTTCTCCGGCTGACATCGGAAAGCAAATCTCCAAACGCTTCTCTATCTTGATGTAGCTTCATTTTTCACCTCCATGAGTAAATCAATGAGCGGCAGCACTATTTTCTGTGAGTAGTATCTGCGCGCTGTGAAGATCAGTGTAAGGCTGTCTAATTGCTGCCTTTTTGCATACTGCAACAGCAACTGTTCCGGGTTTTCCGCATCCGTATGCGCATCTGGCAGTTCGTCAAACATATCGATGAACTGAAGGTATTTCCAATTCTCGTCCGTCACAACCGCAGGCGGCTTTCGCACTTTGATATGGCAGCCTTCCGGCAGCTTAGCTCCATAACGGTTTGTAATGATTTCTATGTCACGTGAAATCAAGGTTGTCAGCCCCAGCTTGTTGAACAGGGAAGCCCCGGATTCATAACCTATTTTTACGCCATTTTGTATTATTAGTGTTTTTAACAGCACCTGGTCGATGCTGGGTGTGACCTTCCCAAAAACGGTTTGTTTTACATGGCAGTAGACACCTTTTTGCAGTCGCTCAATTTCGCCCTTGTCCGCCATCCGTTTTAGCTTGACGTTGGTTAAGGTTTTGGCCTGATCGTATGGAAGTGCGAACTTCTCGGCCAACTGCTCCGCAATGTCCTCGGTTTGGATTGCTGCTTCATAAGGCACATTTTTGACAGTGTGGGCAATGTGTTCTCCATATCCAATCTGTTCCATATTTTCACCTCCTAAAGTGATATTATAACCATGAACTTTATCTCATATTCTTGCCATCATAATATCACTATATGCACCGAAAGTCAATTTACTGTGCCTTTTATAAATAATAAATCTAAAATAATTTCAACATTGCCATTGGATAATAGCGTTTATCTCTTGACTTTTCTCTCTGTCAGAGCTCATATAGACACCAACGGGAATTTCTCGGAAAATAAAAACGTCATGGCAGGCAGATATGTTACGAGCATATCCGCCCTGCACAAGGTGAGACAAGCACCCTGCACAACCGTTTAACGGCACCATGACAAGGTTATTTTACCTCGTTTTTTATGGCTGCACAAGGATAAACTTTCACGCGTGCAAGGGGAACGGGCAAACATGCCCCCGCCTTTGCATGCGTTTTTACGTACCCGAAAATTTCCGACTAACAAAGAAAGGTCGGGATCATATGAACATCTTTGAAAACAGGAGCAACTTTATTGGCACCTTTGAACCAGAGCGTACAAAAAACTCTGTTCAAAATCTCTTTAAACTTGCAAAAGAAATCCGTGAAAAGCTCAGCAAACAGGGCTATCTGCTTGACAGCTATCTATCCTACGTGCTGGAAGCCGCCAACAACACCTTGCTCTACGAAGCCGCTGAAAAAGGCTTTGAAGCAGGTTCTGAACTTCAAAATCTCTGCTATGCCGTGATGGATGGTAGCGGGGCACTGGAAGAACATCCTTTTTATCAAACTGTAAAACAGTCCTTTGATTTGCAGCAGGACACCTATCAGGAAAGAACAACAATTATGAGCCTGCACAGCGTTTTATTGGCCGATGCGTTTATGGAATATGCCACTCAGTCTTATGTTCGGGAACAGGAGGCAATGCTGAATATCCTGGATGATGTAAAGCTGTGCGAGCTATATAAAAAAATCATTTTCCTTGTTGATGAAAACTTGATGGAACAATTAAATCTCGCGCTTAAGGAACGGTTTTTTATTGTGCCTGTGGTTGCAGGGTTCATGCAGGGACTCACCAACGATCTTTTATACAGTTTGACTTATCGTGACAGTGAAACAAGCAGACAAATATTTCAGTTGATTATGGATGCCATGTCTATAGAATAATTCATATATGAAAAGGCAACCGGCAAGCCTATGACAGCAGCATTTGCCGGTTGCTTTCGAATGCTGTTTTTTCTCTCTGTAAAAGCGGGAAAATCAGTCATTTAAAATTATCCATCTTTCACCGTCATATTCTTCAAACTTTTCAGTAGTAACGTTCTGCTCAAAATAAATTGCCAGCAAGCGCTTAATGTCCTGCTTGCCGGCGCGCTTCGTAGAAAAGCCCTGCTCACGCAGGGTTTTTTCTATGCGGTTTAAATAGGGGAATACCTCGCTTTCTTTCTCATTTCGGAGCCGGATTACCACCAGAAACTCTCTGGCCGTCGCCATCTGCACCTGTATCCGGTCAAGCTGGGTCAGATCCTGCTCCAGCATCCTTCTCACTGCCAGATTACCTTCCTGTTCCAACCGGGTTCTGAGAAACTGCTTGTTGTCCTCAAAGTTCTCCCGGCTGTTCAAACACAGAAACTCCAGCTCGGCCATACCCTTGAGCACTGTCATCAATGCGTAGATCCTGGCGGAGATGCTTTCCTCGGAAAGGACGGAAATATTGGTCGGCTTGACGCAGAAGTATACTAACTCGTCGCCCCGGTTCGTCGCCAGGCTGTAGTCGGTGACGGCCTTGGTATTGATGAGCTGTCTTGTAAACTGCTTTTGCTTGGCTTTTTTCTTTTCTGTTTTATTCATACTTGGTGTACCCCCATTCGTAGACCTGCTGTTTTGATAAGAAAAAGGCGCAGGCATATTTGATAAAGTCGAGGATGCTGGTATCGTCAAACCGTATGGTCAGAAATGCATACAGGGCGGTGATGACGATGGGCGGCAGGAAACGGAGCTGAGCCAGCGCAAACACAGAGAGTAAAAGACCGATGCCGATCACACCGATGTCGCGGAGCTGCCACAGCCACAGCACCGCCTTGGATTTCAGGTTGTCAGGGTAAATGTACATATCAGGAAGCCTCCTTTTCTTGCTTGAATTTCCGTAAAAAATAGGCGATCCCTCGGAGCACATGCTCCACACAGGGGATCGCCACACTATTGCCGAGTGCTTTGTATCGGGCGCTGTCCGATGCATCGGGGATATCCGTCCAATAATCCGGAAACCCTTGAAGCCGTTCGCATTCCAGCGGCGTCAGCCTCCGGATCAGCTTACCGACCCGAACAGGATGCACGTTGTTAAGGGAGTACCCACCATCCGTTTTAGACTGGAGGGTTCCACACAGATCGCCGTTTTCCATACCGTTCCGGCAGTCCAGCCCGGCGACGTCAGATTCGCACACTAGGTCGGTTGCATCCTTGTACTGTCTTGCGCTTTGGGTGCTGACCACCTCGTTTTGTGCATATTCGTCACTTCGCTGCTGGGAAAAGACACAATGCCGATCAGTGGCCGTTACGGTATAACTGATGTCAGGCTGTACGCCGATGCCGTTCCCGCCGTTATGATCCTGCCGGTCGATAATATTACCGGCGATACAGTAGGTTTCGTCAGGTGACAGATCGGCACATTCTTCATCTGGAAGAACAGCCGGCTGGGAAATCAGCGGCACGTTGTTTCCCCCTGTGCCATACCGGGCAGACATCGTTGGGGCTACCTCATGGGGGCCAGTATAGCGCGAGTCAATGCCATGGTTCTCGAACAGTTCCGGCTGGGTACCCAATACAAGAGGGGGATGTCCATCCATCTGCGCCCGCAGCGTAGCTGTGATATTTTCAGTGATATCCATGCGGTTGCCGCCCTGGTCATTCAGACACAGCACCGATGGTACCATGTTTGTACCGCTTTCCGAAGCCTTTAGCGTTGGCGCGCATTCTTCCTGATAACCGATGCCTCCGGCTTTTGCACCCTGTCCGGCAGAAAAAGAAGCCGCAAACAGAAGTCCACCCGGATTTCTTCCACCGCCGCTGTAGAGGGAGGGCCAAACACCGCCGCTTTCATAAATACGGCGGCTCTGCACATCCCACGGTGTCAGACATTCTCTGCCGTTATCTCCGTGATCGGACGGATTCCTGCCTGTATTTCCAGTGCCTTTTTCAGGACAGGCGGCAGCTCTTTGCCGCGTTTCTTCGCTCTCCGCAGAATCCCCAAACAAGCGGTCTTGCTCAAATAATATTTGGGGTGCGGTTCGGCCTGCAAAATCTGCGACAAGGTAGATACGTTTCCTCCGTTGCGGGGTGCGGGGCCAGTATTGAGCATCCAATACTCTCCAAGCAACGGAGAATTGATCTCCCAATATGGCCCCAGCAGATTGCCATACCCCTCCCGGAGGTCGAGGTATAGATACGGTACTGTCAGCAATTCTGCAGGTTTCTTCGAGTACCGCCCTGAAGTCCTCGGAGTCTGAGGAACTGAAGGCTCCAGGAACATTTTCCCAGCACATATACCGAGGTCGAACAGTGTCAGCTGTCCTTCCGTTTGCTTTGTCATACGCTCTCATCTCCTTGATGACACGAACCTGCTCCATGAACAGCCCGGAACGTTCGCCTTGAAGGCCGGCGCGTTTTCCTGCCACACTAAGATCCTGACATGGACTCCCCCCGCAGACCACATCCACGGGAGTCAGTTCAGCACCTTTCAGCTGTGTGATGTCGCCAACATGTAGCATATTCGGAAACCGTAATTTCGTGACTTTAATGGGAAACGGTTCGATTTCGCTGGCCCATACAGGGGTAAAGCCCTGCCGGACGCCTGCCAGCGGAAATCCACCGATCCCGTCGAACAGGCTTCCGAGGGTCAGCATTGAAGTCACAGCTGCAGCTTCATGCCGGAGGAGGGCGCTTCCTCCAGCTCGATCTCCCTTTCTTTTCCGCAGATTGAGTCGGCGCTCTGCCGTGCCCAAATACCGTACTGCTTCATAGTGATTCCTCCTTTTATTTGTTCTGTTGATATGTTCCGTATTGGAATGCCGAGCCGCTCGGCCTCCGCGATCTCACAGCCCATTCCGTGGCTGATCCGCTCACCGCAAATCCATACCTCATCGCAGGAGGCCAGTACTCGCAAGCCCATCTGAATGCCGGCCTCTCTTTCAGCGGGGACTGAGTCATCCAAGATTTGCGGGTACAGCATATGGACAGCTATGGGCGCACACCCTTGATCCGCGGCATAGCGGCAGGCGGCTCTGGCAAACCGAAGATTGTTTTCGATATCTCCCGCGAAGGGAGAACAGATATATACCAGCTTCATTTCGCAGCCACCGCCTTTACCACAGTGCGTGTCATATTGACAGCGGTCTGAGCGGTATATACCGCACTCATGAGGTTGGCCTTGGTGCTGGTATCCAGTCCAAAGGCTCCGGCGATGCGGGGGATTTCTCCGGCTGCCAACATCAACCCCAGCCCCAGCAGAACGTGGTCTTTGATTACCATCAGACCTGCTATTAGGATTGTGGACTGGAGGAAGGCCGTAAGGCACAGGCCGATGATCTGCTTGCACCAGCTGACAAAACCGTCCAGATAACCTCTCGGAACACTAAACATATAAAGGCTGCCTACAGCTATTTGGATGAGCAGGATTCCGCCACGCTTGAGGTTGGCGAAAAAAACCTTGATCACTGCATAGCCCATCATAATAAGAATAAACAGCATCATGATCGGGTTGATTGTGCTTCCAGCACCTCCAAACACGCCGGCTGTCCCTGCGCTGTCCAGACTTCCGGCCGAGGACAGCTGGCTGATGATGTTACCCGCGAGAGTATCAACGCCGGAGCCATATCCGGTAATGCCGGCTGTGAAACTGCTCTGCAGGGAAACGGAGAGCTTATACAGCTCCACTGGCACCGTGGAAAACAGCCCCACTGCCAGAAAGCCCTTGAGAATGTTGAGCGCTGTGTCCTTAATGCTTCCTCGGCCGGACTGATACTCAATGCCGCACTCAAAGATGGATACCACCAATCCTGTGCCGTATAGCGCCCAAGCCAGATAGAAAAAGAACAGTACAATGGATTTCACCCAGGTCATTTCGAACAGATCGGCGCCCATATTGCCCATAGCAGAAAAAAAGTTGCCGAGAAAGCCAATGATCTGGCCATAGACCCAATCCAGAATCTGTTTCAGCACAGTATCAGCTGCAAAGTCCCATATGAACATGGGCATCACCTCCTTGACAAAAAAATAAGGGAGCCTGTCATTTTACAAGCTCCCGAAAAGTTGTTTTAGATGCCTCGCATTGTCAGGCCGTTTTCGCTCTGTCCCGACTGCTCCATCTCCTGCGTAGGTTCCCTGAACACGTCAAGGTAATTGTTGATGGCCTCGGATATCTGATCATAGTCCGCTTTATTCGGCTTATAGACATACCAATCGATTTCCTCTCCATACCTCCATATGTACGGAGTGATGCCATTCCTGAAGTTTGGGTTGCTGACCGCTTTCTTACCAAACAGGTCAGAAAATCGAAGCGTTACAGCGTCTACCGGTCCGTCATTTCGATTGATGACGGTTGCCTTGATCGCCTCGTAATGGTCCGCTATCCCCATCGTGACGAATTCAATTCTCACACGGAGATTGTCGGTGAGTCTCCCGAAAAAAGCCCTTCCGACGAATTTTTTATCAGAGATGGCTGTGTCATTTCCGAACAGCCTGCGAAGCTCCTGTTCAAAGTAATTCATTTTCATACCTCCTACATTCCAAGGATAGACCAGATGTAAAGCGGAGCCGTTAACGTGAACACCAAACAGGCAAACAGAATCGCCGGCGCGGCCCATTCGAACTGACCATGCTTCCGATAATCAAAATAAGCCGTACCGAGCTTGGCGAAGAAAAACACCGCCAGAACCAGGTCTATCGCAGGGAATACAACTTTATTGACCACTGTTTTAATCTGGCTGGAGGCATCGTTCCATGTGTTCTCTATCGCACCAGCCACATCACCGGAGGGTGCAGCATAGACGGTTGTTGCAAAGAGGCAGGTCAGAAGAAGAACGATACAGAAAACCGAGAGAATACGTTTCATTTTCATAGAATACTTCCACCTTTCCATATAATTTTTTACATGAAAAAGGACCGCAAAGATGTCACTCTGCGATCCTTTTTCTTTTCTGAGGCTTAGGGTTTTACAGGGGCGATATGCCAGTCCGACCAGAGGTTGCCCTGTATAGCGACAGAGTCTGTGAGGTTGGCTGACAACATTCCGGCTGGCGTCCAACAGTCAATGAGCCATGTATATGCCGTGTAGCTTCCGTCCGGGAACCAGATGGGCGTGAAGTGTGTACGGCGTTTATAGGTCGAGTATTTGTTGGACGCGAACTCAAATTTAGCGTTGTATCCGGATTGCGTCTGCTCCAGCAGCCGCCAGTATGTTTTGTATTGAAATTCGGGGAAATAGGTCACGGCGGTCTGTGCATCTGTTACTGCCGAGGACTGATTGGTACTGACATTCGCCGTAGTGGTCTGGTTGATGCCATAGCCACTTTTCATACTTTTGCCCGAAGCGGTGGGGTTTTTGGCATCCGGGACAATGCTCATTGTAGCAGAAAGACTTGCGCTATATGAAATCCAGTCGAACTCCCACCAGCCTTCGTCTACCCAATATCCGGTATCTTCGCCCGTAGAAATCCATACCCAATTGGCATGCCACCAGGGACGCCAGATTCCCCACGAAGCAGAGGTGTTCTGCGCTTTGCTTGGTACAGACGGTTTGGTGTAGGAGTTGTTGCGGTCATCCGCCACCGGATTGGGGGGATCATTCCCTGAGAGATCGACGATCTTTGCTGTGATAGTCCCCTGACTTGCCGAACCGCTGCCAGTTACTGATACGTAAATGGTCATCGTTTGTGGAATGACTGGTGTTGTCCAGTGCACCCACACCAGCTGGCTGTCACCTGACGGATAATACACGCCGCTTACCGTGTAGGTTTGTCCGCCGATAGTAAATCTAACCGTGACAGGATGATCCGGATCGGCCTGTCCGCCCCGCACAGTCACCGAGGTGATGACCTCTGTGTTTACACGGTATTCGTAGTCAACCGTGCTGGCCTCAGGTGGGTCAGCTTGGGCACCGTTAAACCGCACAATCCCAAGCCCAAGGGATGAGATGATGTCCGTATTCGAAGCAGCGGTAGTCGTAGAGCCGTTCCATGCTGGATAGCCGAGATCTGGAGTTTCCAAGAACATTGCCAGCGGCAGGTTTTTGTGGCTGAGTGACACCATCTTACTCCGTAAGCCTCCACCAAGTTGCTGGTCAAAAAGTGCGGCTTCCATGGCAGTCATGGCATACTTGGTTCCTCCAAATGTCAAATAGGCAATCGGCTCTAAAAGAAGCTTGTATTGTCCATTTGTCAGAACATCATAATTCATACCTGTTACGTCCGCTATTCTCATGACAATGTACTCTGAGCAGAAATACCGCTTTATTTCATCTATACTTGCCTGTCCACTGCCAGAACTAATAATGCGTGGTATTGTCTCTCCTGGATTGTAGTAAGTATAGCCATTTACATGAGGGGTAAGCGATGCTCCATTATTATACTGTAGTTTACTTACTTTCCCAAAGTGTATGATCGTTCCGGGTGGAGTTTTATTTGTAAAATCCACAGGTGTTGATACAATTGCCCGGTCACTAGCACGAACAACGGTTATCCTAACACCTTCATCTCCAACATTCCAATAGTTTTCACTGCTACCACTACCCATGCCCCCGCCTCCGTTGTCAATATTTCCTTCCCCTTCAGCATGAGCCACGGTAGGTAATAGGAGCGATATCATTAGCACCAAGACCAGTATTTTGATCCATTTAGGTTTCATAGCATACCTCCGAAAAACAAAAGGCACCGTTCACAATTGATAAACAGTGCCTTTTGACTATTATTAAACTTTGTATTTAATCCATGTTGCCGACTTGCTTATTTATATCGCCTTCACCATCAACTGATGTTCCTGAATTTGCGCCTTCATCATCTACCCAGCCAAATCCCGGTACCCAAACCTGACCTTTTGAATTCTTATCTCCGGATTTCGGTGTTGCCGGTGTTGAGGATGAGGATGTACTGCTGTCTGGCTTTTGAGAAGGATTCGTTTTTGCTTCCTCCGAAGGCTCGGCGGGTTTGGTCACTTCAGCCTGAATGCTCTGATCCGTTCCGGTGGAATCTCCAGTATCTGTCACCTGGGAAGCTGATTCGGTCGGGGTTATAGGCTGTACGCTAACTTCTGGCGTGGGGGTCGGGGTTTTCGTAGCCGCAGGGGTTGGAACCGAAGGGGTCGCGGTGTTTGTTGCCGCAGTTGAGGGCTGTACATCCGCTTCTTTGGGCGCCTTTGCCGTAAACTGCGAGGCTATCGCTATAACAAGGACGACACACACGACACCGAGTCCGGCAAGCGTGAGCCGCTTTTTTGCTTTTTCTGTCAGTTTCATGGTATGTTACCTCCTTTTTCATGTTGGTTGTCAATTTCCTTTTTTCAGTATCACACATTACCACAGACTTTTCCATAAGTCTATGGACCACGCTTCAGAACCTAAAATAAAGGCATATATTTTGCCTGAACCTTGAGATTGATTATCATCGGCGGCAGAAGGTTCCCGGCAAAGGATACCGGAACCTCCAGCCGTATCATTGTATCAGCCAGGAAGCCGTTCGTATTGTCAGGATTCGACGGGGCCAGCGGCATGTTCCGTAGGCTGACGGACAGTCCGGATAGCTTGAATTCCACGTTACTTCCGGTATATTTTACTTGGTAGCCGTTCTCCTGCGTAAGCCCCAGCACCTTGTCCAGCCGGCTGTAAATGTCGCCGTAATTGAGACTTTGCTCGAACTCGGCCGCCGAGGGCTGGTATGCTCCGCTATAGCCCTCCCTCACGCCGTGATACACGTTTTCATAATTATCGTTTACCGTCGAAATCACAGCGGATTGTACCGCATCCCGGACACCCTGCGCGATGATCATCAGCCGAATGCCTTCGGAAGCGGCGCAAAGGAACAGCAGCAGAGCCAGGGTGACCGCAACGGTGAGGGGAAAGGCTGTCCCTTTCTTGCTTTTGAGTATAGCACATAATTTTCCATTTGTCACTTGTAATACACCTCGCTCTTACCGGACGCTTCAGCCTTCAGAGTAACAGGGAAGCTTCCAAAGCCGCCGAACAGCCCAATATCCGCCTGAGTGGTGAGCGTTACGGTGAATTCCTCGTTCAACTGGATTCTTCCAGTTTTCGACCATGTAATATTTGGAGTCAGCCCTGTCTGTTCCGTCAGGACCTGCGCCCGGAGGGTGGTTTCCGTGCCGACGCGTCCGGCGATCTCCGCTTCCCGGCACAGCTCTGAGGCGTAAGTGTCCAGCTTGTTTTTCGTTATGAATACCGGCATGACGCTGACAGCAACAGCGAGAACCAGCATGACACACAGCACCAGCACTGCCACATCGATATACCCCTCGCCGCGCTGGGAACGGAGGAGCTTCAGCATAAGCGTACCCCCTCGTTCTGTTCCGGGGTCTGCCCATCCTCCAGCATGGCATAGTCCCCCTCTCCCAGCCCTTTGTCGGCGATGTTCCAGAGCACATGGTCCATTTCGTCGGCATGGGACACATTCTGCTCCGCCAGCCACTGGTCGCTCACTAACTGGAGCGGGTTATCAAACCGGAGCAGGTAATCCGCATAATCCGGATTACAGCCACCCATAAGCTCATCATAGACGAGCTTTACCGCGGCGATCTCCGCGGCCTGCTCAATGAGGTCGGAAGCGGGTCGGTCCTGGAGCTGCTGGAGGTAGGTGCGGTAGTTTGCCTCAATCCGTTCCTGCAGCTTCTTTTCAAGTTTTTTTCTTTCCATATCCATATGGGTTCCTCCTTTTTAAAACATGTTGCCAAGGGACGTTAAGATCTGAACCGCGATGATCGCCATATATGTCAGCAAAAAACACATCAGCATCACGAAGGAAAACACGCGGATTTTCGGCGGGATTTTCTGCGCCTGTCCCTTGAGCCGCTGGAGCTCCAGTGCCTTGAAGTCATGAGCCAGCATCTGAAAATACACGGCGCTGTCATCGCCCCGTAGGACGCCGATGAGTCCTCTTACTACATCGGACAGCATGGGCGAGTTGAGCCTTGCTTCAAACCGGGTCAGGGCGGCCTCGTAGGATGAGGAGCGCATGTCGGCTGTCAGCACATCCAGCTCCCGCACGAAGGAAGGACCGGCGTTTTTCTTGTAATTCTCCAGCATTGCAAGTACATCTCGGCTGGATTTTAAGGTCTGCTCGACCGTCGCCACAAACCGGGGCAGCTCGCCCTCGATCTGATCGCGTTTTGCCTTCAGTCGTTCATCAGCCTTGCGGATTTCCTTAAAGTAGGTCAGAACAGCGAGGATGATCAGGACCGGCGTGACCAAAGGAAGCAGGAGCAGACATGGAATAGCGCCCAGCAGGATGGCTCCGGCCTTGGTGATGGCGTAGGCTGCGTAGACCTCCGGGGTCATGGAGTAGCCTGCAGCCTTGAGGATATTTGCCATCCGGCTGTGCTTGTACTCATCCATGCGGATATGCTTTGACAGCCGGACCGCGCCGGACATGATCCAGGCTTCTATGGTTTTTGCGGCTTTTTTGTTACCTTTTCCTGCCTCCAGCATAGCCTTGGCCGCTTTCATGGTGGGCAGCTTCAGAATATCCGAGAGGACAAAAAACAGCCCCGCGGCAAGCAGGATTCCTGCTAAAAATAATTGCTTTATCATCTGCGTCACCTCCTGTATTCAATGGGCTTGGTCAGTCGGATCACAAATGCCGTGGAAATAAAGATGGCAGCAGCACACACTGCCAGAATGATCTGTCCCACCACCGTATACATCAAGGTGTGGTACCAGTCCTTGTTGAGTAAATACATGATGGGTACATTCCCAACCACCAGCATCGCCATGATAATGAATTCCTTCCGGGGTTCGAATACCAGGTATTCCAGCTCCGCGTTAACAATGCGCATGTCGGACAGCTTGCTGACAATGGGGGTCAGGGTGGTTTTCAGGCTTCGGTCGTACTGGCAGGCGGCGATGGCGTCACACCACTCCCGGAAAACCTCGTTTTCAATTTTCGGCTTCATCGCATGGAGAGCATCGTCAATGTCCGGACTGATGAGCTTTACCTGCGCCAGAAATCCGGCAAAAACACTCCGGACCGGTGGGTTTAGGTAGGGGAGACTTTCCTCCACCGCCGTCACGATATCCTCGTTCCGCAGATATGCCGTGGTGATGATGGATAAAGCCGTTTCCAGCTCGGCGGCGATGTTCTTTTTGTAGTGGCTTGATGTCAATCGGACGTACCAGAACGGAAGAAACATCATACCGACTGCCAGCACCGGCACCAGAAAAACATTCCCCATGAGGATGGCAAGGCTGGCGCCGCCGGCAAAGCACAGCAGGGATGCCGCGCAGATAAGGGAAAAGCGGCTGCTCCGTCCGGTGATCTTGAGGATTTCCTGCACCTCCGTGATCTCTCGCCGGAAAAAGGACATTTTTTTGCGCCGGGCGGCCTCGTTGATCTCTGAACGGATACTCTTGTTTTTCCGGGTCAGAAACCCGAAGAGGCCGTCGGTAAACGCAAGGGGTGAGATTCCGAGCAACAGAAAAGCGCCGGCAATCATACCGACGCAGGCAATTAAAAGGATTGCGGTCAAGCTACTGCACCTCCTGTCGAAAGAACGCGGTTTAAGGTGTCCTGAGGCATCCCGTTTTCCAGAAAGCGCTTCTGCAGGCTGGGTGAAATCCCCTGTACCGCCCGGTGGTTCCCGTTGATGATGAACTTCCCGTTTTCCACGCGGTTCTCGGTGATCTGGAACTGGAAGAGGCTGCGGTAATTCCTTGTACCGTCTGGAAGGATTTCACACTCCATAACCTCCATGAGACGACGCTGTTTGTTTTCGAGCTGCTTGGCGAATACCACAATGGGGAACGCCTCGGTAACCAGATCCATCAGTGTGTTATCCGCCATATCATACTTGCGCTTGCATAGGGTGACCATGCGACGCCAGGTGGCTTCACAACTGTTGGAGTGGATGGTGGTCAGCACCGTGTGACCGGTTCTGGCTGACTCCTGGGCGGCGTAGGCTTCCGGTCCGCGCATCTCACCCACACAAATGATCTCAGGATTAAAGCGCAGAGCCATGTCCAGTAGGATGTCCTGATCGATATTCTGTTTTTCATTTTCACTGAACCGGGTCAAAGTATGGATGACGCTGTTTGTGATCTTGCCGTCCATCTGCCGGATCAGCGCCAGCTCACGGGAGCCGTTCTCAATGGTAAATATTCTTTTGTTATCGGGGATGGTAGTCAGGAGCCATCCGGCCAGCGTGGTCTTGCCGGAGCTGGTTGCGCCAGCCACGCAGACGGATATCCCATAACGCAGGCATTCCGCCAAAAAGTCCAGCATGGGTTCTGTGGCGGTGCCGCCCCGGATAAAGTCAGCCTTTTGCATGGACTGCGGGTTTACGATACGGATACTGGCGGCAACGCCTACGTCCTCATCCACCAGTGGAGTTTTTAACGCCGCAATACGGATGTTCTTGCTTAGATGCCCCAGGATGGCGGGGCTTGCGTTGTCCAGTACCATACCGGACACATGGAGCATACGGCGAACCACATTGATTGCGTGAGCGGGGCTGTCAAACCGTTCGTCCAGCTTTCTGGTGTGACCATTGCTGTACTGCACCTCTACATCGTTCCAGGCGTTAACGTCAATTTCTTCAATACCCGTGCCGAAGATATACTTGGTTAAAAACGAGAATTCCGCCATCTCCGTGTATAAGGCATCCACCAGCTGCGTCTGCGTCATACCGGCCACAGTTAGGCGGTAATCCTGCACATACTTTGTGATATAGCGTTTGACCTGCGCCTTTACTTCCTCGGTTCCTCCGTCCGTGATCAGCGTCGCGTATTTGCTGGAGATATACTCCTGCACATCCTGCAGCACCGAGCGGAACTCCCGGACCGTTTCCCCGGAGGAGAAGAACAGGTTCTGATTGCCCGTCATGTTTGGAGCAGATAAGATATCCGGCTGTCCTGATTCTTTTTTCATGCGCCGTACACCTCCTTTGCGATTTTGGCGATCTCCGAGCGGAAGCCACGGCTGTCCTTGAGCGCCAGCTCCCCAAGCAGGTTTCCCGCCAGCGCCAGATTCTCCAGCTCATAGGAATACGGGATTTTAAACGCCATGTTGCCCAGCACCTGCTCGATGTGCTCCCCGGCCTGATTGGTTTTCACGTTGGATGCCGCCTTGTATTGCTTATCCGCGTCCCATTTCTGTTCCTGTAACAACGGGAGCTGGCTGGACAGATAACTGACCGATTTAAGGTCGCAGTTCACCAGCCGGAGGACGGAATCTGCCTCCAGAAGCGCAACCGCCGAGAGGACATCATAGGCAATGTAGCTGCCGCAGTCGATGATGACATACGGGGCAACATCCCGCAGGTGGTCAATGAGTTCAACCGCCAGTTCCGGAGTATAGGGCGGATATGTATACATATTCTCGCCCTTCATCATACCGATGATGGTCAGATAGCCCATCTTCTTGAGGGTGATGCAGTTCTGGCGGATGAGGGTATCGGTGATGTGGGTCGCCGCCAGAATACTGCCCAGGGATCGTTCGCATTCCAGGTCGGCAGGCGGACAAATACATGGCAGCATCGGAGCCGTCATATCGCAAAGAAGCAACGCAACGTTGCGCTTATGATCGGCCAGATACTTGGCAAGGCGCACACTGACGGTGGTCTTGCCGCTGCCGGGACTGCCCCACACGGCCAGAACCTGAACATCCGGTTCCAAATCCTCCTGGGGCGGCTTCAGCTGGTTTCGGGAGAAAAGACTCCCTTTCATGAAATTCATCATCAGCGTCCCCCGCTTTCCGTGCTTTGCGATTCTGCAGCGGTATTGGCTGCGGCGGCTTTGGCTGAGCTGCTGGTTGATGTGCCGCCCGCAGCGCTGCTTGTCGATGTGGCATTGCCTGTTGTGGAGGTACCGCTTTGGCTCTGCGAGGGTTTCGGATACAGTGCTTCCAGCAGTTTATCCTGAATGGCAAGGAATTTCTGGGCGCCATCCTTGGTGCCTCGGTATATCAGAGACAGGTGGAGCTTTCCCTCAGAGTCCAGCTCCGCCAGGATTTTCGCCTGCTCCGGCGATACAAGAAGGGTTACGGTGGCGGGAAGCTGCTTTTCATTATTCGAACTTGTGGATTTATCCGTTTGTGTATCGGCCTGATCGGTGTCATAGCCGGAACTGGCGGTCACTCCGACGACCTCCACATAGGTCAGCTCGGTGGGGATGACCGTGGAGCCCTGCTTTTTGTAGTCCGGGGCAATGACGCTGACAATATCTCCGGAGGCCAGCTTGCCGGATAAGCCCTCCGCGAAGCTCTTGATGGTGACGGAAATGGCCTGTTTGCTTCCGTTCAGATCATACAGGTAGGCGTTTTCCGAAGCCGGGCTGTCCGACAGTTTGGCGGCGAGGATGTAATCGCCGGGCGACAAATCTGCCTTGGTATACTTTCCGATCACCGAATCGGCTTTCGTCATGACGTTTTCGGGCAGGTTGTAGCCGCCTACCTCCACAGCCTGCACCATATCCTTGGAGATTTGTTCGCCGTTTTGGATGTCCTTGACCACCCGGACTACGGTGGTTTTCTGCGATACACTCTGGTTAAAGAGAGGCGTCAGCGCAAAACAGATAATCAGGGAAAGCACGATGCAGATAGCCCCCAGCACCGTGCGGTTTTTCAAAAAGCTCATAGAATGTTCCTCCTAAAAAAAGAAATAGGCTGCCAGGCAGCCGAGAGAGAAAAAAGGCGCGAGGGGATATGATTTTCGTATATCCCCTCTGTGCGCCTTTTGGATCAAGGTATATATGGCATGAAATATCAGCATGGCGGTAAAACCAAGGATGATCCCCGCCATGCTTTTGTGAAGGCCCAGCACCAGCCCTACCGCGGCGGTGTACTTGATGTCCCCGCCGTCCAAACCGCCAAGCCAGAGGGCAATGCCGAAAAAAATGACGGCGGTTACGAGTCCCAGCAGCTTTTCCGGCGTAAAGGTCAGTAACCCGGTTAAGGCAATCCCAATACAAATACAATCCGGTATGAGCTGCTTTCTAGCGTCGCACACGGAAGCCGCGAACAGTAGAGCGGTAAAAAGTCCGCCCTGCAACAGCAGCGGCAGGTTACTTCCCATAATTGAACATGTCCGTGATCCGCTGCTTCAGGGTCGGAAGCACCGTTTCTCCGAACAGGGCATAGAGCCCGGCGAGGACAAGCGCGCCGATTACAACGGCCATTAGGATTTTTATGGCGGTATCCACAAATCCCTCCCCGCGCTGGGAGCAGAGCAGGGTCTTTGCCGTGAGATACTTCAAAGTCAGATGGTCACGGATATTGACCGCCATGTTGGACAGGTTTCTCTTGATCTTGTTCAGGAATTTCTTCATATTAATTTACCTCCGATATTTTTGTTGTAGTTGTTGTGTGACAAGGATGGCGGGACCTATAGTCCCGTCATCTGCATGCCGGAGCGCTGCTCCGGCGTTTGTTCAAAAGGGGATACTTCCGCCTTCTGCTGGTTCTGTCCCTGGCTCTGCGTCAGAGCCTGATGGTAAGCGTCAATGACGACGTTGTTCAGCTGCTCCCGGAATTCCTTGGTTACCGGGAAGCAGATGTCCTTGTATTCACCGCTTCCGGCCTTGTAGCTGGGCATGGCTACAAACAGCCCCTTAGTGCTGTCCATCACCTTCACGTTGCGGATGGCAAAGCAGTCATTCAGATTGACGGATGCGATAGCACGGATATTGCCCTCCGGCCGGATGGAGCTGATTTTCACATCTACCTTCATGGGCAGGGGCTGTTCCGCGGCGGTCTGTGCATCCTGCTGGGGAGCCTTGGGTGCTGCCTGGGTTTTACTCATGGTCGATTCCTCCTTTTCATTAATAAAGCAGCCTTCCGGCTGCGAGTGACTTGGGTTACATACTCATCTGCGGGCCTTGCTCCAACTCTTGTCCCGATTCCTGAAACGGTATCTCCCGGAAGCCGAAGCGGTCGACATAGTGGAAGGAGTTGCCCGATTCATCATACAGCTCCACGACGTCCGACATAGAGAGGCTGTGCCCTTCGTAGCTGGGCGGGTGGTCCAGGTTGAATTTAGCATAGAGTTCCTCCAGATCGTTGGTTTCCACTTCGCCGTCGTATACCACTTGGTAATTGGAAGGGTCAGGCTCCCCGAAGCGCTCCGTGAGTTCGTCGTATCCGATGAATTTCATCATAATATCGGCATCCGGCTTCAGCTGATGCACCCTGCATTTCTTCAGCACCTGCAGGTTGCCCTCCGGGTCGAGCTTACCCGTCGCCAGACGGTCAAAGGTACCGGGCCTCCACTCAATGTTAAGCCCTTTGGTGTTTGAAAGATAAGATTTCAGCTCATCGTTTTCAAACATCGGGTCCACTATGGCCGTTGCCCGTTTGGTGTCAAGATAGCCCGCCGTATTGCCATAGTAGAGAATGCGGTTGTTTTTGATTTGGATTCCGTTCATATAGCACCTCCTTGCGTCACATTCCTCCCATTGTCTGCTCCATGCCGGATTCCTGGGATGCAGACTCCTGAGAAGTCCATCCGGTCATGGATTTGATGACCATGGCTTCCTCCTGCAGTTTAGAAACTCCCAGCTTTTCGTTGTTGTAATCGGCCAGCTCTCGGTTCTTTACCGGATCGCCGGTATCCCAATCCGATTTGTAGTAGCCGGTTTCGCCATGCTTGATGCAGATCAGGCTCCCATCACTGGACAGGGTGGAAAAACACATTTCCGGTAAATCCTGTTCTGTATCCAGGAGCTTTTGAAGCTTGTTCATATCCTGCTGACGCTTGTCGTAGATATATAGATAGGCATTGTAATCGCCCTGGATCGGCGTACACCGCAGGCAATAACGGTAATGCTCGCTTTCGGCAACAAACCCGTAGCTTCCTCTGGAGCCGTCACCCAGCCTGCCGTCACCATGGCCGCAGCAATATTCTGACATTGCCGAAAGATCTCTCAATGGTCCGGTTTTGCGGAGCTCATCCACGAAGGACTGAAGCTCCGACTTGAATTCCGGTGTATTCAGCGCGTCTTCGTTGTGCGGCCACCAGGTTGACCAGAACTCCCTGCCGTCATGCCCAAAGTCCACGCGCATATGTCCGACCGTGCCAAGCTCAGCATCTTTCGCATCCTGAGAATAGAACAGCCCCGCTTCCTCAATCGAAGCGGGGCGCAGACAAAGCCTCCGGTTTTCAGCGCTCATTGGTGATTCCTCCTTTTCTGTTTTCCGTAAATTCCGCCGAGTTACTGGAAATAGAACGTAACGGAATAGGTGATGTTTGACTTGTTATACATGCACGTATGGTTCGTGTAGTAGTAGAACTCCAACTGGCTGTAGATTCCGGCCGCTAGAGTACGGCTAAAGGTGATGCCGTTGGTGGTGGTCTGGTAATCCAGTTGGTCCCACTGCCCGGTCAGGACGTTGTACCCGCGGACGCGGCCGTAATCCTGACCGCTGTGCCCGTCAACCGGCGGCACTGTAAAGGTATAGCTGGTGATGGTCGCTCCTGCGATGCCTTGCTCCAGGATGACCGATTCCGGTCCGGTCAACGTCATGCCGCCTCCATGGTTGGGGTCAGCAACGAAGAACACAATAGCCGCCCAGGGTGATTCAGCTCCGGTGGAGTCCACCGCCTTGACGCGCACCACATTCTTGCCCAATGGATAGGCGGTACTGGTCTGTGCCGGCCTGCCCTCCCACACATAGGTTATGGCGTCGCCGTCCGGGTCGGTGCTGCTTGCCGTGATAGTGATTGCTACGCCGGGAGCTATACTGTTGCCATCCGGCGTTCGGGTAATGACGGGTGTGGTCGGCGCCGAGTTGGTCACGGTGAAGGAGATGGCAGTCCAGTCGGAATAAAGCCCCCAGGCATCCTTTGCCCGGACATAGACTGTATGGTTGCCCACAGCATAGTAGCTGTCGGAGGTGTTTCCGGAGTATTCCAGGGTAACGGAATCCCCGTCCGGGTCGGAAGCGTAGGCATAGAGGTTGACCAGGAGATTACCATCCTTGGCTGTTCTGGTTACCGAGGCGCTTCCTGAAGGCTTGTTTGGCGCGCTGTTGGTGATGGTGATGCCCTGCGAGTAGCTGAAGGTTCTGCCTGCGCTGTCAGTGGTGCCGGCCGTCAGGACATAGCTTCCTGTGGCGCTGATTGTTAATTTGCAAAATAAATCATCCGTGATATAGCAGAATAAAAGAGCCGGAAATTTGGTCTAATTTACAAACCAAGAGGAATCATGCAGCAGAGCAAAAAGCGGTTTTGCAAATTGATACAACGTGAGTTTGCCCATTCATTCATCCGCAGAAAAAAGCCCGCAACAACGTGGTTGCGGGAAAATAGAGAAGTAAAATCACAATCCGGATTCCGAAGCGACTGCGAAAACGGCCTCGTCATCAATTAATTCAAGTTTTTTGGCACAGCCGTAAAGCAAGCAATTGGTTGCCAGATTGTTAATCAAGCGAGGAAACCCACGAGAACGTGAAGTAATGGCCTCAATGGCCTGGGGAGAAAAAATATCATGAAGAGCGCCAGCCAACTTAAGCTGATGCAGGATGTAGTGCCTGACCTCATCTTTCGAAAGGGAATTCATCTGATAACGCATCACCACCCGTTGGGCCAGGGGCTGATTGTGACTTAACCGTAACCGTTCCATAAAATGAGGAAGGCCAACCATAATCAGTATAAACGGATTGGCAGAATCCATCGCAAAATTGAACAACAAGCTAATGTCGTTTAAAAACTGATTGGAGACCATTTGCATCTCATCCAGAATGAAAACCGGTGTCATCTTTTGGTTGTGAAACAGATGAAGCGTGGCCTGCTGGATTTGAGCAAACAGGTCGACCTTGCGAAACTTCGGCTCCTGTCCTAACCCTACGGTCAACCCCCTGTAAAAGTCAGATACGGTGACAGTAGACAAGGGAAAGTAGATGGCCTTAAACAACGAAGGATTGAGCGAGGCAGCGAAATTTCTCATCAGCGAAGTTTTTCCTGCGCCAGCCTCGCCAATCACAACGCCCATACCGCGAGTCGACTTTAAATATTCCAGTCTGGCCGTGCCTTCGGAGAATCCTTGCGAGGAAAAGAAGTGTTTGGTTTCAAGCTCTTTGCGAAAGGGCACCGACGAGAGAGAATAAAAGGATTGGAACATCACACATCCTCCTTTTGGCAGGCCAGTAAACTGCCAAAAGAAATCGCAGTCTCTTTGGGAAAGTCCCTGCGTTCCCGTTTGACTTGGGAGTTGTCCCGAAACGATACCGGCGCAGCCACACCTACCTGGATGTCATTGTCATAGATATAGACTTGCTCGGGCGACTCCGGATCATAGCGTACTTCAATCCGTTGCCCGACTAGCTTGGCCGGGACTTCAAACAAACGGTTTGACAGCGTGATCGTTGCGTCGTGCTTCACCTTACGGTATTCCCGCTTAAAAAAGAGTCGTTCCAAAGCATAGGGATCCGTATATAATCGGACAGAAGACGGCTGTGACAAAAATAAGTCAAAAGGAGACATGTCCAGTGCGGAATGCGGTTTGCGATTGTAATCGCTCTCCAGCCACTTCCAAAACTGAGCATTTAAATCATCCAGGGATTTAGGCATATTGTTGGCAAGGAGCGGGTAAAAACGACGGCGCACTGTGCCGAAAAAACGCTCAATTTTTCCTTTGCTCTGCGGATCATAAGGCTGAGTATGAGTCAGCGTAATACCAAGAGCGGCGCAAGCTAAATGAAGCTCCCTGGCATGATACACCTTGCCGTTGTCAACATAAATCATCTTCGGGACACCCCGGCGGAGAATGGACTCTTTGAGCACCGCTTTCATGGGACTAAACTTCTCCGTAAACGAGAACTGAGCAAAAGGAACCAGCCGGGAGCAGTCGTCAATAAAGGCGAACAAATGAGTTTTGAGCTTCTTGCCGCCAATCGTAAGGTAAGGGCCAATGGACATATCGCCCTGCCACAGAATATTCACCTTATCATAACTAAAGCGTTTGCGTTCCTTTAATGCTTTCTCCTCCGGCCATAAAAGCTGTTGTGATTTTAAGAGCCGGTAAACGCTGTGGTAAGACACTTTGTCAGGAGCCAACACCGTGTTCTTAACCAGCTTTTCATAAAACAGCACAACAGAAAGCTCCCTGTTTTTCTGACGCGAAGCAATAATCTGCTCCTTTAGCTCTGGTGAGATCACCCGGCTTCTCCCGCGGTCAGAACGGCCTTTGGGTTTTAAGGCCACAAATCCGCCGCGGCGATAATCGCGGAGCCAGCCCTCCAGAGTTTTCGGTGCAAATTCTTTGCGGCCATAATAGGGGACCTCATGGAACTTGGCGCAGATTTCGGACAGGTAGTCTTGTTTAGAATCGACTTGATCATTCAAAAGCGGGGCGATCAGCCCATAACGAAATAGAGCGACTTGCTCGCGATCTTCATTTGTCAATGAACACACCTCCGGTAAATGGGGAGGCTAGCCGGCTAACCTTGTACAAAAGCCATCATACCGCAACTTTCTGACCTTCGCCAGCGAAAAGTTATGTGGGAACGCACTGGTTTACGCTCAGATAGAACCTATGGTACAATGAATGTGCCATAAAAGTATGTTTGTAGTGTTGATGAAACCTTTGCGAAAGGGTTTCGGCTGTGGGGACAGTTAACATACAAACCATTTTTGTGGCTTTTTCTTTTACATCTTGCGGAGTGACTTCAGGCCAGCCCTGGTCGCGGAAAAACATCTCCAGAAATAGCAAGTTGCCATGGAATCGTCTTCGATAAAAGCGCAGTAGGGCTGAACAAATTCTTGACGTGGTTGCCTTGGCAAGAAAGATTTGTTGCAACGCGGTCACAATGAACTCCAGTGAATACTGGAAATAGGGCAGTGCAAAGGAAGGCAGCATCGATATCGTCAGTTTGCACGTTTTGCAGTAGAACCTGGCTACCGGAATCCGTTTTTCCCATTGCTCATTCAAGATATTGCGCCAATAGCTGCCATGCCGATGAATCGAGTGAACGGCTCCGCAGACGGGACACTTTTCCGGTCGAACAATTTCTAATGCCTGAAATCGGGTAATGTATTGCGTAATAGTTTCTTTAACTGTAATCAGAATCTGCAAAAAATCCGCTCCCGTTGCTGTTGTAATGTGCAATATATTATAGCAAATTGGAACGGATCTGAAAAAACGCTTCGTCCGTATGATTCTGCAATATTTTCCCCGGCCAAGGATTAGATTTTTTGCAAGCTAACAGCTGATGGCAATGGTGCCGCCGCTGTTTGACAGACTTCCTGTGTAACTGGCCGTGCTGCCGTCCCTGATCAGCGACCAGTTGAGGGTTCTGCCCTCCAGCCCGGAGGTCGATGGTAACGACACGCTGAATCCGGAACCGATATGTGCAGAGGAAGGAACCGTAAAAGCAAAGCTGGCGATGGGCTTGATTGTTCCGGCATTGGAGGTAAAGGTGAATTTTCGCCCGTTGGTGTCGGTGACTACTGCCTGCAGCTTCACGGAAATGGTTTTATCCGTATTGAACCGTAGGGTGCCGCCACTCATTCCAAGGGTTCCGGTGGCATAATCCGTGTAGGGCGTAAAAGCACCCCCATCGACGGAAAGGTACCAGTCTGCCGTGACTCCGCTCAGCTCGGTACCGGAGGCAGTAACTGCCAAGGATTCGCCGCTGTAGGTCAGCGACGGGATGCTGATGCTCATAGTCGGGATGGGGGATATTGTGAAGCTCCGGCTTCTCGTAAACGTGCGGCCGGTGGGGTCCGTCATGGTCAGGATAAGTTCATACTGCCCCTTCGTGGGGAAGGTGATCGATCCACCATCCTTGGTCAATGTCCCGGTCGCATAGGCTGAATACGGCTTTGCTTCGCCATTGCCCTGAATGATCGTCCAGTCTGCGGTGAGGTTATCCAGATCGGTACCGCTGACGCTGACAGTCCCGGCTTCCCCAGCGTACCAGGGCTGCGGGATGCTGATGCTCATGGTCGGGATGGGATACACCGTGAGGCTCCGGCTTTCCGTGAAGGAGCGGCCGTTGGTATCCGTCATCGTGAGGATAAGTTCATACTGCCCCTTTGCCGGGAAGGTGATCGTGCCGCCCTCCTTGGTCAAAGTGCCTGCAGCGTAAGTGGAATAAGGCTTTGTATCTCCATTTCCTTGCTTAATAGTCCATCCCTCGGTGAGGTTTTCTAGATCGGTTCCGCTGATGCTGACCGTTCCTGCTTCGCCGGCATGCCAGGTCTGCGGGAGGCTGATTGACATCGTTGGGATGGGAAAGACGATAAAGCTCTGGCTTCGTACAAAGGTGCGGCCGGTGGGGTCTGTCATTGTGAGAATCAGCGTGTATTGTCCTTTTGTCGGGAAGGTTATAGTCCCGCCTGTTTTCGTCAGGGTTCCGGAGGTATAAATGTTATAGGGCTGTGTACCGCCGTCGCCCTGAATGACCGTCCAGTCTGCGGTGAGGTTATCCAGATCGGTACCGCTGACGCTGACCGTTCCTGCTTCTCCGACATACCAGGTCTGCGGGAAATTCAGCAGAACGGACGGGATGGGATAGACTGTGGTGGAGGAGCTGTAAGAGAACACCCGGCCCAGGGCGTCCGTCATGGAGGCCGTCAGGGTGTATTCTCCAACATCCTTGAACTGGATTTTGCCGCCGTAAGCGTTCAGGCTGCCCTCCAGCGCGTCGGTGAGCTCTGCCGGCTTGCCATCCTTTGTGAGCGTCCATTCCACCGGTAGCACGTTGTTGTTGCCGCGGGTCCGAAGGTCAACGGTGCGGTCGGTATGCGTCGATGCCGGCAGCTCGAAGGAAATATTCAGAACCGGCAGGACTTCGATCTTACCGCCATCCTCATAGAGGAACACACGCCCGGTTTCATCGGTGATCCTTGCAATGAGCTCATAGGTTCCGGCGTGTTTAAAGCGGATGGTTCCGCCGTTGTTGTCCAGAGTCCCGTTGATGTAGGTCGCAAGATCCTGGAATCCGAAGCCGTTCTCCAACAGCCATTCCACTTTTAAGTTCCCTAATTCCAAGGTTTCTGGAATCACAGAAACAGCGGTATCGGTGTGGGCGGTTTGCGGCAGCTTGTAAGTGATGCTGGGTACAGGATAGACCTTGATGGGTGCGGTATAGCTGTAGGTTCTGCCTGCAGGGTCGGCAAAGGCGGCTTTCAGCACATATTCGCCCTTTTCCTTAAGCCTGATGGTGCTGTTTGTATCCGTGAGCGTTCCTTCGATGCAGTCGGCAACAGGTACGGCTTCGCCGTCTTTTGCCAGCGACCACTGGATTTCGGCAGTCCCAAGATTCTGGAATGTTGCCTTTACAAGAACACTCGTATCGGTATGCGCGATCTCCGGCAGATAGAAACCAACGGAACCCACAGGGTAGACCGTGACGGTCTGTGAGGCTTCGAAGGTACGGCCGGTTTCATCGGTGAGGGTTCCGGTCAGCATGTACACGCCCTTGTCCTTGAACCGGATGTTTCCTCCCGCATCGGTCAGGGCGCCCTCCAGCTCGTCGGATAGCACAGCGGCTTCACCATTCTTGGTCAGGCTCCACACTACAGACAGGCCGCCGTTTTCAGTCAGCGTGGTGGCTACCTCCACGGTTTTGTCCGTATGGGAAGCAGCGGGCAGCGTGAAAGCAATACCGACTATCGGGTAAACCTTGGTGCTCTCTGTATGCGTAAAAATGCGCCCGGTTTCATCGGTTATGGTGGCGGTCAGCTTATAGCCGCCCTTGGTCTTGAAAACAAAGATGCCGCCGTCATTCCCCAGCGTACCATCCAGTATGTCTGTAGTCTGGACGGCTTCTCTGTCCTTTTCTGCCGTCCACATGATGTCGTGGTCGTATAGCTTTTCCAGCAGGAAGGTAAGGGTGACCGACTTGTCAGTGTGAGTAGTTTCCGGCAGGTCAAAGGTCAGGTCAATCACGGGATAGACCGTCACAGTTTTGCTTAAGACCGTTTCTTTTCCTCTGGCGTTTTTCGCCGTTGCCGTGAGAGTGTATTTGCCTTCCTCCTTAAACTGGATTGTACCGCCCTCCAGTCCCAAGCTGCCGGTGACGGCGTCTGCCAACTCCACCGGCTGTTCAGAGCCGTCCACCGCTGTTTTCGTCATTGTCCAGGTGAAGCTCTGCATATATTTCCACACGGGCATCACCTTGATCTCAGTATCGGTGTGTGCAGTTTCGGGCAGGTCAAACCGCACCTGTGCATCCGGGACATAATAGGAGCCGCCGCCTGAACCACCGCCCGGCGTGGGTGTCGGTGTCGGGGTCGGAGACGGGGTTGGTGTCGGCTGTTCCTTATCCGGGTCGGTAGGCGTCGGTATCGGTGTCGGCGTAGTGGTATCGGTTGCCGGGGTTGTTGGGGATGGTGTCGGTGTTGCTGGTTTCGGGTCGGCCTTGTCAAACATGTCATCGGCTTCTCCTTTGGTCACCGGGTCGTTCGGATGGAGCTTGTTATCCTCCGTATCCCCGATGATACCATCCTCCTTTCCAACAATGACATAGCCCTTGTTATCGTCCGCGATATCCGACTGGTCATCGTAGCCGCTGTGTCCTTGGGTGTTTTTCGCTTCCTCGTCCTGGCCCTTGGCCCGCACCATCATTTTAATGATCTCGGCGCGGGTGATGGGCTCGTCGGGTTTGAAGCCGTCCGGGTAATCGGCAGGGTCAATGATGCCGGTGTCAACGAGGGCCTCGATGTACTTCTCCGCCCAATGTCCGTCGATGTCGGGAAAGCTGGGCGTGTCTTTTTCCGATCCGGTGGTGTCCAGCTTCAGCTCCTTTGCCAGTTCCGCGGCAAATTCCCCGCGGGTGATGATATCGTTCTGCCCTATGAACAGTTCAGGATGCAGGCGATAGGCAATATAAAAGCCGCTGGTCACCAGCAGCACTGCCAGAAGAAATACCGCGAGGATACATTTCCTTTTGTCTTTCAGGTTCATAAATTTTTCATACCTCTCTTCCTTTTAAATTTGATTGTGAAAAAGCCGGAATCATATTCTTGATTCCGGCTTTAAGTCCTTAATATTTTCATAGCTTCAGCTCCATGCCTCCCGGCTCCTGCCCATCGCGGTGTGCATCCAGTATCTCCTGCGTGGGGTAGATGACCTTTCCCTCTACCATTTCAAAAACGCAGAAGTCATCGCGGTCACAGATCATGATCCTGTGCTGGTAGTCCTTCTGCATCTCGATGTAATCCTGTACCTCCTTGGAGCTGCACAGCCATACGCCGGAGGTGTAGCGGCCGTCCGGCAGGTAGCAGTAGCCGCTGAACTGCGGCTCGTTGCCCTTTAAATCCAGTGCGCCGATGGGCCGGATTTGAGAGAGCTGGAGGCGGGCCTTCTCAGAGAGGGCTTCCGGTTTTGCGATACCGAAGACGTCGCTCCGGTTCCAGCGGACATGTTCGCCATCCGCAAGAGAGACAGTGAAAATGGAACGGCCAATGGGATAGGGATTGCTGCCGTTGCCTCCGGTGCAGAAATAGAGCTGCCGTTCCGCGTTTCGGTATTCCTCCGGCAGTGCGGAGGAGTGAAGAACAATCACTTTTCCCGCGATGGACATGTCATAACCGACCTGCCGGCAATCCTCCTGTGTTAATAGGGTCTTATCACTCATGTCGTTGTCCCTTCCTCTGCTCAACGAGTTCCAGGAGCTTTGCGGCAATGGAAATCTGCTTTTCCTCCGGCATCTCCCGGATGGCGGCATGGACATAAGCTTCCACTGCCTCCGGCGACATGTCGCCCACCTCAATGAGATCGACCTTCTTCACGCTGACGGTTCCCTGGCTGACGCCGACCTTGACGATATCGCCGTAGTCCATGCCGGAGGCTGTGCGGAGCTCCTTGGGGATGAGGACGCGGCCTTTGCCGTCCATGATCTTGTAAATCGGTTTTGCTTTCATACGAAATAGCCCTCCTTTTTCATGACCTCCCGAACGGTTTCGGGGTGGACGCCGAAGGATTGGAACAGGGTCTTAAGACCATCCGGCAGGCGGTTCAGGATATCCGACTCCTTGATGATGATGGCGCCGGGAACACAGGTGACGTCCAGATCGCTGTCGATGGGAATGCCTGCGGCGTTTAAAAGCTCATGAGGAAGCGCGAAGTCATCCTCCGCTTCACCGTCCTCCGGTTCCTCATCCTCGTCACAGTCCGGAGCGAATGCAAAGGTTACCGGGGTATCTGGCGAGACGACCATCACCGGGCAGGGAAGCAGTCCTTCCTCTGAAATCGCCAGGGTCACGGTCATCTCTGAGTCTGGCTGGATAGCCGCCGCGTTGATGAATTCCATGGGCAACGGCAGGCGGCCTTCCTTGTCTACGCAAATACGTTTTTCAATCAGTTTCATAATGGTTTTCCTCCTAAATTTGATTTTTGAATAGTTATTCCATGCCATAAAATCCGGCAAGGTCGAAGAGCCCCAGCTGGGTCGGCATATCCCGCAGCCGTTCGCCGGTGTCGTAGTTGGAGATCAGGACTTCGGCATACTCGCTGCCGTTATCATAACGCTGGGCCAGATTGTTCAGGCGGCTGACCGATTCAATCTGGAAGTCCTGATATAGCTCCCGTATGAATTCACAGTCGTTGTAGCTTACCAGACACTTGCCCTGACAACCTGCCAGCGCATCCCGCAGACGGTAGTGATCCTCCTTGAGAAATTCCACCGCATAGTGACCTTCTGTCAAATAGTACGGCGGGTCGCAGTAGATAAAGGCGTTCTCCCGGTCGTATTGCTTGATTACATCCTCGAAGTCCTTATTCTCGATGACGGTATCCTTTAATCTTCGGCTGCCCTGCCAGAGCAGATGAAAGGTCTTACGGATATCGAAGGGCTGGCAGCCGTAGCTGGTACAGCCGCTTCCGTAACTGTAGCGTATGAGCTTAAAGAAGGCAGCGGCGCGTTTGATGTCATTCATCTGTGCCTTCTCAATGAGGATGGTTTTGATTTCCTCGAACTGGATCGGAGTCAGCTGCCGCTGAGCCAGCTCCAGTTCCTTCAGCATAAATTCGCTGGTGAATTCCTCCTTCTCCAGATATCGTTTTAGGACCATAAACTCGTCGCGGCCGTTTAATGGAAGGAATCCCAGTTCCGTCAGGAACGCCATCGGCTGGTCACGGACACAGCGGAACAGATTCGTCAGGTCGGAATTATAATCGTTGTACACCTCCATGACCGCGTTCAGGGGACGCCCAAACAGCACCCAGCCTCCGCCGCCGAAGACTTCGACATACCGCCCGTATTCCTTAGGCATCCTTTGGTAAATGAGATCCCGCAATGCTTTCTTGCCGCCCACCCAGCTGATGATGCTGTTCATCGCATCACCTGCCTTTCTTTTTGCCGTGTATCCGATCCAGGTCGGTCTTTAAACAGGAACCGTCGGGACTCCAGCAGATAAATCCGACGCCGGGATAAGGACAGCCCTCGCAGCGGGAAGGCTCCTTCGGGGAAGGTATCGTAAACTTCGGAGGTCCGGTGATCTCCGCGACTGTTTTTTCTTCTGTTTTTAAATCATGATTCATAGCTTCAGCTCCTTCCTCGGAAAACAAAAAAGGCGCTGCCTTTTTTGTAAAGACAGCGCCATTCTGTTCCGATATGTAGTTGGCCGGTCAACGCATCTGTTGGCCGGTTTGCTTGATGGAAAAGTCCAGGGTCATTTCCTGGTTGTTGCGGCGGATGATGCCATAGGGAGTAGTGATGGCTTTTGCTTCCTGCATCCATTTGGAATCGCAGCGTGAAAAGTGGAGCAGCTTCAAGTCGGGATCGCTTTCCGGAATGTGATAGCGTAGGAGGAATTCCTGCCTTGCATATTCTTCTGGTGAGGATAGGTCAGGATTAAAATCATAGCAGTCCAGGTTTCTGGTCAAGTCCAACGCCTGGTCGATGTCCGAGCAATCGCTGATTTCCAGGGCAGCTTTGAATTTCGGAAGCTCTCCGGCGTTCTCCAGTTCTCGGATACGTTCGGCAAGGAGATTCATTTTATCAATGTCCTCACTGAAAGAGAAAGCCTGCTCCAGCATCGGAATGGGACTGGAGCAATGGGTAAACACACATTCCTCCAGTGATACCGCACCCAGCTGCTCCAGTGCCGCGAGGATTTTCTTATCTCCAGCCGGCAGGAGAAGCGGCACAGTCTTATCCGGTTCCTTATCTTCCATATTAAAATCCGCCTCGGCTAGCTGGAGTTTGAAAATATATGGTGCTTCCTCCGGGAGATCGGGAAGGTGAGCGCCGTCATAGATTTGGTTCATAACACCGGAGCCATGCACTACATAATAACCATTCTTGAATATACCGCCTTCCGCTTTCCGCTGCTCATAACCGATTTTCTCATAGTCCAGCAGCTCCAGCAGTTCCTTCTGATACTCCGGCGGTATATGATTGACCGCGTCGATGAAGTCGTTGTCCACATAGAATTTTCCGAGCTCCCGATCATTGTTCACGGGAACCACATGGACATCCTCCAGACTATAAGTTAGATTAATGAGTGCTTTCATGTCCGGCCGTTCATCGCCCATCGCCACACACCCGTTGAAAGCCAGCAGGTCATGCGTGGGCAGATCGCTGATGCGGTGTGCCAAAAAATTTAGTTTGTCGAGGGAAGGCTTCTCCTGAATGAAGTTCAGTTCCTCGCCCTGCATATTAAAGCACTCGACAATTTGATATGGCAGACCGTCCCTGATCCGGGCGCGATCCATTGCGTCCTGTATCTCGTCCCGGCTGGCGGGAAGGTTTAGGTAAGCACCGACATATCCCGGCGCGTCATATAAGTCCGACCGCATGAGTGTAACGATCATCACTTTTTCTTTCTGCATTTGATCAACTCCTTCTGAAATAAAAAAGCGCCCTTCAGTTTCAGGTAGAAACCAAAGAGCGCTACATGTTCATCTGCAATCCCTGGTCGGGATAGAGGATAGCGAAGCGTGCAGTCTGCAGCTTTTCCGCCTCACCGTTTTTAATAATTTCGTTGTGTGAGCCGATCCACTGTAAGTCCTCCAGAGCAGCTAGCTCGGGCGGGCCTTGTCCATACCGGAAGGATTGGACAACCACAGAGATATATTCCGAGCAGCCGCAGTCCTCTACCAGCTCCTGATATGTCTGCGATCTTTGTATGTCCTCCACTTCAGGGATGCCGCCCATGATGGCAACGTCGCGGATGCCGGTATTGGTTTCCAAACCGATGAGTGAAAATATCTTGCTCATCACATCCCTCCCATCACGGGACCGCCGTGTTCAAGGTCGGGAGCTTTGTTTTTCATTTCATTCTCCAGCTTAAGGGAATAGTTTTCATGATTCCAAAAACTGACGTAAATCTCGCCGTCAGGAGTTTTGATGGGACGCTGCTCGAAACCTTCGCCGTATCCGTCAGAATTTTGTCCAGAGACATAATCCAAGAGTGCGGCAACTTCTTCGCCGGAGAGGGGCTCCTTCAGTCCGGCATTCATAACTCCCCACAGCTCGCCGTCAACAACCTCCACTGATGGATAAAGGCTATACACTTTTTTGTTGAGAGCTTCGTCGTGGATATATTCGGCAAGACCTCGATCGTTTTCGAAGAAACGATTCTCCTTGGCAATGGCAGCGAGAATCTGATCCTCATATGCCACAGCTTCCCTGGGAGAAAGTTCTTCCTGATCATCTTCCGAGCAGTCGTACTGAGGATAGGTGATGAGCTTCAGAGGAAAAAAGAATCGCATGGTTTCATTTGACATCGTGTTGTCCTCCAATCTTTTTGAGTTGTCAGTGCTTTCAGGGAAATAAAAAAAGGGCTATGCTTTTCGTTTTTAGAAAAACATAGCCCACATTTTTTTAGCTCAGTGCCAAAAAGACACTCCATTTTTAGCCTGTAAATAAAAATAAAAACATCAAGATATCCTCATAACAGGAATATTCAAGTTAACTAATATAGAAAACATAGCCTTTATCGTGGGCGTGTTGACAAATCGGATAATAGAACTGATCGGCATCAGTGTTGCCCATGACCAAGACCACGTATCTGCCAGAAAAAACTGCTTTAGAGCGATGGAAAGCAGTTACGAAATGTGATATATTTTTTCTTATATGTATGTTATAAAATTATGATGATGAACAAATCAAAGAACACAAAAGGGTATAAGTGAAAAATGTATGAATTTGCGAAAGAATTGTTTTTTAACGCCACGATCATGATATCGTTTATTACTTTGAGTAACCAATTATTTAGAGAAAAAATTGCAACACCTTCTTCAACAATGCATAGGAAAGTATTAACTGGGTTAATGGCGGGGTTGCTAGGTTGCCTGCTAATGGTTTTCAGCGTACATGTTACGTCTGATATATATCTTGATTTGCGCAATCTGCCGATAATTATGATGGCGCTATATACGACATTTCCGTCAGCAATTGTTGCGTCATTAGTAATAGGACTGTTTCGTATAGCATACTTTGGCATAAACCAATCATCTATTATTGCTTTTGTCGCCGCAATTTGCATAGGTATAGGATGCGGATTAATAGGAAAGTTAAACATTAGAAGGTCGGTAAAGTGGATATTGTCTATATTGATAGCATTCATTATTGCTGCATTGCCAATGGCTGTTGCTTTGTCATAGGCTTTCAAAAATAGTATGTTATCAATCAATTTCAAATTAATGCTGAGGAATATGTCAGCGACAAAGGAGAAAATGCTGAAGCGATTAATCACAATTAGTAACTTAAAACTTATAAACTATATGAATATGAGTATTTTAACTTGACATAGCCATAATTTGCATGGTATTCTCTTAATAATCTCTTTGCACTGCATATAAATCTACAGTACAATCTGATCAGGCGATGAACTTTGTAAAAGTTCATGGGGCTGGGCCTAATTAGGCAGCAGGTGAATACAACCTGTGGGACAGTAAAATGTTCCACAGGTTTTTTTTATATCTATTTTGGGACATATCTGAAGATTGCAATGCCATAGAGCTATCTTATAACAAGAAAAATTGGAGGTAACTATTATGACAGATGAAAAGATCAACAGGCTGAAGGGGCTGACAACCTCAGAGGCAACAAAGCTTCAAGAACAGTACGGCAAGAATGAGCTAGTTCCGGAAAAGAAAGAAAATATATTTCATAAAATCTTTCAAGTCATCACAGAGCCAATGTTTTTATTACTGATCATTGCAGCAGCAGTCTACTTTATACTTGGAGAGCCAAAAGACGGAGCAATCATGCTCGTATTTGTAATCGGGATAATAAGCATTGAAGCAATTCAGGAATGGAAAACAGATAAGACACTGAAGGCATTGAAGGACTTATCGGCTCCTCGTATCAAGGTGCTGCGTGATGGGGAAGAAAAGATTATCAACAGTGTGGATTTGGTTCCTGGAGATATCATGTTCATAGCGGAAGGTGTCAAAATTCCGGCAGACGGAACTGTTGTAAGGGCAAGTACGCTATGTGTTGACGAATCCTCTCTCACTGGAGAATCGCTTGGTGTCTGGAAAGTGACTAGCGATAATTATGTTAATGAAAACAATGATTATTGGCGACGTGATTATTGCTATGCAGGAACCCTTGTTACACAGGGTACAGGTACTGTTTTAGTTGATAAAATCGGACTTTCTAGTGAGTATGGAAAGATCGGCAAGGATATCGCTGTTGCCCCGATAGGAGATACACCTCTTCAGAAGCAGACAGGCCGATTGGTAAAGCTGAGCGGTATGATTGCTGCGGTGCTGTTTGTTTTGGTTGGTGTTGTTACATTCTTTAACATTCCTGATCACATAATTAAAAGCAGAGTTATTGAAAGCATACTATCAGGAATTACCCTTGCAATGGCTATGATTCCAGAGGAGTTTCCAGTTATATTGACGGTTTTCTTGTCCATGGGTGCTTGGAGGCTTGCAAAAAAACAATCGCTTGTAAGAAGGCTTCCTTCAGTTGAAACCTTAGGTGCAGTATCTGTTCTGTGTGTCGATAAGACAGGCACAATAACACTAAACAAAATGTCAGTTAGAGAAACCTTCAGCACCTCAGGCGATGAAAAATACATATCCAAGATAATGGGTATGGGCTGCAAGCCTGACGCGTACGATCCTATGGAAAAGGCTATGATCGCTCGATGTGAAGAACTGGGGATTTCAAGAGAGCTTCTTTTTAGCGGGCAGCTGCTAAAAGAATATGCCTTCACTGATGAATTAAAAATGATGGGCCATGTCTGGAAGAATGGAACTGAGATTGTAGTTGCCGCGAAAGGCTCTCCTGAGCGTATTCTTACAATATGCGACATTTCTCCCGACGAAAGAAAAATAGCCGAAGATAAGATTTACGAAATGTCCAAGCAAGGTCTTCGTGTGATTGCGATTGGCCAGATGGTTATCCAAAATAAAAATGAAATTCCGGATACCCTCCTGGACTGCAAGCTAGAGCTTCTGGGAATGGTAGGTCTTGCAGATCCGCCGAGAGAATCGGTAAAAGAAGATATCAAGACCTGTACAAAAGCCGGAGTTCGAGTGGTTATGATAACCGGGGACAACGGAATTACAGCAAGCTCCATAGCAAATCAAATCAATATGCCAAATAGCGACCATATAATAACTGGTGACGAACTCAATGAAATGAGTGACGACGAGCTGAGAGAAAGAGTGAAGGATGTTAGCGTCTTCTCTCGTGTTCTTCCTGAACATAAGATGCGAATTGTGAAAGCCTTTAAAGAAAATGGCGAAGTGGTAGCAATGACTGGAGATGGTGTTAACGACGCGCCAGCACTGAAATATGCTGATATTGGAATAGCAATGGGCAAGCGTGGCTCGGAGGTTTCAAGGGAAGCTGCAGACCTGATACTTCTGGATGATAACTTTTCAACAATTGTTGATACTATTAAGGATGGCAGAAGGATATATGACAACATTAAAAAGGCAGTTGGGTATGTATTTACTATCCATATACCTATAGCATTTGCTTCACTTCTTGCGCCTTTTATGGGGATAAGTCCTACGAGCCTCTTGCTTCTTCCGCTGCATGTAGTTTTGCTGGAGCTAGTAATTGACCCGACCTGCTCAATTGTATTAGAGCGCCAGCCTGCTGAGTCTAACATTATGCAAAGGCCACCACGCAATCCAAAAGAAAAGCTTTTAACAGCAGCAATGCTATCCAAGAGTGTAATGCAAGGCTTAGTAATATTCGGAGCATCCTTTGCAACGTACTACCATTTCATAAATATGTATCCGGAAAATGCACCTCTTGCAAGAACGATGGGGCTAAGCATTATATTCCTTTCCAATGTTCTGCTTGTGCAAGTAAACAGTTCAAATACAGAGTTTGCCTTTAGAACTTTTATCAGACAGATAAAGGATAAAGTAATGTGGGGTGTTATCATTGGCACTTTAGCCGGACTGCTTATTATGCTTTATACGCCACTTAGTGGATTTTTGAAATTAGCACCGTTGTCTTCAGAGCAACTGCTGCTTTCGGCTGGAATCTCATGTATAGCGGTGCTGTGGTATGAGTTGGTAAAACTTTTCCGAAAAGTCATTTTCAAGCAGGAGGCTTAGAGTGGTGAAGGATGATAATAAAGCATTGAGATATGTTAGGAAGAACATCATTCTTGATTCTATACTCTTTATATTTATGGCGGGATTAGCTGTTAGTTGGGATTCGGATTTGCATCCTATTCTTGGCATAATAGTAGTGATATTAGTATTGATTCATATTGCTTGGCATCAAAAACAAATAAAAGTAATGTTTCGCCAGGCTTTTCCAAATTTAACTATACAAAGACCAATAAAAACGATGCTTTTAGTTTTAGGCCTTATAGCCCTGATCCTATCGCTATTCATGGTATTTGAATAGACAGCATTTTTCAAACAAGTAAAATAAAACAATTGAAAGAGGTGTAATAGAATGAGTTTTTTTTCAAAATCATCAAAAGGGAATCACTATAGGCAAGGTAATTATGGAAGTAATCATTATCAGAAAAAGGGTATATTTGGCAACTTGCTTAATATGTTTGGTTCGGGAAGTGGTTCTGGGGGGCACTACAATAATTACGGGAACCAACCTTACCCGCCACAACAGGGCTATCCTCAAGGGCAGCAGAATCCATCATCAGTTCAGCAAAATACACTCGCATGTAATAAATGCAATTCCCGGGTTCCAGCAGGGTCGAAGTTTTGTCTGAACTGTGGTGAACAGGTCAAAACGGAGTTGTATTGCCAAAATTGCGGAGGAAAAATGCCACCCAATGCTAAATTTTGTAACAATTGCGGAAATAAGTTGAATGGTTGAGTTGATGCGATGTTTTAGTGAATTAAAACATCGAGGGAAAAAATACGGGGAATATACAATTGAGGAAGTAGCCGGTGAAGGAAGATACGGCTTGTGCTTTCATGCTAAAAACGACCATGGACAAAGGGTTGTTCTTAAAAGATTCAAACCTAGTATCTTTGCGCGAAATTCAGATAAGAATGCACATGAGGCAGTCATACTCTCAAAGCTCAGGGACTATCGAATCCCTGAGCTTCTGGGTGTGATAAATGAAAAATCATTCTATGCGTTTGTATTGGAGTTGAAACCTGGAATTACTCTAAAAGATATGCTTTTTAAGTATAATTATAAATTTTCAGATGAGGAAATATTTGATATTGGGATTAAGATCATAAACATAATCAAATATCTGCATGAAAATGGTGTGGCCCATAGGGATATAAGGATACCTAATGTTCTCGTTGATCAAGAGGATGTATATCTTATTGACTTTGGATTAGCCAGATTTGCAGATAATAACCTATATAAATATGATCTAGATTATTCTTATTTTGGTGACTTACTTCTTTACTTGATTTATTCCTCTTTTCAAAAGAAAGATAAAAAAAGGCAGCCTTGGTATGAGGAATTACCATTAAAGGAAAAGCAACAGCATTTTTTAAAGAGATTAATGGGGCTTGATATTATATATGAAAGCATCACCGATATTGAGACGGATTTTAATGATGCGTTTACTATTGCCAAGGATTGTACAAGGGCACAGACAAATTTCGAATTTGAATAAAAGGATCGGTAAGGTAAAATGAAATGTTGAAAAAACTCCAGGATATTGATAAAAAAACAAAAATCAAGTTCTCTATCCTTCTGATCTTTTCAGTAGTAATTGTGGCATTTATCCTAAGCAATTATGATTGGATTTTAAACAAACTAAATGATGCAGAGACGATAAGACAATATGTTCTTTCTAAAGGGTTCTTAGGATTTATCTCATTTGTTGTTATCCAGGCGTTACATGTTTTGCTGGTTGTGATACCAGGTGATATATTCAATTTCACTGGAGGTTACGTTTTTGGTATTCCGATAGGCTTTGGCTTGTCGATACTGGGTATTATGGCCGGAACAATGAGCGCATTCTTTATTTCTAAAACCTTGGGTGCTGAGTTTGTATCAAAATTGGTACACCATGATAAATTGAAAAAAATAAGCGACTTGGTTAACTCAACTAAAGGCTCATTCGGTATCATGATTATTTGTCTGCTTCCATTCATCCCCAAGGATTTACTGGTGTATATAGCAGGATTGACTCCTATAAAAGCTTCACGATTTTTCTTGATATATGGAATGTCAAGGATACCTGGAACACTAATTTGGGTTTCAGCTGGATCACAGACTCAAGAAAATAATTTGCAGGGGCTAATATTAACCTTTGTTGCATTGGCCTGCTTTATTGGTGTTGGTGCTTTGCTGCAGAAAAGGTACGGGAAAAGTTTATTGAAGAGTTAAATCAATAAGTATTTCATGGGAGTGTTTATTATGCCGATGGATTTATTTGCTATGCACACCCCTGAAAAATGCACACCCCCTTACCTTGAAATCGTTTGACATAGGCTTTTCATTTTTACTAAAAAACTTAATAGTGCTTAAAGATGTGCTTATATCTTATTACGGTATATTTGCGGCGTCTTCCTTCCTGTTATACTTTTTATTGGAAAATACTACTGAAGCGAACAAGATATATAGTCAAATGAAAGATGACGCTAAGAAAGATTTTTTAACCGGATTGAACAATGTCAGGCAATTTGACACGCTATTAAATAAAGCCATTAACGAAGCAAATGAAAGAAATGAAAATCTCTCGTTTCTTTTTATTGATGTTGATTTTTTTAAAAAAGTAAATGACACTTACGGGCATACTGAAGGAGATCTTGTCTTAAAACAACTAGGCGATATCATCAAAAATACTTGCCGGAGTTTTGATATTGTTTCCCGAAACGGAGGCGAGGAGTTTTCAGCTATACTTCTTGATTGCCCGTTAGATCGAGCTGTCAAAGTTGCTGAACGCGTTAGAAACAATATTGAGCATCATGGTTTTATTTTGAGCACTGGCCAAGAGATAAAAATGACTGTATCAATAGGCGTTTCGTCATATCCGGAAGATACATTAGATGCCGACAAGCTTGTAGAATACTCTGATATTGCTCTATATAATGCAAAAAGAGAAGGCAGAAATAATGTAAGCACAAAAAAATAGCGGCTGCATGAGGGTTTACGAACGTTATGGTCATGAGAGGGTTTGTCTGGAAAGTACGGTATTTAGCCTAAGCATAAATACAAAGGCATCAAGATTTGCTGTCCTGATGCCTTTGTATTTTCCTGTATGAAATTGTAATTTTGGAGGTCATTTCTCTCCAACGACCCTTTGTCATCTATGAAAACGGCCAAAAAAACGGGCCAAAATTTGCACTTTTTTGCTTCGATTTTTGTTCATTTTTGGCTTGCAAACCACAACATCTTGTGGTCAAAGTCTACTTTTTGTCCTCCGAACCACATTTCGTCATCATTATTATCGTTTCAACGTGATAAGTCTGGGGAAACATATCCACAGGCTGAATTTCCCGGGTAACATAATCTCCTTCCGCCAATATCGCCAGATCCCTGGCCAATGAGGCGGGGTTGCAAGAAACATAAACCATACGCTGTGGTTCCATGCGCATAAATGTCTCCAGCACCTTGCAGTCGCAGCCGGCGCGGGGAGGGTCGACGACAATAACCTGGGGCCTGATGCCTTGCCGGTACATTTTAGGCATTACATCCACAGCGTCCCCGACAATGAATTCTGCATTGCTGACGTTGTTGGCCGCCGCATTGCGTCGGGCGTCAAGAATAGCGGATTCGACGATTTCGATGCCGTAAACTTTTCCTGCATGCCTGGCTAGAAACAGCGTAATGGTTCCTGTGCCGCAGTAGGCGTCGATTACAGTTTCGCAGCCGGTTAGTCCGGCGTATTCTACGGCCTTGTTATACAGTTTTTCCGCCTGAATTGTGTTCACTTGAAAAAAGGATCCGGCTGATATCTCAAACGTGAATTCTCCCAGGCGGTCGGTTATGGCGTCTTGTCCCCATAATGTAATTGTTTTATCACCTAAAATAATATTAGTGCGTTTGTTGTTAATATTTTGGACAATGCTGACCAACCCGGGAATGGAATCATGCAAGCGATGAATTAAACGGGCTTGGCGCGGTATTGTTTCAGAAGCTGTCACTAACACTACCATGATTTCTCCTGTGGCGGTCCCGACTCTTCCTAATACATGTCTTACAACTCCTTGACCGGTGTGTTCATTGTAAGTGCTTATCCCTATTTCAGCGATTGCCGCTCTGACTTCCCTGGCGATAATGTTGTTGGCCTGATGCTGGATCAGGCAGTTGTCTGTGCCAATAATATCGTGGGTTCCGCGGGCGTAGCATCCCACAACAACCTGTCCGTCACTGGAACCAACGGGAAACTGCATCTTGTTACGGTAAAACCACGGATCGGCTGCGCCTATGGTTGGGTGTACGGTTACATCGGGCAGTTTGCCGATCCGGTTAACGGCGTCAAGCACCTGCTGGCGTTTGATTTCTAATTGGGCAGGATAACTTAAATGCTGAAGTTGACAGCCGCCGCATTGTTCGAAAATATGGCATTCCGGTACAATCCGGCTTGGTGACGGTGAATGAATGGCGGTAAGCTTGCCTACCGCGTAATTTTTTTTAACTGTAATAATCTTAACGGCTACGTTTTCCCGGGGTAAAGCTTGGGGAACAAAAACCGTAAAATCTTCGTACCGGCCTACACCTTCACCGCTATGGCCCATATTTACAATATCAATGGTATAAGTTTGCCCTGGAATCACCGGCGGCTGATTTTGTTTTGCCACAACGATCACCTTTCACGGCTATTGGAAAAAGGGCAGCATACCTGCCCTTTTTGCGATATTGTTATTCCTTTTCGCTTTCTTTGCCAAGTTTAATTAGTGTTTGGGTGTATTCCTGCAGTTTCTTGCTTACCAGATAATTTATCGTTCCAGGCGGATAGACTCCGTCCGGCCCCGACTCGCCGGCAGGTAAGCCGGTCAAGATTTCAATTCCGTCATCAATGGTTTTAACCGGATAAATATGGAATTGCCCTTCTCGAACCGCTTCGGTTACTTCGTCGTTTAATGCCAAATTAATTACATTCTGGTGGGGTATCATAACCCCCTGTTTACCGGTTAAGCCTTTAATTTTACATATTGCAAAGAAGCCTTCGATTTTTTCTGTCGCGCCGCCGATGGGCTGCACTTCTCCTTTTTGGTTAACCGATCCGGTCACGGCAATATACTGTCTGATCGGCGCTCCCGACAGGCTTGATAAAAGAGCATACAGTTCGGTACTGGATGCGCTGTCGCCGTCCACACCGTCATAGAGTTGTTCAAACGTTAAGCTGGCAGTCAGGGTGAGGGGATGTTTCTGGGCATATTTCTGGCCCAGATAGCCGCTTAATATGAGTATGCCTTTGGTATGACTGGTACCGCTGGTTTTCGTCTCCCGCTCAATGTTGACTACTCCGCGCTTACCCAGATAAGTGTTGGCGGTGATGCGGGACGGCTTGCCAAAGCTGTATTCGCCAACCGCGAGAACAGCCAAGCCGTTAACTTGCCCCACTTTTTCCCCTTCGGTGTCAATTAGCAAGTGACCTTCGGCAAACATCTCCTGCAGATGTTCTTCATATTTATTGGCGCGATACCGTTTTTCTTCGATCGCCTTTTTTATATGACCGGCTTTTACTGTCGGACTGTTGTCCATTGTGGCCCAAACATCAGCTTCGCAGAGGAGTTCCACAACATCATTAAAAAGGGTGGTCAGCTTATTCTGCGAACCGGTAAGCCGGGAACAATATTCTACTACCCGGGCAACTGCCGCCCGTTCGAAATGCTTCAGCTTTTGCCGATTGGCGGTAGAACTGATGAATCCGGCCAGTTTCTCGATGTTCGCTTTATTGTTCTCCATCACTATGTCGAAATCGGCATGGACCTTGAATAGCTTGCGAAAATCCTCATCATAATTGTACAGTAAATGATAAAGGTGAGGATTGCCGATGAGTATGACCTTAACATTGACAGGAATAGGCTGAGGCTTCAGGGAAGCCATAGCCAGCATGCCGTATTGCTCGCCTAAATTTTCGATTTGAAGGTTTTGGGTTTTCAAAACCCGTTTCAATGCTTCCCAGGCCCCTACATTTACCAGTACATCCCGGGCGTTTAAGATCAGGTACCCGCCATTGGCTTTATGCAAGGCCCCTGGCTTAATCATTGAATAGTCTGTGCTTACTGCCCCCATCCTGGTTTCATATTCAACCCTGCCCACCAAATTATAGTAGGTAGGATTGATTTCCACAACGACCGGAGCGCCTTTTCTTTCCCGATTATCAATAAGTAAATTCACTTTATATTTTTCTTTCGCATCTTGAACATTGCGTTTTAAAAAGAGTAGCGGATTATTTTCATCCTCGGCTTGAGGTTTAAAATCATTGATGTTTTTGACAACATCCTGTTTGATAGCCTCCAAATATTCCGCCACGGCAGCATAATCCTTATATTTTTCCTTTAACGCGTCAATCAAATGACCGGCGGCAAACAGCCCTACTTTGGTATCGAGTTGTTTCAATTCCTCCCGGACTTCCCTTTCCATCAATTGGATTTTACGGACAACTTCCATTCCTTTTTCATGGACGGCCAGCAATTTTTTTTCGATAAGGTCTTTCTTATCCTTATCCAATAGCTGGAAATCTTCCGGTGACAGTGTCTTTCCTTCAACAACCGGCAGGCCGACAAAGCCGGTGGAAGTCCATTGCGGCGAAACATCCTGCGACTCGGCATATTGAGTAAATTCCTCAACAATGAGCGATCGCTGCTCTTGGTATTGCTTGAGCAGATTTGCTTTGGCCTGCTCGTAGTCGTCGCTGTTAAATACTTTGGGAATATCTGTTTTTAAATCCTCAACCAGTTCCTGCATGTCTTTTTTAAATGTATAACCAATACCAGGCGGCAAAGACAACGCTATGGGCTGTCCCGGAGTTTCCAAATTGTTAACATAGCACCAATCATCAGGAACATTTTGCCGGCAGGCAACTTTACGCACCGCATCTTTGGCAAACGTAATTTTGCCTGTACCTACTAATCCGGAAATAAAAATATTATAGCCCCGATTCCTGGTAAACAGGCCAAACTCCACGGCTTTAACCGCTCGTTCCTGTCCAATCATACCTTTCAGCACAGGTATCGTCTCAGTGGTTTCAAAATTAAAAAAAGCCTCATCGCACGTGAAGCGGAGTTTCTCGACCGGCAGTTCCTGCCAATTGGTCATGAAATCAGTCCTCCCTTTTGGGTTTGAGGTTATGGTAAATTTACCCTAGATGTTCAAATGTTCGACCTTGAGTTTTGAAAATCCTTCCTGTTATACCAACGGTGCTCCCAGAAATACCATAATTATTTTGCTTGTGTTAATGAAAGAATGAGCCACTATCGAGGTAATCAGGGACCCGGACCAATAATACAGTAGTGCTAACCCCGCCCCTACTGCCACCATTTCTACCAACCAATAAGCATTAAAGTGAAACAAAGCAAATATACCGGCACTCATAAGTGTCCCTGCCCATAAGCCCCAACGGTCCTTTAATGGCAGAAAAGTAAATAACCGGTACAACATTTCTTCAGCCACCGGCGCTGCAACCCCAGCTAAAAATAAAGGGATTGCCAATTGCTGCCATGATACGGCTTTTTCTACCTGTTGGACCAGGGGATGCTGAGAAGGGCTGAGCATCAGTACCGTCGTATAGAGTCTTTCGCTAAACAAACTCACGCCTAGCAGCACCAGTCCGCCAGCCAACCCGCGAAGCACATTGCGGCCCGCATAACTAAAAGAAAGTCCAATATCCGGCAGCTTCGCCCCCGCGGCCCTAACTTGCCATAAAACGAGAGCTATTATTACAATCCGATCGATTAACTCAATTACCGGCGGGGACGCATTGAACAGCGGTGAATAGACGAAGCGTACAAAAAAGTATACGGCGGCGATACGCAAAAAATGAACAGATAACACTGCTTTTAATCCCCAAACTGCTTTTAATTTCGTATTTGACATATTCTGCTACCTCTTCGAGCGGGCTGTCAGTACCATTATGCGCGACTAAACTTTCTTTCATACAAGAAAACCCAAAGAGTTTTTAACAGAAGGAAAGTAAATTTTGGGGTTATGTATATAACATATTAAAAAATTTGACATCTGGTTTTAGGATTTTAACACAATACCTTGTTTTCCTCTAAACCATTCTTTAATACTGGAACTGCGACCGATAAAAAACACTCCTAACAAAACTAAAGCCAACCCCGCAAAGGACCATACTGACAACTGTTCAGTCAGCCAGTAGTACCCGGCAAACTGGGCAATGACCGGCGACACGTAAGTCCAGGTCGACGGCAACAGGGGGCCGGCCTTCCGTACCAGCCAATAGTATGATCCATGCCCGATTAATGAGCCGAATACAATCAGATATAACCAGGAAACATAAACGTCATTACTATAAGAAAACCGCCAGTCTTCCGTAGCTGCGGATAATCCAGTCAGCGCCAAACCGCCAACTATCATCTGCCAGCCATTAAGTACAAAGGGGTTAAGACCGGATTCCATTACTTTCCGTGATCGCATGGTTCCCAAAGCGCAGGTCACTTCCGACAGGAGGATAATGAAAATTGCCAATAAAGCCATTTCGCTTGATTCACCGTTTAAGGACGGGGCCAGGGCAATACTTACCCCGAAGAACGCCAGTATTAATCCACAGGCTTTAACCGCAGCAGCCTCCCTGCTGCCCTTTATATATTCCAGCAGAGCAATCAAGAGCGGCGACGTTGCTGACAAAAGTGCCGCCGCGCTGGAAGAAATAAACTGCTCCCCCCAGTAGAGACAGCCAAATAATATTGCAGTCATTGTCATGCCTATAAAAATAACATCGCCACCTTGCGCTCGCGTCAAAGCAACTTTTGCATTAGTCGCGCGAAATGCCGCAAGAATGATGGCGCCTGAAATAAAAAACCTTAAGGCTGCGAACAGAAACGGTGGAGCGCCCGCTTCCACACCAACTTTAATTGCCAGAAATGTGGTTCCGAAAATTACGCACATCAAACCGTAAACAAGATACATTATCTCAATTCCCCCTTTTTGTTATATAACAAATAATGTATAGTAATATTAAAACCATTATTTAACTATAACAGTCAAGGCTATTATATAACACAAGGAGGGGACATTGAGACTTTTGACCGTTTGCTGGACCAACTTGTCTGACGAAGACTTGCCAAAAGCGCTTGCTATTTTATGCGAACTGCTTAACGATGCCATTGGCAATACATAAACCATACGCGGCGCGGCAGGCTCTTCCGGTGCGCCTAGCTATGCTCGTTTTTGAACAGCCTGGGATTTGGCGACAAGCTGAAGCGGACGCACACAGGCGTCCGCTTTTTCATCATAAAAACGAAGGCTACATTCTTTCTTTTAACAGTTTGTTTACCAAATCCGGGTTCGCCCGGCCTTTGGTCTGTTTCATCACCTGTCCGACAAGGAAGCCGATAGCCCGGTCCTTACCGGCTTGGTAATCGGCCACCGATTGGGGGTTGGCCGCAATAACGGCCTCGACTATCGCAATGATGGCGCCTTCGTCGCTAATTTGGAGCAGTCCTTTTTCCTTAACAATGGTTTCAGCGTCTTTGCTGCTTTCCCACATATCCTCGAATACGGTTTTGGCGATTTTGCCGGAAATCGTACCTTTGTCAATTAAGCTAATGAGTCCGGCCAGATTTTCCGGACTTACCGGACACTCAGCAACGGAACAGGCAGCGGCATTCAAGTGCTTGGATACTTCTCCCATCAGCCAGTTGGCCGCCACTTTCGCTTCGGCGCCCTTCTTCACTATCTCGTCATAGTAGTCTGCCATTTCCCGGCTGGCGGTGATGGTTTCCGCGTCATATGAGGAAAGGCCGTAATTGGCCATTAGTCTGGCCTTTCGTGCATCCGGGAGTTCAGGCAGGCTGGCGCGGATGTCATCTACCCAGGCAGGATCAACCACTATGGGCACCAGGTCGGGTTCCGGGAAATAGCGGTAGTCATGGGCCTGTTCCTTACTCCGCAGGGACAGGGTGACTCCCCGGGCTTCATCCCAGGAACGGGTTTCCTGAATAATGCGGCCACCGTCATCCAATACTTCGGCTTGGCGTTCTTGCTCGTATTCCAACCCTCGCTGCACGGCGCGGAAAGAGTTCAGGTTTTTGATCTCCGCCTTGGTCCCCAGCGTGGTGGAACCTGCCGGACGCAGGGAAATATTAGCGTCACAGCGCAAGCTGCCTTCCTCCATCTTACAGTCGGATACGTCAATATATTGCAGAATGGATTTGAGTTTTTCCAGATAGGCTTTAGCTTCCTCCGGCGTGCGGATATCAGGTTCGGATACAATCTCGACCAGGGGAACGCCGGTCCGGTTGTAATCCACCAAAGCATAATCCGATTTGACAATGGTGCCGGCGTGTACCAGCTTGCCGGCATCCTCTTCCATATGTACCCGGGTAATGCCAATGCGTTTGGGTTCTCCGTTCACTTCGATTTCCAGGTAGCCGTTAACGGCAATCGGCAAGTCGTATTGAGAAGTTTGAAAGTTCTTGGGCAGATCGGGATAGTAATAATTTTTCCGGTCGAATTTACTGAATGGCAGGATGTTGCAGTTGAGAGCAAGACCTGCTCTGACAGCAAACTCTACTACTTTTTCGTTGATTACAGGCAGTACGCCCGGGAGGCCCAGGCAAACCGGGCACACATTGGTATTCTGCTCGGAACCGAACTTAGTGCTGCAGCCGCAGAAAATTTTCGACTGGGTTTTAAGCTCCGAATGGACTTCCAGTCCAATGACTGTTTCGTATTTCATAACTTACCGAACCTCCCCGACTGGCGCCAGGCGCGTATGGTAGTCGTTGATTTGTTCAAAGGCATAGGCCGTCCGGATTACCGTCATCTCGTCAAGGGGCTTGCCGATAATCTGCATACCGACCGGCAGCCCGTTGGCAAAGCCGCAGGGAACCGAAATACCCGGTACTCCTGCCAGATTGACGGGAATGGTGCAGACATCCTGGAGATACATTGCCAAGGGATCGTCAGCTTTTTCACCAATTTTGAACGCCTGCGTAGGCGCTGTGGGTGTAATCAGCACATCCACTTTTTCAAAAGCTTTGTCAAAATCTTGTTTGACCAGGGTACGAACCTTGAGCGCCTTTAGATAATAGGCGTCATAGTAGCCGGAACTTAAAGCATAGGTTCCAAGCATGATACGGCGCTTGACCTCCCTGCCGAAGCCTTCGCTCCGGGTCCGTTTGTACATGCTGACAATGTCGTTGCCTTCACCGCGGTAGCCGAAACCCACACCGTCATAACGGGCCAGATTGGAACTGGCTTCGGCTGGAGCGATGAGATAGTATGCCGATAAAGCATATTGAGTATGCGGCATGGATACTTCCTGATATTCCGCCCCGCAAGCTACCATCTGGTCGATAGCTTTGTATACGGCTTTTTCCACTTCCGGGTCCATGCCGGCAACAAAGTACTCCTTAGGCAAGCCGATTTTAAGACCTTTGATATCGTTGACAAGAGCCTGAGTATAATCCGGTACATCGGCTTTTATCGCGGTGGAGTCTTTGGGATCGTGTCCGGCAATGGCGTTCAGAACCAGGGCACAGTCGGTAACATCTCTGGTAATTGAACCAATTTGATCCAGAGATGACGCAAAGGCTACCAGCCCATACCGGGATACCCGCCCGTATGTTGGCTTTATGCCGACAAGGCCGCAATACGCGGACGGTTGGCGGATGGAACCGCCGGTATCCGAGCCTAAAGCCCAAATGGCCTCACCCGCTGCCACTGCCGCAGCCGAACCGCCGCTGGAACCCCCGGGTACCCTTGCAAGATCCCATGGATTACGGGATACGAAAAATCCGGAGTTTTCGGTTGAGCCGCCCATAGCAAACTCGTCCATGTTTGCTTTTCCAACCATAACAGTGTCTTCATTTGCCAGTTTTTCAATCACCGTAGCATTATAAGGTGGGATAAAATCAGTAAGAATCTTAGATGCACAAGTAGTTTTTATGCCTTTTGTGCACATGTTGTCTTTAATTGCGCCCGGAATCCCCGCCAATGGCGATATCTTCTCGCCTCTGGCGATTTTAGCGTCAACGGCTTCCGCCTGGGACAAAGCTGTTTCCCGGGTCTGAGTAATATAAGATTTAACCTTCTCCTCCACCGCGTCAATTCTCTGAAACACAGCTTTTACAATTTCCACGGCGGACAGTTCTTTATTGATTAGCTTGTCATGTAGGGCGTGAGCTGTTAAATGAAATAGATCCACTGGTTAACCTCCAATCTCTGTTCTTATCAAGTATTCAGAATTCAGGAGTCAGAATTCAGAATGCTTCGCGAACCGGTTTTTTTCTGACTTCTGACTCCTGGATGTTACCCTTCCATGATCTTCGGGACCTTGAAATACCCGTCTTCCGCCTCTGGCGCATTGGACAAAGCCGCTTCCCGTGGCAAAGAGGACTTTACCTCATCAGGACGCATAACATTTTTAAGCGGCAGCACGTGAGCCGTTGCTTCCACGTTCTCCGTATTCACCTTGTCCAGCACCTCGGCATATTCCAAGATGGCATTTAACTGAACGGTATACTGTTCCATTTCCGTTTCGTTCATCTCCAAGCGGGAAAGCAAAGCCACATTTTCCACATCTTCACGCGTAATCTTCATACTTTCAATTTCACCATCCACTAAAGAATTCTATCCAGATATTCAGGTATTCAGCAGTCAGAACGCAAAAACAATCGTCCGACGTAATTCTGACTCCTGAATACCAATATTATTCCATTATACCATGCTTGGCCAGCAATGGAAACATTAACGCAACGAGCCTGCAACGAGCCGCTTAAACTCTTCCTCATTAAGTACCGTAATTCCTAACTGAATTGCCTTGTCGAGCTTACTTCCCGCCTCGCTGCCGGCCACTACATAGTCGGTTTTTTTGCTAACCGCGGCAGAAACCTTGCCGCCCATATGTTCAATCAGGGTTTCGGCCTCTTTCCGGGGCATGGTTAAGGTACCGGTAAGAACAAAGGTTTTGCCGGTCAGTTGCTGCTCGCCGGTATCCGGTCGCTCTTCCGTCAGCTTGACTCCGGCGGCACGAAGTTTTTCAATAAACCGCAGATTCTTGCTATCAGCAAAGTAGGTTACGATACTTTCCGCGATTTTGGGACCGATTTCATCGATCGTCAGCAGATCATCCCTGGTAGCTGTTTTAATCGCATCGATATTGGCAAAATGTCTGCCCAGTATCTGCGAAGCCTTGGCTCCCACATAGCGGATACCCAACGCAAACAGTACCCTGGCCAGCCCCGCCTCTTTACTTTTGGCGATGGCCGCAACCAGATTCCAGGCAGACTTATCTCCCATACGTTCCATTTCCGCGAGAGTACTCGCTTCTAAGTGGTATAAATCGGCGGCGTCTTTAATCAATCCCCTGTCAAAGAGGGCGGTAATGACCGCCGGCCCTAATCCTTCGATGTTCATAGCGTCACGGGACACGAAGTGGATGAGACCTTCCCGCAGCAGCGCCGGACAATGGGGATTGACGCACTTATAAGCAACCTCACCGGGTTCCCGTACTACCGGGCCGCTGCAGTCCGGACAAAGCGCCGGCATGGTAAACTGCCGCTCATTGCCGGTACGCCGGGACGGAATTACAGCAATGACTTCGGGAATGATCTCTCCGGCCTTATGGATAATAACCGTATCGCCGATACGGATGTCTTTTTCGCTAATATAGTCGGCATTGTGCAAAGTCGCCTTACTCACCGTTGAACCGGCCAAGCGCACCGGCCGCAAAATAGCAGTGGGGGTAATAGCGCCGGTACGGCCAACACGGACAAATATATCTTCCACAACCGTTACAGCCTGTTCAGCCGGAAACTTGAAGGCAATGGCCCAGCGCGGCTCCTTGGCAGTCGATCCCAGTTGCTCCTGACTCTCAAGCCGGTTCACTTTGATTACCAGGCCGTCAATGTCATAACTCAGGTCAACCCGTTGTTCTTCCCAACTCCTACAGTATTCAATCACAGCATCCATATTATTAAAAACCCGGTAATGGGGGTTTATTTTAAACCCAAGTCGGCTTAATTCCTCCAAAGTTTGGGCGTGTGTCCCAACCTGGAATCCTTCCCGGACTCCCAGACCGTATACAAAGATGTCCAAAGCCCTGCCAGCCGTAATTTTAGGGTCAAGTTGGCGCAAGGAGCCGGCAGCGGCGTTACGAGGATTGGCCATTAACGGTTCGCCGGCGGCATCCCGCTCGGTGTTTAATCGGTCAAATTCTTTGCGCGGCATATACACTTCGCCCCTGACTTCCAAGAGTAAAGGTATGCCATTGCCATTGTCTCCCAATACAAGCGGAATTGCCCTAATTGTACGGATGTTGGTAGTTACATCCTCACCGTATGATCCGTCACCCCGGGTGGCCCCCCGGACAAGCCGGCCCTTTTCATAAATAAGGTTAATAGCCAGTCCGTCGATCTTAAGTTCTACAACATATTCCACCTGTCCGGCGCCTAGCCCGCTTTTCACCCTCGCGTCAAAAGCGCGAAGTTCTTCGGCGGAAAAAGCGTTTCCCAGACTCATCATCGGCGTCACATGAGCTATCCGCTCAAAACCTTCCGCCGGAGCGCCGCCAACGCGCTGGGTCGGTGAGTCGGGAGTAATTAACTCCGGATAGGCTGTCTCGATGTTAATCAATTGCCGGAGTAGACGGTCAAACTCGGTGTCACTAATCTCCGGGGAATCTAAGACATAATAGCGGTGATTATGATAATGAATCAGTTTTCGCAGGCGTTCGACTTCAGCTTGTGCGTTCTCGACTTTGATTGGAATTGTGTCTGCCATATTTTCCACCCTACTCCGTGTCGGCTATACTCTACTGATCGGCGCTATCTGGGCCAGCAGCTGCTTAATTCCCTGATTGGGAAAAGCAATCTTAAGTTCCTGGCTTGCACCCTTGCCTTTTACTTCCACAATTGTGCCGTTTCCCCATTTGGCATGATATACTTTTTCACCCGCCTTCCAATTCATTTCCCTGGGACGGGCGGGACTCGGCACAGGACTCTTGAGGACAGTCAACTCAGGCTTTTTATGCGGTGCCCGTGAAACTCCAGCGGTCGGGTTTAACTGATAATTGGATTGCGTTGGGCGTTGGTATGCCGGAAAGGCTGGCCGCGCCGGTGCAAACCGTTCCATCAGGTGGCTGGGAATCTCAGCCAGAAACCGGGAAGGAGAATACGTAACAGTATTACCATATATCATGCGCTGGCGGGCGTAACTGACATATAGCTTGCGCCTGGCTCGCGTAATTCCCACATAGCAAAGACGCCGCTCCTCTTCCACATCCCCTTCGTCCATCATGGTTCGGACATGGGGAAAAATACCTTCTTCCAGCCCGGCGAGGAAAACTATTGGAAACTCAAGGCCCTTAGCCGAGTGAAGAGTCATTAGCGTAACTCTTTCATCACCGGTCTGGGCTGTATCCGCATCGGTAACCAAGGCAACGTGACTTAGAAAATTTTCCAAATTATTTTCAACTTCACTGCCGGCAAATTCCTTGGCTACGCTTATAAATTCCTTTAAATTCTCAATACGTGCTTCAGCCTGCGGCGTATCTTCATTCTCAAGCTCGGCAAGATACCCGGTTTCTTTCATCACTTTTTCTACAATTTCCGCCACCAACATGGTATTTTGGTATGACATTAAGGTAAATATCAGTTCCGCCAATGATTCCAGCTGTCCTCGGGCTCTGGCGGTAAGACCCGGCACCAGGTCGGGATTGGATACGGCATCAAACAAGGCTACGTTATTGCCTGTTGCGTATTCCACAAGCTTACCGATAGTGGTATCGCCGATTCCCCGCCGCGGTACGTTGATTATACGCAGCAAACTTACTGCGTCGGCAGGATTAAATAAGACCCGCAAATAGGCTAATATGTCTTTTACTTCTTTACGATCATAGAATTTTAGCCCGCCCACCATAGTATAAGGAATGCCGTACTTTACCAATGATTCTTCAATTACCCGCGACTGAGCGTTTGTCCGATAGAGAACAGCCATGCCGCCATAAGACGTGTTATATACCGTATTCAGTCTGGTAATGGTATCAACGATATACCGGGCTTCATCCCGTTCGTCGTCGGCCATGTAGCAGGTAATTGGTTCGCCGGCTTCGTTTTCCGTCCAGAGAGATTTGGGTTTACGGTCAAGATTATTCTCAATGACTGCGTTGGCTGCATCTAAAATGTTCTGTGTGGACCTATAGTTCTGCTCCAACTTTATAACCTTAGCCTCCGGATAGTCAGCCTCAAAGTCCATAATATTTCGTATATTGGCGCCGCGCCAGGCATATATGCTCTGGTCCACATCACCCACGACACAAATGTTTCGATACTTTGCCGCCAGCATTTTTGCCAAAAGGTACTGAGCCTGGTTAGTATCTTGATATTCATCAATTAAAATATACTGAAACTTATTCTGGTATTTTTCCCTTATCGTGGCATTATATTCCAAAAGATCTACCGACAGCAGCAGCAAATCATCAAAATCCAAAGCATTATTGGCTTTCAGCTTATGCTGATAGAGTTTATAGACCTCAGCAACTTTGAGCGCATAAAAATTATCTGCCTGATTGGTGAAGCCCTGAACGGCCAATAAAGCATTTTTCGCGTTGGATATGGCTGCTTGTACCCCGTTGGGAGTAAATTGCTTGTCATCCAGGTTCAGTTCCTTCAGGCAATTCTTAATCAAGGCCTGGGAATCGGCAGCATCGTATATGACAAAATTCCGGTTATAGCCTCCCAAATATTCAATTTCCAGCCGTAAAAACTTAGCGCAAAAAGCGTGAAAAGTACTTAGCCAAATATCCTTAGCCACAGGACCTACCAGGGCGGCAACCCGCTCCTTCATCTCTGCGGCTGCTTTATTGGTGAAGGTAATAGCCAAAATATGGTACGGCGCAACTCCCTGCGATAAAAGATAGGCGATACGACTGGTTAAAACCCTGGTCTTCCCTGATCCTGCCCCCGCCAGCACCAGCAGCGGTCCGTTAATATGGGCAATTGCTTCCTGTTGAGCAGGATTCATCCGCTTAAATATGTTTTGCATGAGTTCCAGTATCCCCCAAATTTCCAATTATCAATATTAGTTATCCAGCAAAACTTTTACACCCTTTTGTACCATGGCTACACCTCTGTTGCCCAGAATTTCCACTGCCTGTTCAATATGTTCCTCGCTCACCTGGGCAGCAAGCCCTTCGCAAGACCCGCTCAGTTCCCGGGGAACAGGGACAAGTTCGGCCGGAATTCCTTCTCCCTTCAGAAGCTTTTTAGCCCGAAAAGCATGATAAACAGAAGGAAATGTAATCACATAGGCTGTCATATTAACTGCCTTTCCCGCTTGTCACGCGTGTCACTTTTGCATTAAAACTGCTTTGTTTAGAGATTTTTTTAATTTTTTTATTTTTATCTATGCAAATATTCGACATATTTCCTTAAACTCCTTTTGGTCAAATGGTAATATTTCCCTTGAAAGCAAGACCAATAATACGGAACACAAAAATTCCTGCTTCACTATGAAACCGACAGGAAAAACTGACGGCAAATCGAAAGTAACTATAAAAATGCCGATCCATTACTGAATCAAATTACGTTCTGAGGTGAAACTCATGTCTTATTTACAGGCTCTAACCGTTTTTCTCACGGTCGTGGAAGAAGGCAGCTTTTCTGCGGCAGCAAAAAAACTGGACCTTACCCAACCTACTATATCGTTTCATATTGACAACCTGGAGAAAAATTTTTCCTGTCCGTTTTTTATTCGGACTTCCAAGGGAGTTTCGCTGACACTTTATGGTGAAAAGTTATATGAAAGCACTCGTACCATCAACAATTTGGTTCAAAAGACTCAAAATCAAATAAAAAGCCTAATTGCCGGCACGGCCGGCCATATTATCATTGGCGCCAGCACCATCCCCAGCAACTATATATTGCCCCCTATCGCTGCCAAATTTCTCATCAGTAATCCCGCTATAAGAATATCAGTCCGTTCAGGAGACAGTCAAACCATTCTTTCCGCCTTTGAGAATGGTGAATTTCCCCTCGCGATAGTCGGAAAAAAGCCGCAAGAAAAGCTTGCCGGTCTTCCCCTTTGGACTGATGAATTAATACTCGTGGCTCATCCTGATTTTGCTAGAGGATTTTGCCGCAATTCCTTGGATTTATTAAAGCTTCCTTTTGTTATGCGCAAAGAATCTTCCGGTACCCGGAGTGTCGCAATGGAAGCACTTGCCTCCCATGACATCAGACCGGAACAACTCAAAGTCGTCATGGAAATTGACAGTAATGAAGCCTTAAAAGCCGCCGTCTTGCACAAGGTGGGCGTAGGTTTTATATCGAAATGGGCGGTTCACGACGAACTTGTCACAGGGAAACTGGTGGACCTTGCCATTCCCGAACAGAAAATAGTACGGCAGTTTTACGCCCTCTGCCACCAGCCGCTGCAGCCTGTATGTACCGAATCCTTCTGGAATTTTCTGCTTTCCCAAGCTTCCGAAGATACTTTAGGTACTTTGGGTACTTTGTGCCCAACATCATAATAACGAAAAGTTAATGGACATACTTTTTTATTCACTATAATTATTTATAATGAAAAATTACCCCTACTCTAAGCAAGTGGGGGTTTTATATTCGCCTTTACCAGAACGTATGTTCTGTAGTATAATAAAAACAAGGGCAAGTGGGAGTTGATGCATATGGATGTTTTTGATAAGCTGAAAATTTTAACCGCCGCGGCAAAATATGATGTGGCCTGCACTTCGAGTGGAGTGGATAAAAAGGCAACGGCCGGAGGAATTGGCAGCGCGGCCGCTTGTGGCATCTGCCACAGCTTTGCGGCCGACGGGCGCTGCGTTTCCCTGTTGAAAGTACTGATGACCAATGTTTGCGTTTATGATTGTAAATACTGCGTTAACCGCCGGTCAAACGACACGCCGCGGGCTTCCTTTACCCCGCGGGAATTAGCTGAGCTGACCATCAATTTTTATCGACGGAATTACATTGAGGGCCTTTTTTTAAGCTCCGGCGTGTTAAAAAATCCGGACTATACCTGCGAACAAATGATTGAGGCGCTGCATATCCTGCGGGAGGAATACCGCTTTTCCGGCTATATCCATGCCAAAGCCATCCCCGGAGCGGATAGTACACTGCTCACTCGCCTTGGTGTGCTGGCGGACCGGATGAGCGTAAATATTGAGCTGCCGTCTCAGAACAGTTTACGGCTCCTGGCGCCGGATAAGTCAAAACAATCCATTTTTGCACCCATGAGCTATATTCAAAGCCGGATACAAGAAAACTCACGCGACATAGTAAAGTATCGGCATGCACCTAAGTTCGTTCCCGCCGGCCAGAGCACACAGATGATAATCGGCGCTACTCCCGACACAGATCTTCAAATTTTAAATTTAGCGGAAGGTCTTTATAATAAATATAAATTGAAACGTGTTTTTTTCTCCGCCTATATGCCGGTAGCTGAAAATAGCCTCCTGCCAGCAGTAGATACAAAACCGCCCCTTTGGCGTGAACACCGGCTTTATCAGGCGGACTGGCTGCTAAGATTTTACGGTTTTGCCGCTAACGAGCTTCTTGACCAGCAGCATCAGAGTCTTAACCCTTATTTAGATCCTAAATGCAACTGGGCCCTCAATCATATGGATTTTTTCCCTGTGGATGTAAACCACTCTCCCTATCGCGACTTGCTGCGAGTACCAGGCATTGGCGTAACCAGCGCCAAACGGATTGTAACTGCCCGTCGTACAACGGCTCTTCACTTGGACGGCTTAAAAAACCTCGGGGTTGTCCTCAAGCGAGCGCAGTATTTTATCACCTGCGGCGGAAAAACAATAGACGGTATAAAAATTACCCAGAATGCTTTTCTCCGCTCTTTACTATCCGAAAAAACGCTGGCATTATATCATGCGGGTTTTTCCCTGCCGGCAGAACAGCTTTCTCTTTTTGATCAGCCGTCGATGCTGCCCTTATCACTGGAGGATATACGAAAATGCGTAACCAGTCCGATGTGATTTATCGCTATGATGGAAGTTTTGACGGATTATTGTGCTGTGTATTTGAAAGTTATGAAAAAAAAGAAATTCCGCTGGATATTCTTCTGGCGGGTGCATCCCAGCCCCTGCTCTTTTCCGTTAAAGAAATTCCGACTGATTTGCAAAAAGCAAACCGGGTATTGGCGTCCATTTCGCCCAAGATGGGGTTTTCAGCGCTAAATATTGTCCGACACGCTTTCTTAACTTGTCTTGCTCAAAAAGAGTTATACATCCTGCTATTCCTGCGGTTAGGATACCGCTGCGGGCCGTCTGTAATGAATATGCTGACCAATGATGTGGTGAATAGGCTCTTTAAAGCGGTAAACCATTTAAACAGGGAAAGTCATTTGTTAAAGGGCTTCCTGCGATTTTCCATTTTCAACAACGTTCTTGTGGGTGAAATTGCGCCGAAAAATTTCGTGCTGCCGCTGCTGGTGCAGCATTTTTGTGAGCGTTATCCGGAAGAGCGCTTTTTAATCCATGACAAAACATATGGCGTGGGACTGGTATATCAGCCGTACCGGTCGGCGATCATTCCGATTGGCTCTCTCGAATTGCCTGTAGTAGATGAGGAGGAGCAAACTTTTCGCGAACTATGGCAGCTGTTTTATGATACCATTGCGATCCAGGGCCGGTATAATCCGGAGTGCCGTATGAGCCACATGCCAAAACGTTACTGGAAATACATGACAGAATTTGGCCGCGCGCCAAAAAATATCCCGCCAAAGCTGCCCGGCTCTGCCGGGAAGTTATGGAACCTCCCGACGCATGAAAAACCCCTGATAAAATAAAACACTAACCGTTCTGAAAAAAATTAATTTTTTGGCAACCTCTGCTTCTCCCCGGTTTAATAACCGGGGATTTTGTTCTATACTAATTTGTTCTATACTAATTAGTATAGAACAATATTCAAATATTCACTCCCCCGACTTTTGAAATCAAGGGAGGATATAAAATGTGCTGCACAATTTGGGTATACAGATTATACGATACCGCCAACGCAATTAGCCTGGAAAAGGCTGAGTCCATACTTGCCGCCGGCAGTTCCGTTTCCCGCCTGCGTCTTACACGCGTATCCCCTAAGGCCATTGCCTTTAAAAATGCGCCTGTCACCGCTCAATTGGCGCCGCAACAGGTACCAATCGCCGGATATGCTTATTCTGCCGAAGTCCGGGCCAGGATCTATGATCTGGGAGTGATCAGCCTTATTTTCCGTATCACCCTACCGCCGGACACAACTTACGACCACCTGGTCAACCTGGCTGTGGATATTGATAATATTCCGGAAGAAATATTCCTGAGTGTGCTGGAATCAGTTGTAGCGGCAATTCGCCCGGCGATAATCGGCGAAAGGGCTCCCATAGTCGATGAAGACTTGGTAATTTATTACTTTCAGCAATGGAAAGACTGGGATATGGTACCGCTTCTTCTTGCCGAAAAAGAACCTGTTAGCCCTGAAACCCGCCGCGAAACCCTGGCAAACCGTTTCTCTTACGCCGAAGATTTTACTGTCATGGGCTGGGACAAAGCAGTGGTCTATGACCCGACCGGCAGCCCAGACATACCCGATTTACTGGAATTTGCCAATGCCCAGCTCCTGGAACTCCGTTACTACGATCACCTGCTGGACCGGGAAATTGATAAAATGTACGACGCCATCGCCGAGGCTGAACGGACTGCCGTTTACCGCCGGTTAGGAGAATACCGGCGCATTCGCCGCCAGGTTCTGGAACTCTTAGCCGACATCACTTCCATTACCAGTAAAATCCATAACTCGCTCAGAATAACAGAAGATGTGTTCTACGCCAGAGTTTACACCACCTATCTCCGCCTGGTGCGAATTCAAGACTGGGCAGCAAGCATTGACCAGCGTATTGAAGTCATTCAGCGCAGTTACAACCTGCTAACCGAGGAAGTTGTAACAAACCGGTCCGAACTTATGGAAGCTGCTATTATCTTAATAATCTTACTGGAGTTTGTAGTTTCGCTTTTTGAACTTTTTTAGTAGCGGCCTGAACTAGCCCCTCAAAATTAATACTATGTGTTTTTTGAACGTATTTGAACGTACCTATAAAGGTTACCTACTGCCACGAACTGCTTAGAAATCGTTAGATACCGTTGCATATGAAAAAAACTTATTGTAATGATATTTGCTAATTACAGTTCGAACTATCATAGTCAGACCGTAGGCGTGACGAGTACTGGAACGCAAGCGTACTGGGATGTACGCTGGAGTGAAGCACGCAGGAACAACGACGCAGATGGCGGTTTATAAGCAGTTCCCCACTTTTAGCCAAAAAGTCATTCCAGTAATTGCGAGGCATACACTAGGCGTACCCCCTCCGCCTCTAATTCGGGTATCATCTCCCGAATGGCAACAGCAGTATTCATCCTTGCGTGCCCAATAACTATCGCGCTTCCATTGCGTACTGCTATATTCCCGGCAGTGCGCAATTGATTTTTTATATAGGTTACATCTGAGCTGTTATCCAGAAATAACTCGTTTTCTCCGATTTTGAGACCTGCGTCATGCGCCGTTGCCGCTGCAATTGTATGTGAACCGGTACGGCTGTCAATGAAAAACAGACTATGAGATTTGAGTACTTCCATTACAGTTTTCATAACCCTTTTATCGGCAGTTGCTTTGGAACCTTGATGGTTATTCACTCCCTTGACTCCGGGAACAGCAGCAACTGCTCTGTCAACAGTCCGCCGGATTTGATCGTCACTCATGTTGGCAGTGATTGTTGCCGGTTCCTGTTTTTCAGTGGGTGATGAGGGCTCTAACGGCAGATGAAGCATGACTAAATGGCCACTGGCTAAAGCTTTAGACGCGGCTTCATTGCTGAAAATCTGGTTGGGCAGTACGGAAAAAGTAATAGGACGATCCATCTCGGCAAAAGCGGCGATGGGTTCCCTGGTATAGCCAAAATCGTCGATAATGATAGCCAAATCTCCCCGTTTGCCCTCAACCTTGGCCTTCGGCCTGTCCACCGGCGCGGCTGCAGCCTTTTCCCTGGCAATGTATAGTCTATCGGTCACAATAGTCAGGGGATCGTTATCCAATTTATCCTTGATGCCAATATCCCAACGAACTGCCGGCAACCCTTGATAATTGTCCGGCTCAGTTCCAAGCACCTGGCCGCCGGCATCTTTAATCAGTTTGCGAACAGACTGTTCTAAAATATCAATACTCTCGTTCCCGTCAGCGGGGAAGGACAGTAAGATTTGACGGGAATGCCAACGAATTTTTCCCTCCACAGTTGTTCTGGCAACCTCCCGGTTAGCTTCCCTGATATCTTTAGGTGTAATTTTTTCTTGAGCGAGCGCCGTGTCAACGGCCCCATGAATTCTGTTGGCCTCCTCGGTAAAGTCTACGATAATTCCGGCACCGGTTTTTTCAATGTTGGGGACAGGTTGTGATACCGGTGTTCTGTCCGGTGCCTTTGGCAACAAATAGTGTAAAATCGCAATCAGAATAATTCCTGCTACCAGTATCCATTTCACTTTATTATTTGATTTCATTCTGCTCTCCTTGCCGCTTGCCTTACTACAATATGGTTTGAAAAAGTCTGCTATAGCTTGTTTGTAAAATATAACCTGCTTTCAGTCAATACTGTCTACTGTCAATTCAATTATATAGTTACCCCTTTACCTCTGTCCACAGCTTAATCATACCGGGACGATACTGCCGATTACTATTCTTCAAAGTAATTATTAACAAATAGTTAACACAATATTAAATAAAGAGCAGAGGATAATCGGCGTCGAAAGTGCAATTTCTACATAGCACTACATATTATTACATATTGCGATATGAACCGGGAATCCACTTCAGGCAGCTTCAGGCAGCAACAACGGAAAAGGAGTTATTACAGTGAAATTTTTTAAGCGCTTTGCGATGTTAATCACCGATATTAGAAATATGTTCGGAAATATCGTCCGCATTAAACCCATGCGTACCAAGTCTGGACTCACTTACAATAAGCTCAATTTCGGTTCGAAGAAATCCAAGCAAAGTATATTCTCAAAAATATCGGATACCCTGCGGCAATTGTCAGGAAATTCTGCTCACCTTAAACCCATACTTGCCAAATTAAGGCTTTCTGACAATAAAAATCCGGGTTCCTTAGAAGCTGCCGAAAGAAAAGAAACGAACTCCCTCCACATTCTGCAAAAATTGTTAGGCAGGTTTAGCTTAAAATTTAAGTTGCTTGCGGTTGTTGCTTTGCTCTCTCTTGTAACGATAGGTGTAGGTATTCTCGGTCTTCATGGCATGAAGGCGTCGAACAATGACCTAAGAACTATGTACACCAACCGGATTCTGGTTCTGAAAGAACTAAAAATTATGTCCGATGCCTTTACTGTAAACATTATTGATACTTGCCACAAGGTAAAAGACGGGCATCTGGCCTGGGCGCTGGGAAGAAAAAGGCTGGACGAGGGAACGCAAATCATTAAACAGCAGTGGACAGCCTATAAATCCATACCCATCACCAAGGAAGAAGAACGTATGGCAGCCCAAATTGACGGTTTCTTCGGCATAGCCGACGGCGCTCTCGCGAAAGCGTCCAGCATTATGGCGAAAGAAGATAAAAACGCTCTGAGCACCTTCATGATCGAAGAGATGTACTCCAGTCTTGAGCCTATGTCGCAAAATCTTTCGGAGTTAATCAACCTCCAGTTGGAACTTTCCAAGCAAGAATATTCACATGCCGACGAGCGCTACAGTTTTCTCCGGCATCTCTTCTGGTTCATGATTATATCCGGTCTGGGCTCCGCAATATTGCTGGCATTGCTGGTGCTAAAGCTTACAGTCGAGCAGGTTCGGGATATGGTTACCTGCGTAGAGGAAATTGCCGCCGGCAATTTGGCATTGCCTGAGATTCCCATAACCACTAACGACGAAGTAGGACGTTTGGGAATAGCTATGAATAAAATGATGAAAAATTTACGAGGCTTGGTTCAAACCGTGTCGCAATCAGCTGAACAAGTGGTGGCTGCTTCCGAAGAAACGGCCGCTTCCGTACAGGATGTATCGGCTACAGCCACCGATGTTGCCGCAATTAGCCGTAAGCTCTCGGATGATGCGGAGATTGGAAATGAATCAGTTGTAGAAGTGTCAAAATCCTTATTGGAGCTTTCATCTCTAGTCGATATCGCTAAAAGAGAAGCGACTTCCGCGGTAACTAACTCCAAGGAAACACTAAACGCCGCTTTGCAAGGTCAACAGACTGTAGTGGAAACTGTTACCCGGATGGCAAACATACGAATGAAGACGATGGAGACAGAAACCCTGATTGCCACACTGGATCAGTATACCGAGAAAATTGGCGCTATTACTCATACTATCACTGATATAGCCTCCCAAACCAATTTACTTTCCTTAAATGCGGCAATTGAAGCGGCCAGGGCAGGCGAAGCAGGCCGTGGTTTCGCCGTAGTAGCAAAAGAAGTAAAAAAACTGGCTGAACAATCCAGCCAGGGAGCAACTGAGGTTGCCGCCTTGATACAAAAGGTAACCCAAAGTACTTCGGCGGCGGTTGAAGCGATGCAGGCCAGCCGCACGGAAGTGGAAGAAGGCGTTTTAAGTGCCAACGAAGCCGGCCAGTCGCTGGAAAACATTTTGACTGCTGTCAACAACACTGTGCAAGATATAGAAGGCGTACTGGAAATTACCGATGAAGAAGTAACCCAATCTGATCGAATCATCGACTTGATAGATTCTTTGGCAACTGTAATTGAGAACACCGCGGAACAAGCCAAAGATGTTTCTACGGCAACCAATCATACCTCTACAATTATGGACGCCCTCGCTTCTAACTCGTCCGCAACAAACACGATGGCTACCGACCTAATGACGGCCATGGAAAACTTCACCACCTAACTCCGATTCTATTATCTTATTATCCTTTTATCCTTGTTCAATAGTTATATGATTTTCCAATACCCTAATATCATCATATCATCGCTAGGAGGATTAAGAAGTGAAAAATCAGGAATTTCAAGTAGCCGGCAGTCAGGTAATTGTCCACCTTGCCGGTGACCTCCAGGGAGAACTCGTTGCCGAAATACGCGAGACCTTGTTAGATTACATTGAAAAAGGCTATTATAATTTCACTTTAAATTTTTCGAAAGTAACCGGAATTAATTCCACCGGCCTTGGTACGCTGGTCAACATCCAAAAACGTGCGCTTCAAAACGGCGGTAACATTGTTTTGACCGAATTACAGGGCTTGGCCAAAACCGCTTTTGAACGAACACGGCTGACAAAGGCATTCCCAATCCTGCAAGACTCTGATTCCGACAGAGACTGTCACGATTGTATTTCTTGAAAAATATATTATAAAGAAAGGGCAGGCTGTTTTCCTGTCCTTTCTTTTCCTGTCCTTTTTTTGTATAAATAGTTCTATGAACGGAAGTTAATGAACTGAAGGTCGATACCGAAATCATTTTCTTTAAGTTTTTGAATCACCATTTGCAGATCGTCTTTTTTCGCTCCGGTTACCCGTACCTGGTCATCCATTATCTGAGCTTGGACCTTTAACTTCAAGTCCTTAACGGCGCTTACCACTTCCTTGCCTTTTTCCTTGCTTATACCTTTTTGAATGGTGATCGTCTGTTTGACCGTGCCACCTGAGGCCGGCTCAATTTTTCCCGGCTGCAGGCATTTTAACGGCACATTGCGTTTTACCATTTTAGTACGAAGTATATCCAGCATGGCGCCCAGCTTATAATCATCTTCGGCTGTAAGCTTTAAAGAATCTTTGTCCAGGACGATTTCCGCTTTGCTCCCTTTAAAATCGTACCGCTGACTAATCTCTTTCCCAGTTTGATTAATGGCATTGTCCATTTCCTGCATGTCAACTTCGGACACAATATCAAAAGAACAATCCTTTGCCATATAATATCACGGCCCCTTTCAATAAGATAATAAATAAGATTTATTATAATAATGTCCAATATATCCGAAAAATAGGGGATACCCTCTAATCCATCCGCTTTTGTTATATCATATTTGCATAATTATTGCAAAATATCCTTTTTCTCGCTTACCTATTATTCAAAAAAGGAGGTGAATTGTTTATTTCCAAATATAAATCCTTCTCCCTAACGCTTTAGTATTGATAGAAAGGGGTTACGTTATGGCCGCTAAAATATTAATTTGTGATGATTCAATGCTTGTCCGTAAAAAACTTCGCGATATTTTAGAACAATGGGACTGCGAAGTTTTTGAAGCCAAAAACGGTCTTGAAGGTGTAGATTTTTACCAGGTTCACAAACCTGAAACCGTGCTTATGGATATTGTGATGCCTGAACTTGACGGATTGGAATCCCTGAAACGTATAAAAGAGTATGACCCCAACGCCCGGGTCATCATGCTTTCTTCCAGCGGCACGTCCGCAAAACTAATTGAAGCCCTAAAATGCGGCGCTGCTGATTTCATTCAGAAACCTTACACGAAAGAACAAATTGCTAAAGCCATTGGCCGGTGACACTATCCTGCAATTTCAAGTTACACACTATCCAACTACAACTCACACCTCAAACTGTAACGGCCAGTGCCACAGAAGGAGATGAATCATGTTTAGTCAATATTTTGGACAGTATTTGTTTAATAAAGAAATATTAACGGTAGACCAGCTTTATGACGCTTTCGAATATGAACGTTCCGTGCGGGTCAAACTGGGAGTGCTTGCAATTAATTCCGGACTGATGACTGCCAATCAAGTGGAGGAAGTGCATCAGCTTCAGCAGGTGATGGACCGTAAGTTCGGGGAAATTGCCATCGCCAAAGGGTACCTTACCAGCCAGCAAGTTGATCAACTGTTAGATGCCCAAAATAATCGCCACCTCAGCCTAAGCCAAGCTATTGTCGACAAAGGGTTCCTCAGTCTCAGCCAATTAGAAAACACTCTCGAAAGTTATAAACAGGCGAACCAGTTCACTTCCAACCAGTTTAAATCGCTGCAAAACCGGGATATTGACGCCATTGTGCGTATTTTCCTTGATTTTTCGGAAGAAAAGACTGTGGCCGACTTATACTATGACTATACCGCGCTTTTCTTGCGCAATATTATCCGGTTTCTCGATGACGAACCGATACTAACCCGCTCTATTCCTTTCTCTCAAGATCTGCCGCAAATGGTTGGCAACTGGTTTGTAACGCAATCCATTTCCGGTAACGTTAACCTGTTCACCGGCTTGTTGCTGGAAGATTTATCCCTTTTGGAACTGGCCCGTCGCTTCAGCCAAGAAGATCTTGCTGTGATAGACGAGTTAACCAAGGATAGTGCCGCAGAGTTTTTGAATGTACATAACGGCGTTTTTTCAGTTAACATGTCCGACAGAGGAACAGAGCTTGACCTAACCCCGCAGTCTATTAGCGACACAATTGAGATACCCGTTAAAAACGGCCATCGGATACCCATTAACCTCTCTTTCGGTCAAATCCAATTGATTATTGCCAGCGCCCCGTCTTAACTCTTATTCACTTTCGTCTGCTTTTCAGTTCTGCGAATAATTCAGTAGGAGTAATGCCATGGTAAGCCAGTAATACCAGACAGTGATACCATAAATCGGCCATCTCGTATAATATTTCCGTTTTACTGTTATTTTTGGAAGCAATAATGGTTTCAGCCGATTCTTCACCGACCTTTTTGAGGATTTTGTCTTGTCCTTTATCAAACAAATATGTGGTATATGACCCTTCTTTGGGGTTTAGCTTACGATCATTAATAATATGATACAGCTCATGGAGTATGGTGATTGACGCCTCACCATACTCCGCTTGCGGATCAGCAACTCTTTCTATTTCACTTTGCTTCTGACCTAACTTGCGGCTGAAGCAGGAGAAAGTCCCTTCATGACAAGCTACCCCTGTTTGTTCAACCTTCACCAGCAGAGTGTCGGCATCACAGTCGTAGAATATGTCTTTTACTTTTTGCACATGTCCGGAGGTTTCCCCTTTATGCCACAGGCTGTTCCGGCTGCGGCTATAAAACCAGGTATAACCTGTGGCGATAGTTTTCATCAGTGATTCCCGATTCATATAGGCCAGCATAAGCACCGTCCCGGTGGCCTCATCCTGCACAATTGCCGGCACCAGACCGTTGGCATCATATCGAATCCCATCTATTTCCATCATGATCTTACCTCCACCCCGCGCGATCTGAGATATTCCTTCACTTGCCCTACGGTAAACTGGCCGTAGTGAAAAACGGAAGCGGCCAATACGGCATCAGCTTTGCCGATAGTCAAAACATCATAAAAATGCTCCATCTCGCCGGCGCCGCCCGAGGCAATAACCGGCACGTCCACAGCTTCGGATACGGCCCGGGTAAGAGGGATATCATAACCGTCTTTTGTGCCGTCTTTGTCCATACTTGTAAGGAGTATTTCCCCTGCCCCCATCTGAGTTGCACGCTTTACCCACTCCCAAACGTCAATACCTGTGGGTGTACGGCCACCGTTAATATAAACTTCCCATTGATTCGTCCCTACCTGCCTAGCGTCAACCGCCAGGACAATGCATTGCCGGCCAAAACGTTTGGCTCCTTCACTAATTAGATCCGGATTTTTCACCGCCGCAGTATTAAGAGAAACTTTATCAGCGCCGGCTTTCAACATTTTGCGGATATCCTCCACTGCGCGAATTCCGCCGCCAACAGTATAAGGAATAAATACTTCGGCCGCTGTTCGCTCCACCACATCCACCATGGTATTGCGCTGGTCGGACGAGGCAGTTATGTCAAGAAACACCAATTCATCGGCCATCATCTGATCATATACTTTGGCTAATTCCACCGGATCACCCGCATCCCGCAAACCGACGAAATTAGTCCCTTTCACAACCCGGCCGTCTTTGACATCCAAGCAAGGAATAATTCGCTTGGTGTGCATACTATATCACCCCTTCCCGGACTAAGGCGAGAGCAGCCGGCAGGTCAAGCGCCCCGGTATAAATAGCCTTACCGACGATAACCCCCTCAATGCCCTCCGCTGATGCCTGCGTAATCAGGCGAATATCCTCGATGCTGCTCACACCGCCTGAAGCGATAACGGGAATGCCGGCAGCCCTGGCGAGGGATGCCGTGGCGGCAACATTGACGCCGCGTAGTGTGCCGTCGCGGGAAATGTCTGTATAAATAATGCGGGCTACACCCTTGTCCGCCATTCGTTTGGCCAACTCTTCCGCTGCAATGCCGCCGCTTACACCCCAACCCTCTACGGCGACCAGGCCGTCCCTGGCGTCAATTCCTATTACAATGCGTTCGCCAAATTCCCGGCAAGCCGTCTTGACCAATTCAGGGTTACGAACAGCCACTGAACCTAATATAACCCGCTCTACCCCAGATGCCAGCACTGTTTCAATATTATTGAGAGTGCGAATACCACCGCCAATTTGTATCGGAATGGCGACCGACTGCACGATTTCCGCAATCACGCTTACATTTACAGGCTTGCCGGCTAAAGCTCCGTCTAGATCTACCACATGCAAGTAGGTAGCGCCTGCCGCTGCCCATTTGATAGCCATCGCCGCAGGATTGTCGGCAAAAACCGTCTCCTGATCAAACCGGCCTTCGGTAAGCCTGACGCATTTTCCGCCGCGAATGTCAATGGCCGGAAAGATAATCATAATGTCAACTCCTTGAAGAGACTGTTACAAAATACCCATCTGCGTCGTTGTTCCTCAACCCCGGTCTGATTATGCCGACTTTTACTTACTGAACATCATATGCCGGCTTTAACTAAGTCTCCATGGCGACGAATTCTCAACGTACAAACCCAGTACGCCCTCGCTGCGCGGCTTCCGGTACGCCTAGCATCTGGGCACCTTGTAACAGTCTCAAATAATTTAGAGGAAGTGTGTTTTTTAAAACACACTTTTGAAGTTCGCAAGTATTTTTAGTCCCACGGCACTGGATTTTTCCGGGTGAAACTGTACGGCCTGCACGTTGCCGCGGCCTACCGCCGCTGTAACCACCCCGCCGTAATGAGTAACGGCGGTGATCACATCAGCTTCGTCCGGAACAGGATGATAGCTATGTACGAAGTAGACATAAGAATTAGAAGGCAAGCCGGCAAATAGCGGACTGACGCTCTTAAATTCCAGACTGTTCCACCCCATGTGCGGTATTTTTAGACCGGGAGCCTCAATTTTTTTCACCATACCTTTAAAAACTCCCAGACCGGCAACTCCCGGGTCTTCTTCGCTGCCTTCGAACAGCAACTGCAGCCCCACGCATATGCCCAGGAAAGGTGTGCCGCGGCTAATCACTCGCAGAATGACATCAACCAGTCCGTAACTCGCCAGATTGCGCATACAATCGCCAAAAGCACCGACGCCCGGCAAGACTACTTTCCGGGCGCTTTCAATTTCCGCCGGGTCACTTGTGACCAGGATATCCCAAGGGCTGCCCTCCCCGGCGTAAAGTTTGGCAAAAGCCTTGGCCGCGCTATGGAGGTTCCCCATCCCGTAATCAATAATGGCAATGCTGTTTTTCATAGGTCAACCTCCCGTTGTGACTATGTACTCAGGAGTCAGAATTCAGAATTCAGAATACTTCAAGAATAATCTTCAAGTAATTCCAAGATTCGCTCCCAAAAAGCAATCTAATAGGCTCAATTTATCCAACTGCCACGAACTGCTTAGAAATTGTCAGGTGCTAGGCGCGACGAGGACCGGAACGCAGGCGTACTGGGGGTACGTCGGAGTGAGGACCGCAGGAGCAACGACGCAGATGACGGTTTATAAGCAGTTCCCTACTTAAAGAGCACTAGTCCAACTTGCCTTTTGTGGACATCACTCCAGCAATCCGCTCGTCCACGCGGGTAGCTTCGTCCAAGGCCTGTCCCAAACCTTTGAATATCGCCTCAATAATATGGTGGGTATTCTTGCCGGAAAGTAGGCGGACATGCAAAGTTAAACCGGCGTGAGTGGCAAAAGCCCGCAAAAATTCTTCCACAAGCTCACTTTCAAACTGGCCAACCCGCTCAGAGGGCATAGTTGCTTCAAATACCAGGTAAGGCCTCCCGCTGATATCCAAAGAAACCATGGCCAGCGCCTCATCCATAGGGACAAAAGCAGTGCCGTAACGTTTGATGCCTGCCCTGTCACCCAGAGCCTTGGCCAAAGCCTTGCCTAATACAATACCGGCATCTTCCACGCTATGATGCCCATCCACGTTAAAATCGCCGTCAATTTCCATCGTCAGGTCAAAAAGTCCGTGCCTGGCGAATAATATAAGCATATGGTCAAAAAAGCCTATACCGGTAGCGACCGAAGACTGACCGGCGCCGTCAATACTAAGCGATGCTTTAATCTTGGTTTCGATAGTGTTTCTTTCGATTGACGCCATACGTTTCATAGCGCCACCGCCTTTAAAAAGGCCTGGTTCTCCGCCGGCGTACCAACGGTCACTCTTAGGCAGCCGGACAGCCCCGGTGCATTGTTAAAATCACGAACGCCAATCCCCTGGTCAGCCAGGCGCTTCATCCAGCCAGCGGTATCACCCACTCGAATTAGGAGAAAGTTGGTTTCAGAGGGAAACACTTCCACTCCAGGAATAGCTTCCAATGCGGCCGCCAGTTTCTTCCTTTCAGATACTGTTTCACCGATTCCCGGCTCGAATTGATCCCGCATTTGCCAGACAGTTTCAGCGGCAATAAGCGATGTGGTGTTCACATTATAAGGTAGTAGAACTTTGCCCACTGTCTCTATAACCTCTTCCGACGCCAGCATATAACCCACGCGAGCCGCAGCCAGACAATAAGCCTTAGAAAAGGTACGGGTTACTGCCAACCGGGGATATTTAGGCAGTAAACCGACAGCCGATTGACCGTAAAACTCATAATAGGCTTCGTCTACCACCACCAGGCATTTAGCATTGGCAGCGATATATTCTATGTCTGCCAGTGGGATGATACCTCCTGTCGGATTATTGGGATTGCATAAAATAATGACAGCGGCCTGCTCTTTCTCGGCTGCTGTAAGTATTTTATCAACCGAAAGGGAAAAATCCGGTTCCATCTCTACCGCCACACCTTTGCTGTCGGACAGTTTGGCATAAATCCCATACATGGCAAAGGAAGGATTAGGGTAAACTACGCTTCGGCCTTGACCGCCATACGCGAAACATAGGGCAGCAAGTATCCCGTTTGATCCGCTCCCTACAAGTACATTTTTAAAACTCTGGCTGAATCTTTCGCTGATTAAGCGTCTCAGATTCAAACCGTTAATTTCCGGATAACGATTAAAAGCCAGGGATGAAATTCGTTCCATCAGTTCTGCTCTGACTGCCGGCGGTAAATTACGCGGTTCCTCGTTGGCATCCAGCTTAATTTGCCAATCAATTTCCTCGACGGAATAAGGTTTTAATGTTTCAAGTCCGAGGCGTATATTCAGCATGTTAACTTCTCCTTACCCGCACTGCATTAGCATGAGCGTCCAGACCTTCAGCTTCCGCCAGCCGGATTACCTGTTCGCTCACCTCCTGGAACGCAGCTTGGGTATAGGCAATAATGCTGGTTTTTTTCATGAATGTTTCCACATTTAGCACGGAATAAAAACGGGCTGTTCCACCGGTCGGCAATATATGATTGGGTCCGGCGAAATAATCGCCTAAAGGCTCCGGCGAGTAAGGCCCCAAAAATACTGCGCCGGCATGACGCACATACGGCAACAGCTTGAAAGGTTCAGCTGTTAAGATCTCCAGGTGCTCGGGAGCAGACAGGTTGGCAAGCTCCATCGCTTCCATCATATCGCTGGCGATAATGATTAGGCCATTCTCTTCTATAGACTCGGCGGCAATATCTTTGCGAGGCAAAAGTTCAAGCTGCCGCTTTACTTCACCGGTAACCTTGCCTGCTAATTCCCGGGAATCGGTGATGAGAATGCTCGACGCCAGCGGGTCATGTTCCGCCTGGCTTAACATGTCGGCCGCTACATAAGCCGGATCGGCGGTGTCGTCCGCAACAATGAGAATTTCGCTGGGACCGGCAAGCATGTCTATGTCGCAATGCCCATAGACAGCTTTTTTGGCCAAGGTAACAAAAAGGTTTCCCGGTCCGGTTATCTTATCAACCTTGGGAACGGTTTTGGTGCCAAAAGCCAGAGCGGCAATCGCTTGCGCTCCGCCCAGCTTAAATATCCTGGTTACGTTTGCTAAGCGGGCGGCGGCCAAAACATAAGGATTAACCGTACCATCCTTGGCCGGCGGAACAACCATGATAATCTCCTTGACGCCGGCAACAGCAGCCGGCACGGCGTTCATAATGACAGAAGAAGGATATGCCGCAGTACCACCGGGAACATAGATGCCTACCCGGTCAATGGGCAGGCATTTCTGCCCCAGCATGGCGCCGTGATTTCGTTCCGTTAGCCAGGATTTAGGCATCTGTTCGGCGTGAAAACGACGGACATTGACAACTGCCTGCTCCAAGGCAGCAAGGACACTCTTGTCAATTGTTTCCATAGCCTGGTCGATATCGGCCTCAGATACTGCCAGCGTATCAGCCGTTAAGTCAACTCCATCAATAACCGATGTGTAACGAAGGATGGCCTCGTCGCCCTGCTTGCGCACTTCTTCTATAATTTGGGCGACAACTTCCTGGGCAGTCATTTCCTTGCCGAACATTTCGCTGATCTTAGCCCGGACGCCGCTGCTCAATACTACTTTATCAAAAGAGGGCTTTTCCAGAACTTCAGCCATTTCTTCTTTAGTTAAAAATCCATTATATATTGTTTTCATTTTGCTTTCTCACTTTCTCTGTCGATAAGACCTTTAAGTCCTTCTACTATTTGATTGATACGGTTAAACTTCATTTTAAAACTAACCCGGTTGGCGATAAAACGGGCTGTGGCCGGATGGATTTGGGCCACCTCCACCAGATTGTTCTCCCTGAGAGTTCGCCCTGTCTCCACCAGATCAACGATCATTTCCGCCAGTCCCACCATCGGCGCTAATTCGATGGACCCGTTCAGCTTGATGATTTCCATTTGAATACCGATGCCATGAAAAAAGCTTTCCGCCACCCGCGGGTATTTTGTTGCAACCCGCATATGGGCGTAGTCACTCATTTTTTCCTGTTTCAGCGCTTGGGGCACGGCTACCATCATGCGGCAATAACCAAATTTTAGATCTAAAAGCTCATAGACATCCTTATTTTCTTCCAACAAGACATCCTTGCCAATAATGCCGATATCAGCCGCGCCGTATTCCACATAAGTAGGCAAATCGGCCGTCTTGGTAATAATGAACCGAATTTTCTTTTCCGTATTGGCAATAACCAGTTTGCGTGAATTCTCGCTCAGGCCTTCAGCAGTATACCCTAGCTTCGCCAGCATTTCGGCTGAAGGAATGAACAATTTCCCTTTTGGCAAAGCAATTGTAAGGTATTCCATATCACTTGAGGTCATTGTATAGCCTCCTGCATAGCTTTAGTTATTTAAAGCATTAACATGTTAATATACTATCATCTCAAATATTAATCCGTCAATATCCATACAAGATTTTTTCTGTTCAAAAATATATATAATATAGTTGAGTTTGTTTATTTAGTAAACATAGGAAAACAAAAGCCATATATAGAACATATATAAAATATGTAGTTAAATAATAAGGAAGGAAAGAAAAAGGGGGTATTTCTTATGCCCGAACTCAATATCCTGGTCCTTAATAATCTGGCCGAACGGCATCTTAGGGCGATAACAGATGTCGAACCTAATATTCAGGTGATTATAAGCAACACTGCAAACGCGGCGCAATATATAAAAGATACCGACATTCTTGTAACTTGGGGTGGGGCCGATACACAGCCCCTCTATCTGCAGGCGCGCAGACTAAAATGGATTCACGCCCTCAGCGCCGGGGTGGAAAACTTGTTATTTCCCGAAATTCAAAAGTCGGATATTATCTTGACCAATTCTAAAGGAATCCACGGTATTCCTGTATCGGAACATGTTTTGGCCATGATTCTCTCTTTTACCAGAGGCCTAAATTTATCAGCGCGTTATCAAACCGAACAAAAATGGCAGCGGGCACCTTTGGACGAAATATTCGAAAAAACCATTGGCATAATAGGCTTAGGCTCCATTGGCCGGGAAATCGCCAAAAAATCAAAGGCGCTGGGAATGCACGTACTGGCATACAAACAGCAGGTAACCACTGAACTATTCGTAGATAAACTATATCCTGCAGACAACCAAAATCTTCGTGACATGCTCAGCCGGTCCGACTTTGTAGTTGTAGCTTTGCCGCTTACAGAAGCAACCAAAGAATTGATCTGTTTAGAACACTTTCAGTGTATGAAACCTTCGGCGTATTTTTTTAACATTGCCCGCGGGAGTATTGTAAAAGAGGCTGATTTGATTTTGGCATTAGAGCAAAAGATCATTCAAGGCGCCGGGCTGGATGTATTTGAAAAAGAACCGCTTCCCGACACCAGTCCTTTGTGGAATATGCCCAATGTGATCATTACCCCGCATATTGCCGCCCTGTCACCGGCTTACCTGGATCGCGCCCTGAAACTGTTTGTTGATAACCTTACCCGCTTTACCCAAGGCAGGGATATGCTGAATGTGATTGACAAAGCAAAAGGTTATTAGCTCTATTCTCTATTCTCTTAGTGCATATTATCGGCTGTTCGCAGCACTCGCAGCTCCGGCGCATCGTTTGCCGCCGGAGCTGCATGATGTTTGCCCACTATATATACCACTTCCCCCTCAACTCCTTGTGCGGCAAGCATGTCGGCGCCGCGAGCGGGATGATGATAGTAAATATATATAGCATGCCTTACATTGGCAATTCTTCCGCCCCGGCCTTCCCGCCCCCAAGCCCGGGTCCACTCAGGTACGACCTTATTGAGAATAACGGTAACAATTTTGTCCAAAGTGCTTACATCGCCTTTAACTTTGCCTACATCATGCAGCAAGGCAGCTTTCAATAAAACTTTACTGTTAATACTCTTATTCCCCTGAGCAAGCTCTAAAGCGCTATAGGCAACATTTAGCGAGTGGCGCTGGTCAGGCAGGTTCATACGCCAAAACAATGCCGCTTCCTTTTCCGTTAAATGGCAGGCGACAAAATTCCTATCGTCCTGGTTAATTTCAGCTCTTAAAGCGGCAACGACCTGTTTTACCCGGTTCAACATTGACTAATCCTTTTATTACTTTATTCACTCACTCGATATAAATTAATTCCCGATATCCCCGTTCACGCTGCGCCACCTCTGCCTGGTCTCTGGTTTGTGGTCCCAGCGCCAATTCCGCTATTCGACCCAAGCCACGTTGTTCTTGCGCAGTCGCAATAGCCTTCGACAGCAGTCCCTGCTTCCAGGCAATATACACATCCTTGGCTTTTATGTTTATATTTATACCTTGCCGCTCCAGAGCCAGCAACACTCGTTCAATTCCAAGGGCAAAACCCGTAGCCGGACATTCAATACCAAAAGCAGCAACCATTTTGTCGTATCTGCCGCCCCCGCACAGCGGGAAGCCCAATCCCGGCGTGTATGCTTCAAATACCATGCCGGTATAGTAATCCAAATCGCGAATGATTCCCAAATCAAAATTGACGTATTGATCCACGCCGTAACCCGTAAGCAGTCTGCGGATGTCAGCCAGATTATCCAGCGCCTGCCGGCTGAGGTCATTTTGCACCAAGTGATAGGCCTGGTCGAGCATATCATTCCGGCCATGAAGTAGCGGAATCCGCTGCAAAAGCTTCTGGGTACCGGTACTTAAACCACACTGTGATAAAATTTCCCCTAACCCTACTAAATCGCGGGTAACCATGCAGTGCTTAACTTTATGCCGATACTCAGCCTCAAGACCGCTCTCAGCCATGATACCGTTAATAAATTCCACCTGACCCAAACTGATTTGAAAATTAGCAAGACCTGATTCTAACATGGCGTTCACGGCTAATGCCACCACTTCCGCATCAGCCGCCGGGTCAGAAGCACCCAACAGCTCGACTCCGGCTTGATAAAATTCACACTGCCGTCCGGCTTGCGCCAGCTCGTGCCGAAACACATTGGTCAAATAGAACAGCCGAACCGGCGGGGGAGTTTCCTTAAGCCGGGTAGCCGCTACCCGGGCCAAAGGAGTCGTCATGTCGGGCCGCAATACCAGAATACGATTATTTTTGTCAAAGAATTTAAATACATGCTGGAGCATTTCATCACCAGCGCCGATAGACAAAGTTTGCAGATACTCGAAAGTAGGCGTGATTACCTCTTCATAGCCCCATTTTGTAAATAAATCCGCCAAGGAGTTCTCCACCGTTCGCTTCTGCTTAGCTTCACGCGGCAGCAAGTCACGTGTTCCATAAGGTATTTGCGGTACATATTGGTCCCGGTTCATATGCTATAAACTCTCCATTCTCTTGTTTTCTTCCTCAAGGCGAAGTAAAACCTGTTTGTAACCATCCGCGCCATAATATAAACAGCGTTTCACCCTGCTGACGGTCGCAGTGCTGGCCCCTGTCCGATCTACTATTTCATCGTATGTGTGGCCCGCCTTCAACATTCTGGCTACTTCCAGCCGCTGAGCCATAGCTTTTAATTCGCTAATTGTACAGACATCTTCAAAAAACTGGTAGCACTCTTCCTCAGTCTGTAAAGACAATATGGCCTGAAATAACCGGTCGGTTAAGTCATCTTTAAGCTTAGGGTTTACCGGCACAAATTCCGCCCTCCTCGCGAATCGGCAAACTTAAATCTAAATTTTTCTATTCGTCATCAAAATCAGATTCCCTGCTTTACTGCTTTAATCCTTCGATTCTTTACAATATGAAAATATATTAACTTCATTACCTGTTCATTTCCTGCCTTAGCGCGGCAACCTTAGCGCCAATATTCTCAGCGCCCACGATTTCGCTGACCAAGGCAATGGTACGCGCCCCATGGTTTTTGACCAATCTGATGTTATGCTCTTTGATTCCGCCGATGGCAACAAACGGCAGGTTTATATTGCCTGCCACATAATCCAAATACTCCAGCCCGACGGGCGCGCAAACATCCTCTTTTTTTATGCCCGGCGTATAAATAGGACCAACGCCAATATAATCAACCGCACCTAGACGAACAGCAGCAGCAGCCTGGCCAGGCGAGTGGGTGGAAAGACCAATAAGCATATTCTCGCCCACCAGCTTGCGAACTGCTTGCGGCGGCAGATCATCCTGACCGATATGCACACCGTCAGCTTCTACCAGAATGGCCAAATCAATGTGATCATTTACAATAAAGGTTACACCTGCAGCCCGGGTCTTTTCCCGGATAATAAGGCACTCTTCATATTTCGCCCGCGCTTGCTTCTTTTTTTCCCGGTATTGAATAATTTTGATTCCGGCAGCGATTAGCAAGTCGACAATTTCCACATTGGTGCGCCCTAATGAATAGTCTGCCGCCGTTATGCCGTAAATGTCGGCAGCTATCAGATTCTCCAGATGAAAGTTTTTCATTGGCTACTCTCCTCATCACTTGTTTATACCCAGAATATAATTTAGCACAATGTCAGCCTGTTTGGCCGCCGCTATAGTTACGCGGGGAGCCCATAATACCAAAAAGCGCGACTCACAAAATGAGGCGCGCCAAATCATTACCATTACCTTCCTACGCGGGCATTATCCCGATCAGGTAAAAGGTCTGGCGCTTACAGCCCACTCTCAGCCCATAACATGAGCTCCCTTGGTAATTTCTATATTACATCTTTTATATGCAGCTGGCAATAGTCTGAAATCACTTCTCCTGCCGGTCCTTGTCCTGGGGCTTGAGCATGGCCGGACGGAGGACTTTCTTCGGTATCGGCAGCCGGAAAATGACATCTTTCATTGCCTGGTAATTAAAGGGGAATAACGGCCAAAGATAGGGAAAATTTAAAGATTTAGTCCCTAACATTATCAGAAAGATCGCAATGATCCCAATGAACAGACCAGGCAATTTGAAAAACATTACGAGGAGGAGCAGGCCGATTCTGAAAAAGCGCATAGTCATGGAAAGCTCTACACTCGGTGTTGCAAATCCTCCTACCGCCGCAACAGCCGTATAAAAAATGACCTCATTGCCGAACAGCCCGACTTTGGTCGCAAATTCTCCCAGCATAAAAGCGCCGATGAATCCTAAAGCGGTTGATTGCGCCGACGGAACATGAACAGTAGCCATACGAACCAGTTCAACGCCGATATCCGCGAGAATAAACTGCACTCCCAGCGGAATAATCCCCGGATCACGCGGGCCCAAAAAAGCGAGAGATTCCGGCAAAAGATGCTGCTGCAAACTCATGGCAAGCCACACCGGCGGCAACAGCAGAGACATGAGTATGCCAAATAGCCGCACCAAACGCAGATAGGAGCCGATCAGGGGGTTTTGATGATACTCTTCCACATGCTGCACATGATGCCAGAAGGTAGTAGGCAATATCATAGCATCAGGCGTTGTATCAACAATGAGGCAGACATGCCCCTCTAAAAGGTGAACCGCAACTACATCCGGCCGCTCAGTGTACCGCACTTTGGGAAGCGGATTCCATTTACTGCCGCGAAGAACGAATTCTTCAATGGCTTTTTCCGCCATTGGGACACCATCAATTACAATACTGTTAAGGCGTTCCTTAATGATTTTGATTAAATCCGGGTTGACTATATCCTTTATATAAGCAACAGCGACGTCTGTCTGTGATCTGGTACCCACTTTAACGATTTCAAACCGTAGATTCGGGTCGCGTAACCGCCGCCGGATCAAGCTTGTACTAAACGGCAAAGTCTCAACAAAGGAGTCCCTGGATCCTCTTGTTACCTTCTCAATATTTGATTCTTCCGGGGCGCGTACGGGATATGCCCTGGCATCGAAAACAATTACCTGTTCCTCGTTGTCGACAAAAAATATAAGTTCGCCGGATAACATACTGATGACAGCGTCATGCATATTATCAACCAGTTTTACCTGCGAATGCGTGGCGTGCGAGTAAAACAGCTTTTGCAGCGTATTAATCGATAAATCGTCCTGATTAAAAAGTATCATATTTTGAAAGACATTGGTAAGGAGAACATCATTGGTCATACCATTGATAGAGAAAGACGCCGCCCGTCTGCGGCCGACTTTATATTCGCGAAAAATAATGTCAAAACTTTCGCCGACCCCGACAAGTTCTTTTAAATAGTTGATGTTTGCATCAATGTCCTTATTAATTTTCATATCCATATACTCGTTATGCTCGTTTTTCATTAAGCCACTCCGTTCGCTATTGTGCTGATGGCCGATAACGGCTCGGTATTTCGATGTAAGTTTTTCCCCACAGATTTTTTTTATACGTCTTTACATACTGTTTCCTGCAGTACCCCATTGAATTCAAACGGAAAACCGGCCGCGAAACTGACCGACATAAGCGCTTGGTAATTGGGAACATTATAGATTCGAAGGAGGTGAATGCAGTCGCAAACGATGATGACGCAACCATTCCAAATTCGAAAACATTTTCTGTTTTGAGTATAATGTTCCAATTAAATTTTTTATCGAAAGGGAGAATCGATCAGTGCAATATACTCAACACCTTCCACCGGCTGTCCTTCAGCGATTTAAAAACGCGCTAATAAAAGAAAAAGACCGGCTAACACAGGTAATTAGCCGTCTTGAAGAAACAGGTATTGGCGATACTATGTCAGATTCCGTGGGCGAGCTTTCCATGTACGACAACCATCCTGCTGATCTGGGAGATGTTGTGTTTGAGCGGAGTAAGGACGTGGCGCTTCGGGATAATGAACATATACTTCTCGAACAGGTGGAAGCAGCCCTGGACCGGATACACGCCGGGTCCTACGGTATTTGTGAAAAATGCGGCAGGAAAATTGATATTGAGCGCCTGGAAGCATTGCCCTGGGCTGTGCGCTGCATTGAATGCCAGAAGGACAGGAATGTTATCGATGCCACACCCCGTCCCTTAGAAGAAGGAGTGTTGGCTCCTCCGTTTCATCGGACATTCTTGGATACCGCAGATATTAATTTTGTAGGATTCGATGGTGAAGATGCCTTACAGGCGGTACTAAAATGGGGCAGTTCAGACTCGCCGCAGGATATTCCCGGCTCCTATAATTATAAGGCTGCCTGGCCAAATAGCAATGAACATCAGGGAATAGTTGATTTAGCAGATGCAATCCCCAGCAACGCCGCAAATACTCGAAATCCTACGGATAAGCGGTATAAGGAAACTAACAATAATTAGATTCCTAAATTTTCCAGACATGCAGTCTGTTATCTGGAAAAGGACCGCCAAAGTGTTGCCATTTTCGAATGAATTTCCGACTGTATGTATATAATATAGTATCTCCTATATCTAATTTCAAAGGTTATAACGCAATTGGGCATACTTATTTGCGTTGTAACCTTTTTTATGCACATATCTTGCCCCTTCCCCCCTCGGACAAATGCAAACATTGTTTGCAGGATCGAGCATAATAGAAAATGATGGGATGAAGTAAACAATGGAAAGTAACATACCATTTTTTGAGTTGGACCCAAATGAGCTTGCCATTTTAGCCACGCTTATCACCGTAGCACTTGAGGAGACATTAACCTCAGAACAATTAAATGTTTTAGGTAATTTTTTGGCTGCATTAGGGGCGCTATTGTTAACGGTTGCCGCACAAGAAGAAGCGTTGCGTGTAAAGAAAGAAAAAGAAAATAAGGAAAAAACGCCGGAAGATGATGTACAAAAGCAAATAAAAGATTTGCAGGAGCAAATTCATCAAATTTCAAATAATCATCTTTTAATAGGAAAATAATCCTCTTTAAACGGATACTAAAAGACCGCCCTCAAAAGGGGCGGTTCAGACCATAGGAATTCTAGAGCAGACAGCTAATCAGCCGTCTAATTATTATTGGTCTGCGCAACACCATATAAGAAAATATCCGCAATATTGCGCGACACTTTTTCAATACTCTCATCGTTCTGGCCCACAAATCCCTGAAAGACCATCATGAGGATAACGCTGAACAACCCGTGCGCAGCTTTGGTCACATCACAAGGCCGGATGACTTTCTGGTCAATACCTTCTTGCAATATTTTCTCCAGCATTTCGATAGTATGGGTAAAACGCTCTTTATATTTTTCCCGTTGAACCAGGGTGAAAGCTGATTTTCCTTCAGTTCCCACACCGCGCATTTCATACATCAAAACTCGCCACAAGTCAGCATTGGCCACATAAAATTCCAGAAACACTTTAATAGCCTTCCCGACTTTGTCTAATGGCAGTTCATCCAGCGCAGCAATTGCTGCCAGGTCTGCCTCGAATTTTGCGCTGCACTCTTTAATCAATGTGTAAAACAATTGCTCTTTGTTAACAAAATAATTATATACTGTCCCCTTGCCGGTATCGGCAAGGGCAATAATTTCATCTACCGTAGCGCGATGGTAGCCCTTGCGGGAAAAAACAGTATAAGCAGCATCAAGTATCTGCTGCCGCTTGCCGCGACCATCATCCACCTGTCCGTGTTCCTGGCTGTTGTTCATACTAACCTCCTGAATTCATCCTCTCTCAAAGACTGTTGAAACAGTCGCCTAACCGGTCCAAACCAGCTTAGAGATGAGCAAGATAACCATACCAAAGGCTATGGCCAGTTTAGCAATAATGCCTAATACCTGCCCAATAACTATACTTTTTGCCACCTGTCCAGCCTTGGTTATGTCACCGGTTTTACTAAGTTCAGCCGCGAAACCGCTAGCGAAAGCTCCCGCCACAGCCCCAAGCAAAGAACCAATCCCGGGCGCCATGCCGGTACCGATTATGCCGCCTGCTATTCCACCCAAAAATGCTGCCCAAACAGCCCGCCGGGATGCGTTTCCTTTTTTGGCTCCCAGGGAGCCGGCCACAAACTCAATAGCCTCACCAGCTAAAAAAGCAGCCAGAATTAGAAGCAAAACCGAATACGTTATATGGGAAAAACCTTCAAAGTAGCCATAAGTGAGGGCTGTAACAAAAATTACCACATTTCCGGGTAACCCGATCGCAGTCAGGATTAAACCCATCAATAAAACCCCGATGGTCAGAAGGTTTATAATAACTAAGTTATATTCCATGTCGGTCAGACCCGGTTTAGCGCCCGGCAGGCAATGTCGTTCCGGAAGTGCATGTCACGGAAATGAATCTTCCCTGCCGCCTCATATGCTTTCTTAATAGCCAGTTCAATACTGAAGCCGGTTGCGGTGACGCCAAGTACCCGTCCGCCGTTTGTCACTACTTCATCTGCGTTGAACGCAGTACCGGCATGGAATACCAATGCCCCTTTTTCCTCAGCCTGACTAATACCATGTATAGTGTCACCTTTTCTATATTCACCAGGATACCCGCCAGCTGCCAAAACAATGCAAACGGCCGCCTGATTCGACCACTCCACTTCAATACCCTTTAACCTTTGTTCTATGCAAGCTTCCATAATATCAACCAGATCAGAAGCTACCAGCGGCAATACGACCTGGGTTTCCGGGTCGCCAAAACGAGCGTTGAATTCTATCACTTTTGGTCCCGTGTCCGTAATCATGAGTCCTGCATAAAGACAGCCGGTATAGGGCCGTCCTTCTTCCTGCATCGCCTTAATTACCGGCTGGAGAATTTCCGTAACTACTCTCTTCTCTAAAGTCGGGGTAACTACCGGCGCAGGGGCATAAGCCCCCATTCCGCCCGTATTTGGCCCCTGGTCGCCGTCAAACACGCGCTTATGATCCTGAGCAGCTACCATTGGCTTAACAGTAATTCCGTCGGTAAAAGCTAAAACAGACGCTTCTTCCCCCCTGAGATATTCTTCGACTACCACCTGTGCTCCGGCATTGCCGAAAAACTTATCCAGCATTATCATCTCTACGGCGGCTGTTGCTTCTTCCACGGTCATAGCCACAACCACGCCTTTTCCTGCTGCTAAACCATCCGCTTTCACCACAATTGGCGCACCTTGTTCTTGGATATACCGAATGGCGGCATTAGCATCAGTAAATACCTCTGACTTGGCTGTAGGTATTCCGTATTTATGCATAAGTTCTTTGGCAAAAGCTTTGGAGCCTTCAATTTGGGCAGCCATCTGATTGGGTCCAAATATCTTGAGGCCCAATTCGTTGAAATAATCAACAATGCCGTTGGTAAGAGGCAATTCAGGACCAACTACCGTCAAATCTATATTATGTTCCTTAGCAAAGCTGCCCAAGGATTTATTATCAGTAACATTAATGGCTACGCATTCAGCTAAGGAAGCTATCCCAGGATTCCCCGGCGCGCAATATAATTTCTTCACGCGTGGACTCTGTGACAGTTTCCACGCCAAAGCGTGCTCACGCCCGCCTCCTCCTATCACCAATATATTCAAACTTATTTGTCACTCCTTGTATGCAAGTTCATCTATGCTTATATTATATCGTATTATTCTCCATACTTTAAAAGACCATAACAAACCTATTACCATTTTTTCTACACTAAAACGGTAATTTCCTCCACAAAACAATTGTCGACGAATTGGGACAACATAAATATTTTCGAAATTCTATCAGACCAAACAGTTCCAACCCTTTTTTGTATCTACTCAGATTATCAAATGCCACGAACTGTTTAGAAATCGTCAGATGCTAGGCGCGACGAGTACTGGAACGCAAGCGTACTGGGATGTACGCTGGAGTGAAGCACGCAGGAGCAACGACGCAGATGGCGGTTTCTAAGCAGTTCCCTACTTAAAGGTGAATAGCTATTAGTACCATTCAGAAGCCAGTATGCCCACATACTCCTTTAAAGCCAATTGAAAATTCAGCATTGCATCACAAGATGGCCATAACTGGTAGCCTTCAAAATTACTCCGTATGTTTGTCTGGTAGTCAGTTGGATAGGGTGTCACGTTCACACCAAATTTAGCAAACTGCCTCACTGCCCGCTCCATGTGAAATGCGGATGTGACTAAAATAGGGCGGTAAAACCCGTACTGGTTCAAAATTGTCTTGGTAAACATGGCGTTCTCTGTTGTATTTCGGCTCTGATCTTCCATTATTATTTTTTCTTCCGGAACGCCAAGACCGAGTAATATATGCCTTGCTATCTTAGCTTCCGTCCCGGTGTTTTCAAACGTTTTGCCGCCCGAAACAATTATCGGGACGTTAAGCAGATGAAATAGCTGGGCAGAGGTTAACAGCCTGTTGGCGGCAGAACCCGATAAATTGCCGGTTCCATTTACGTTTGGCGTATCCATGGTGGCACCCCCGCCCAGCATAACAATCACATCCCCGTTAGGGGCAAGCGACGGGCTGTATCGTCCTTCCAGGGAACGGATAAAATAATCTCCCACCAGATGGGTAGCCGTAAGATAGAAAATAAAAGTAATAAGCAAACCCAACGTTGCCTTCCTTCTATCCAGCCGGAATAAATAAATGAAATACAGCAGGAAAATAAGGATAAAGATCCCTGGCGGCAATAAAAATGTACTATAGAAAAATTTAATGTACAGCAATTCAGCCACCTCCACAGCCGGAAAGACTTTTGCGGCAACCGCGGCTTTGCCGCAAAAGTCTTTCTTAATTCTGCAGTTAAGATTTTGTTTGTGCTGCCACCGTCTTAGTCCAAGAGTCTTTTAAGGATACAATCCGGTTAAAAACAGGGATCTCATTGGTAGAATCCACTATATCCATGCAGAAATAACCATGACGCAAAAATTGATAGCGGCTGCCCGGTTTTGCAATCTTAAGGCTAGGTTCAACAAAACAACTCAAAGTATGCAAAGAATCCGGATTTAGCCTGGACTTAAAGTCGTCAGTCTCCCCGGCCTCTTCTTCCGTCCGGTCTCCGCTTATCATTAAATAATCATAAAGGCGGGCCTCAGCTTTAACGGCATGAGCGGCTGATACCCAATGAATAGTGCCTTTGACCTTCCGGTTACTGGTTCCGCTGCCACTTTTGGTTGCGGGATCGTAGGTACAGTGAACTTCAAGAACTTCACCGGTTTTCTCATCTTTGACCACTTGCTCACATTTGATAATATAAGCATGCTTAAGCCGTACTTCGCCACCGGGAGTCAGACGAAAATATTTTTTCGGCGGATTCTCATTGAAGTCCTCTTGTTCAATGTATATTTCGCGGGAGAAAGGCATTGCCCTGGATCCCATATCCGGATTTTCCGGATTGTTCTCGGCAATCAGTTCTTCAACCCGGTCCTCCGGATAGTTTACGATAACTACCTTTAACGGCCGCAGTACAGCCATAACGCGTGAGGCTTTTGTATTTAAGTCTTCGCGAATACAATGCTCCAAGAGGGCGATATCGACAGTACTGTTACTTTTAGCAACTCCGATGCGGTCGCAAAAATCCCGGATGGCTTCAGGGGTATAGCCACGCCGTCTAAGACCGGATATGGTCGGCATTCGCGGGTCATCCCAGCTGCTTACGTATCCCTCCTCCACCAATTGACGGAGATAGCGCTTGCTCATAATGGTGTTAGTCAGGTTGAGGCGAGCAAACTCAATTTGCCGGCACTGGTAGATGCCGAGGGCTTCAAGGGCCCAGTCATATAGCGGACGATGATCCTCGAACTCCAGCGTACAAATGGAATGGGTTACACCTTCAATGGAATCCGATACCGGGTGGGCATAATCGTACATGGGATAAATCAGCCATTTGTCCCCGGTCCGGTGGTGCGAAGCCCGCATGATGCGATATAATACCGGGTCCCGCATGTTTAAATTAGGAGAAGCCATGTCAATTTTAGCCCGCAATACGCGGGAGCCGTCTGGAAACTCGCCGGCGCGCATCCGTTCAAACAAATCCAAATTTTCTTCCACCCCACGGTTGCGATAGGGACTTTCTTTTCCCGGCTCTGTCAGGGTGCCGCGATACTCCCGTATCTGCTCAGCGCTTAAGTCGCATACGTATGCTTTCCCCGACTTGATTAGTTGGACAGCATATTCATACAATTGCTCAAAGTAATCCGAAGCGTAAAACATGCGGTCATCCCAGGAAAATCCCAGCCATTTGACATCTTCCTGAATGGAGTCAACGTACTCGGTGTCTTCCTTGCTCGGGTTGGTATCATCAAAGCGCAAGTTGCATAGGCCGCCATATTTCAAAGCCAACCCAAAGTTCAGACAAATGGATTTTGCATGTCCAATATGTAAATATCCGTTTGGTTCAGGAGGAAAGCGCGTATGTACGCGACCGACATATTTGCCGGTCTTAAGATCCTCGTTAATAATATTCTCAATAAAATTGGCCGGCATTGTCTGATTCAAGCCATCCTCTTTATTGCTTGCTTCCAAGCCAACTTCTTTACTACAGGCTTTACCATGTCTACAGTCGGTATCCATTGCTTAGACCCCCCAGTCCATAATGATAACTATATAATTTACCAATTTTCTTTATTATACTGTTAGTATGTTACTTTTTCAAACCAATTCAATCAATAAATGATTTTTTAAGAAAAACTCTGCACACTAATTTCTCTCTGTGCCCTCTGCGCTCTCTGCGTTCCAATTCTCTTTACCACTTTTTATAATAAGTAAAAAGAAGGCTACACCGCAAAATTCGCGTGTATAGCCTTTCATGTGTTCCATGCATCTGCTCAGATCACTAATGCCACGAACTGCTTAGAAATCGTTAGATACCGTTGCATACCAAAAAACATATTGTGAATAGCAACTCATATGCTGCTAAGTAAACATAGTCAGACCGTCTAGGCACGACGAGGACCGGAGCGGAGGCGTACTGGAGGTACGTTGGAGCGAGGACCGCAGGAGCACGATTCTGATTTCTTTAGTGTTATCAACGCGAGTTAATTTGTCGCAGATGACAGCAACGCAGATGGTACGGCGACGCAGCATGACGGTTTATAAGCAGTTCCCTGCTTACAGGCATGTAGTTAATGTTTAAAATGCCGTACGCCGGTGAATACCATCGTAATGCTATACTGATTGGCAACGGTAATTGAATCTTCGTCTTTTAAAGATCCTCCCGGCTGAATAATGGCGGTAATACCCGCTTGGGCCGCGGCCTCTACGGTATCGGCGAAGGGAAAAAAGGCGTCTGAGGCCAATACCGCTCCCTTGGCCGCATCTCCCGCCTGTGCGAGAGCAATTTCCGCCGCCCCTACCCGGTTCATTTGTCCGGCTCCTACCCCCAAAGTCTGACTGTTGCCGGCAATCACAATGGCATTAGATTTCACATGCTTCACAACTTTCCAGGCGAAGAGAAGCTGTTCCCATTCCGCCGCCGTTGGCCGACGTTTCGTCACAACCTGCATTTCTTCCTGCGTGGCAGTTGTTATATCCGCGTCCTGCAGGAGTATGCCGCCTGATACAGGTTTTATATCCAGCTTCCCGGCTTGGCCGGTTTGAGGTAAACCGGCAGCCAAAAGCCTTATGTTCTTTTTCTGAGTCAGCACCGACACTGCTTCATCGCTAAACGCCGGTGCAATAACAACTTCAACAAATATCTCGTTTATCTTCTCGGCCGTTTCCCGGTCTACCTGCCGGTTTAGCCCGACAATGCCGCCAAAAGCGGAAACAGGATCAGCTGCATAGGCTTTGGCGTAGGCTTCGGCAATAGTGGGTCCAATTCCCATGCCGCAAGGATTGGTATGTTTGATAATGGTAGCTGCCGGCTGTTGGAACTCCGCGACAATGGAATAGGCGGCTTCCACATCAACAATATTGTTAAAGGATAGTTCCTTGCCGCTTAATTGTTTGGCGGTGGCCACTCCCGGTCCGTCAAAATGTTTTTGCCGGTAAAATGCAGCCTGTTGATGGGGATTTTCTCCGTAGCGCAGATCCTGTATCTTCTCATATGCCAGCTGGAGATTTACCGGGAATTCGGTTTCGCCAAGCTGCCGCCCAAGATAGCGGGCAATATAGGCATCATATTCGGCCGTATGTAAAAAAGCTTCCTGAGCCAAGCCCATGCGCAAATCGCTTGAGATCATGCCGGTTGCTTCCAGTTGCCGCAAAACATCCGGGTAACGGGAAGGATTCACAACCACGGTGACATACTGAAAATTCTTTGCTGCTGCTCGTATCATCGCCGGACCGCCAATATCAATGTTTTCAATGGCATCGTTCAAAGTAACGTCAGGTTTGGCTATCGTCTGCCGAAACGGGTATAAATTTACAACCACCATGTCAATCCCGCGGATGCCATGTTTCGCCATCGCCGCTATATGATCAGGATTGTCCCGTCTGGCAAGAATCCCGCCATGAATGAAAGGATTTAAGGTTTTTACCCTCCCGTCCATAATCTCGGGAAAGCCGGTAACTTCACTTACATATGTAACAGGAATACCAGCTTCCTTAATGGTCTTCATCGTCCCGCCGGTGGAAATAATTTCTATTCCCAAACCCGATAAAGCCCGGGCCAGTTCGACAATACCCGTTTTATCGGAAACGCTTAGTAACGCGCGTTTAATCTCCATATGACATTTCTCCCTTACTTGGTAACTGTTACTTATCCAGGATAATAACCCGGCTTCCCTCAATGCGAAGCCGGCCCGCCGTATATAAACCAATAGCACGAGGGTATAAAATATGTTCTACATGCAATATTCTCTCCGACAAGGACTCCACTGTATCGCTTTCCAGTACCGGTACAGCCTCTTGCAGGATGATGGGTCCGGTGTCTACACCTTTGTCAACAAAATGCACAGTACATCCTGATACCTTTACGCCGTGCCGGAACGCCTGTTCCTGGGCATTTTCACCGGGAAAAGCCGGCAAAAGCGACGGGTGGATATTCATAATCCTTCCCGGAAACAATTCAATAAAATTCTGGCTTAGTACCCGCATAAAACCGGCCAGTACTACGAGCTCCACATGATGCAAGTTCAACTCGGCCGCTAAGGCGCTTTCAAACTCGGGCCTGCTGGAAAAACGGCTGCGATCAATACAAGCTGCCGGAATGCCCAGGCCGACAATGCGTTTTAATACATTCGCTGCCGGATTGTCGCTGATGACCACCCCTATTTTAGCCGCTAACCGGCCGGCATTAATGGCGTCGAGAATTGCCTGCAGGTTGCTGCCCCGGCCGGAAGCCAGCACTCCCAGGACTGTTCGATTCACCCGCCACGCCTCCTTTACCAACTATTTACTTTAAGTAGGGAACTGCTTATAAACCGCCATCTGCGTCGTTGCTCTTGCGTGCTTCACTCCAGCGTACAACCAGTACGCTTGCGTTCCAGTACTCATCGCGCCTAGCAGCTGACGATTTCTAAGCAGTTCGCGGCATTTGATACGCTGGGTAGATACAAGTTTACTACTCGTTAAGATCTGCTGAATAACTGTCATTGCATTATTGAACCTGCTTTTTACTTGAGTACTACTTGGCGGTCACCGGTTGTTACTTTACCGATTATATAGGCTTTTTCCTGGCGGGAGGAGAGATAGTCCAAAATGGTATCTGTCTGCTCAGCGGGCACAACAAAAATCATGCCGATACCCATGTTAAAAGTTCGGTACATCTCGGGTCGGGCCACACGGCCCCACTGCTGCACAAGTTTAAATACGGGCGGAACCGGCCATGCAGCCGCGTCTACTTCCACACCGCAATTGTCCGGCAGCACTCGGGGTATGTTGTCATAAAAGCCGCCGCCTGTGACATGAACCATACCTTTGACTTCGAAACGTTCCAGAAGCGGTAGGCATACCTTGGGATAGAGGCGGGTGGGTTCCAGTAACTCTTCGCCCAATGTCCGGCCAAATTCGGGAATGTAAACATCTACCGCCATTTTTTTAATCTCAAAGCATATTTTCCGGACAAGTGAAAAGCCATTGGAATGAAGACCGCTGGACGGCAGTCCAATCAGCACGTCACCCGGACGAATCGTTTCTCCGGTAATGATACTATCCTTGTCCACCACGCCAACGGCAAAGCCGGCAATATCATACTCACCATCCGGATAAAAACCGGCCATCTCGGCTGTTTCGCCGCCAATAAGAGCGCAGCCTGACTCGCGGCAGCCTAAAGCAACACCGCTGACAATGGCTGCGACTTTTTCCGGGTCCAGTTTGCCGACAGCCAGATAATCTAAAAAGAAGAGTGGCTCGGCTCCTTGAACCAGAATATCGTTAACGCACATAGCTACTGCATCCTGGCCGATAGTATCATGCTTATCCATCATAAAAGCCAGCCGCAATTTAGTACCGACGCCGTCTGTACCGCTCACCAGAACAGGCTGACGGTACTTTCCCGCGTTTAAAGAAAAAAGTCCGCCAAATCCGCCGATGTCTCCCAGAACCTCAGGACGATAAGTCGAGCGAACGTGCCGCTTTATCAGTTCCACCGCCCGGTTCCCGGCGTCTATATTAACGCCGGCATCCCGGTAGGTCAATTCAATATTGCCCTCATTGCTATTATTGTTATCACTGTTATCATTCATGCGTTAGATTCCCCTTATTGAATCAGTCTATAACCATCTGCTCAATGGCGCTGGGTGGGTTCAAATACATACTTGTTACAGCTGCACTGTTCCGCACAGGGAATTCTTGCCGGATAGTCACAGTTGAAACAGGCATTGCATAAAGTCTTCCCTGAGATGTTGGGAATGGAAGCATGCAAACCCTCCAATGACAGGTAGTGAAGCGAATCTGCGCCAATAAATCGGCGAATTTCGTCAACTAGCTTCGAGGCAGCTATAAGCTCTTTGCGCACAGATGTATCGATGCCATAGTAACAAGGGTAGCCGATGGGTGGTGAACTTACGCACATGTGAACCTTGGTTGCCCCCGCATCTTTGAGCATGCGCACAATCTTGCCGCTGGTAGTGCCGCGGACAATGGAATCATCCACCATAATTACCGATTTGCCCTTTACGACGGAAGCAACGGCGTTGAGTTTAAGCCGAACGCCTAAATCTCGTTTTTTCTGTTCCGGCTGTATGAATGTCCGGCCGATATAGCGGTTTTTCATTAGTCCCTCCGCAAACGGAATACCTGATTCACGACTGAAACCAACGGCCGCCGTGGTGCCTGAGTCGGGAACGGATATAACGATATCGGCTTTGTAGCCGCTTTCCCTGGCTAAAGTTTTTCCCATATTGAACCTGGCCTCGTAGACGCTTTGACCATCAATAATACTGTCCGGCCGGGCAAAATAGATATACTCAAACACACAACCCGCCCGGCGCTCAGCTGCCGCAAAATGCCGGGAACTTAGGCCGGTGTCATCAATAGTCACCATCTCCCCCGGTTCCACATCCCGGATAAACCGCGCCCCAACTGTATCCAAAGCACAGGATTCAGAAGCCAGAACCCAGCCTTCACCGGTCTTGCCAATGCAAAGAGGCCGAAAACCGTTAGGGTCCCGTACACCAATGAGCTTGTTTTCGGTCATGATTACCAGACAATACGCTCCGTGCACTCCGGTCAAACTATCGCTGACTTTTTCTTCTACCGTCGGTTTGCCGGAACGGGCAATCAGGTTAACGATAACTTCACTGTCGATTGAAGTCTGAAAAACACAGCCTTCCTTTTCCAGTCCGCTGCGAATTTCATGAGCATTAGTAAGATTGCCGTTATGGGCCAGGCTGATTTGACCCCCGGAATAATTTACCAGAAGAGGCTGTGTATTCCGCAGCAAACTGGAACCGGTAGTCGAGTAGCGGACATGACCGATGGCGATATGGGCAGCCATTTCCGGCACGCCATTTTTGAATACGTCAGGCACCAACCCCATTCCCCGCTGAATATCCATAACACACCCGTCGGTAACAGCTATACCTGCGCTTTCCTGACCGCGATGCTGGAGAGCGTACAGACCCCAGTAGGTTATCATGGAGACATTTTCACAACGGGAAAATATGCCGAATATGCCGCACTCTTCTTTAAATTTATCTGTCAATGCGTCGTAAAGCACCTTTAATCTCCTTCACCGAATATTGGTTATTAAAGCGTGTTTCAAAAAACACGCATCCTTAATTTAGAGAGGCTGGTTCAAAATGTTCAGATGCTAGGCGCGACGAGGACGCGAACGGAACAGTACAGAGAAGTACGTGGAGTGAGCGCCCGCAGGAGCAACAACGCAGATGGGCGTTTTGAACCAGCCTCTATTGTTTTTGCCCGGTAAGCCGCTTTAACACTTCCTGATATGCTTCCTCCACATTGCCCAAGTCTCGACGGAACCGGTCCTTGTCTAATTTTTGGCCAGTCTCCGTATCCCAAAAGCGACAGGTATCAGGCGAGATTTCATCACCCAGGAGCAGTTCGCCGTTATGCAATCCAAACTCAAGTTTGAAATCAATTAGTTCGATCTTCTTGTCTTTAAGAAAGTCTGAAAGTATTTCATTCACCTTCAGGGCGTATTGCTCCATAAGCAGGACCTGTTCATTAGTTGCCAAACCCAGAGCCCTGATATGATAATAGTTGATAAGGGGATCACCTAAATCATCATTTTTATAATAAAGTTCAACGACGGTAGCAGGCAGCTTTCGTCCTTCTTCCCAGCCGATACGTTTGGCCAGGCTGCCGGCGGCAATATTACGCACAACCACTTCAACCGACAAAATCTTGAGGGTTTTCACCAGCATTTCCCTATCACTGACCATTTTGACAAAATGATTGGGAATTCCTTTTTCGGTCAAAAGGTTAAAAAAGAAAGTAGAGATCTTATTATTTAAAATACCTTTATTGCCGATGGTACCGCGTTTCTCACCATTAAACGCAGTAGCGTCATCCTTATAGTACACTAATAACTGATCGGGATTATCCGTTGCATATACTTGCTTGGCTTTTCCTTCATACATAGGTTTTTTGTCCATCTTTGCATCTCCCCCTATCTTCTTAACTATTCACTTTAAGCTGGGAACTGCTGAAAAACCGCCATCTGCGTCGTTGCTCCTGCGGTCCTCACTCCAGCGTACATCCCAGTACGCTTGCGTTCCGGTCCTCGTCGCGCCTAGCATCTGACGATTTTTGAGCAGTTCGTGGCAATTGAAGATAAACATTACGATACTCTATAGATTTATTTACCGATTTTTTCCAACAGTCTGGCTGCTTTCATTTCCACTTCCCGTGCCATTTCCTCACGGTGAGCAGTTAACTTTTCCGCCAGCGCCGGATTTTCCAGCGCTAAGACTTGAGCAGCAAACAAAGCTGCGTTCTTGGCACCGTTTATAGCCATAGTGGCCACCGGAATACCGGCAGGCATCTGAGCAACACTTAATAAAGCATCTATCCCGCCCAGCGACGTGCTGTTAATGGGAACACCAATAACCGGCAGAGTAGTGAAACTGGCCACTACGCCTGCCAGATGAGCTGCCGCTCCGGCAGCGGCAATAATAACTTTCACGCCTCTTTCCCTAGCACCGGCAGCAAAATCGTGAACCTTTCCCGGAGTCCGGTGAGCAGATGCCACTAAAATCTCATTTTTAATACCCAAATCAGCCAATTGCTTCACTGCTGGTTCAAGCAGCGGCCAGTCGGAATCACTTCCCATAATAATTGCAACTTTCACAAGTGATCACCCCTTAGACGGAAATCTGATTAATAAAATTAGTTTCTCCCTTATTTCAGGCGGAATACGGAATTAGCAATTACCAAACAAATTACCAAACATATGGTAACACAATGTAAAAAACCCCAACGGGGAAACTTCGCGTCTTACAGTTCTAGAGCGAAACCTCCCCGCCAGGGTTTTTATCCCTTCGGTGTAGTGTTATCCAATAACACCTGTACCACTTGGTCACAGCCGCAACCGAAATAAGCACCAGCCTCAACCGGCGGCGCGGAACCCTAGGTACACTTTCACCCGTAGTCGGGCAATTTACGGTTGCCTGGTAGAAACTTTTGAGCCATATCCTCAAAAATATACGAGCCTTATGGACTTTATTTCCTGGTTCTAATTGTACCGCCGTTTCGGAACAGCTGTCAACAGAAAAATGAACTTTTTCTAAAAAGCAACGTCCAATGTTCGGGTTTTCACTCTGTTAACAGCCCGGTCCTTATTTTAACCACAGCTTTGCGCACCGGCCTGCTGGCAAGCCGATTGCAGCAAGGGCGGTGGACATCCCACGGAAATAAAACAGCGTACATCCCCTGGGTCATAATTACATCCGCTTCATCGTCCACCGATTGGTAAAAAATTACATCACTTGTCGCCAGCTTATCTTCCATTACCGGATACTTACTCGCTAAAAGGCTTACACCAATTATCTCTTCTCCCGCAATCAGGTACTGGATATCAATATACTTTTGATGAGCTTCCGGCCGGCGAATTTCCTTCGGCTCAGTTTGATAGTGATCAATATTAACATACATATCATCACCGTCAATAGTATACCGTCCGGGAGACAGCGCACCGAAATCGGCGTTGGCAAGAAACTTCAGCCCCATAACAATCGCCGGATGAAAAGCCGGAGCTTCTTTCTCTATATTCGAAATGTGCCCCACAATCATTCTGTCCCCCCCAATCTTAAACGAACTATATTTTTGCACAGACAATGAACTGCCACGAACTGCTTAGAAGTCGTCAGGTGCTAGGCGCGACGAGGACCGGAACGGAAGCGTACTGGTTGTACGCTGGAGTGAGGACCGCAGAAGCACCGACGCAAATGGCGGCTTCTAAGCAGTTCCCCCACTTTAAGCCGAGATCTTTCTACAAAACCCGTTTTGCGCCTAAGTATCGTGCCTTCCAGTAGCTTTCATCCAGCTTGCTGATCATCACACCCCGGCTGGAGGAGGCATGAATAAACTTTCCGTCACCATAATAAATACCCACATGCGAAGCTCCCGGAGCATAAGTTGTGAAAAATACCAGGTCTCCCGGCGTCAGACCCACCCGGTCTATTTTGCGCCCAACAGTAAACTGGACATCTGCCGTACGCGGCAGTTTTTTGCCGTTCTTATCAAATACATACATAACAAAGCCGGAGCAGTCAAATCCTCCCGGACCGGCTCCGCCAAACCGGTAGGGAGTACCGAGATATTTAGATGCTGTCTTGGTAACGCCGGTACTTTTCGCCGGTATGGCTTTTTGCTGCTGTGGCGCCTTGATTTCCGGCATGTCGGTATCAAACAAAATTTTATAAGTAACTTTATCCACAACACCGGTCTGCTGTAAATTGTTCTTTTTTTGAAATTCTTTTATTGCTTTGGACATATCCTTATCAAATTTGCCGTTAATCACTCGCTTGGAATAACCAAATTGATTTAATTTTAGCTGGATTTGCGCCACTACCAGTCCCTCGTCCCCTATTGAATACACCCGCTCGGCCGCGTAGGCCGGAATATAGGCTAAAAATACTATACCCAAAAAAGCCATGAGCACAATAAACATCCTGACGTTTTTTATCATACCGGCGCCCTCCTGTCTCCATTAAATATTACAATGTTTGCCATTACGTTCTACAAATTGCCGAGTTATTCCTGCTTTATCGACACTGCAGATGATAATCTTCATAAGTTTTTTACATATAACCAAAAAAATAAGAAGGCCGCCATGACAACATGGTGACCTTCCTGCCTGCAGTCTGTATTGTTAAAATGAAGTTACCGTTTAGTTATACTCGGTTTGATACAAATGCTCAGTCATTTCTGCTTGACGATAACAACTCTATTCAGCAAGCCGATTTTCTACGGTCATAACCGTACCGGCGGTATTGACTGTATGCCCTAATGTCGGCATTGGGTTGTATTCCAGATCATTATAGGCCGTTATACCGTGTTCGCTAATATCTAATCCTTCAATTTCCTCTTCCACCGCTACCCTGATCCCGACGATTGCTTTCAATAAGCTAAACAATCCGTAGGTAGCAGCAAATCCCCATACTGATACAGCTATCACCCCAAGGGCTTGTACCCCAAGCAATCCTACTCCGCCGCCGTAAAGCAGCCCGCCGTTTTCGGCAAAAATTCCGACGGCAATGGTGCCAAAGGTTCCGCAGACTCCATGGACTGCAATCGCACCAACCGGGTCATCAGCCCGAACGGAGTCAAAAAATGCCACAGCAAAAACAATAAGTACACCGGCAATACCACCAATAATTAAAGCACTGACAGGCTCCACAAACGCACAGCCGGCAGTTATGGCCACAAGACCGCCCAGAGCACCGTTTATTGTCATACTGGGATCGGCCTTGCCATATCGGAACGCGGTATACAGAGCCGCCATCGTGCCACCGGCGGCGGCGGCAATGTTGGTGTTCACAGCAATCCGGGCAATATTCATATCAAGGCCCGACAATGTGCTTCCAGGATTAAATCCAAACCAGCCAAACCACAGGAAAAACGCGCCAAGAGCGGCAAGCGGCAAGTTATGACCAGGAATGACGTTCACCGAACCATCTTTGGCAAATTTCCCGGTTCTGGGCCCTAGCACATAAACAGCAGCAAGCGAAGCCCAACCACCTAAAGAATGCACCACCGCAGAACCGGCAAAATCCATCATCCCCAACTTATTCAGCCAGCCATCACCACTCCATACCCAGTGTCCGGCAACCGGGTAGATAATAACCGTAGCCAGGAAAGAAAAGACTATGTAGGGAGCAAATTTCATTCGCTCAGCAACGGCGCCTGATACGATGGTGGCCATAGCTATTGCAAAGGCGGCTTGGAATAGCCAGTAAGCATAGACCGGTATTTTTAACCCCAGGTGAGTCATGTCCCCATTAAGAAAGAATCCGGAAAATCCAATGAATCCAGCTTTATCGAGACCATACATAAAAGCAAAACCAAATGCAAAATAGCCAATCATTCCAACCGTGCAGTCCATTATTACTTTCATAATAATGTTCAATGAATTTTTACTGCGGATAAAACCGGCTTCCAAGGCTGCAAAGCCGCCCTCCATCAAAAAGACCAATGCCGCGCACAATAGAACCCAAACTGTGTCAATTCCCGACGCCAACGAGTGTATGGACAATTCCATCTTTCTTCCTCCCCTTTTCTAAAACCCTTTTCTAAAACAAAAAAACCAAACTTACCATACGTAACACGTATGGTAAGTCCGGCTTCATTGCCTTAAAATATATTAAATTCCAGATATATTATATCATAAAATCCACAAATCACAACACATTTTATCTTATCCTGATTTTTATAGATCTTGCCAAATTAATAAAATATTATGGTAATCCAAAAATTATAAGGCCGCTTTCCCGGATTCTCCTGTGCGGATACGGTAGACCTGCTCAACCGGTAAAACGAATATTTTGCCGTCACCAATTTCACCGGTTTGCCCTTTTTTTATAATAATATCAATAATATCGTCCACATCGGCAGCCAAGGCTACTATTTCAATTTTTACTTTTGGTAATATGTTTATGTTATACTGCTTTCCCCGGTATATACCGATATGCCCTTTTTGCAGACCATAGCCAAATACTTCGGAAACCGTCATCCCTCTGATACCTAACCTGGACAAACCATCTTTTATCTCATTTAATTTATGCGGCCGAATGATTGCCTCAACTTTTCGCAAAACTATCTCCTCCCGCTTTCTCCCGGAATATTTCTGCGGCTGCCGCCCTACTGCCCCATAAGCCGGTAGCCCACTCCGGATTCGGTAATAATATATTGCGGGCGAGCAGGGTCCTGTTCAATTTTCCGCCGTAATTGCCCTACATACACCCGGATATAGTGGGTATCTTCATTATAAGTGTTGCCCCACACAGCTTTTAGGAGCTGTTTGTGGGTCAGTACCCTGCCTGCATGTTGAGCCATGATTTTAATAATTTCATATTCAGTGGGAGTCAGCTTTATCTCCCTCCCTTCTACAGTTACACGGCGCTGTACCAGATCTATGACAAGGCCGCCGCAGGATAATACTGGATCGTTCTCGGCGGTAGCCGCCCGGCGCAGGGATACGCGCATGCGAGCCATGAGTTCGCCCATACCGAAAGGTTTAGTGACATAGTCGTCGGCGCCGGCGTCAAGAGCTTCGATTTTTTCCTGCTCCTGATCGCGGGCAGTTAAAATAATAATAGGGACCTGTGACCATTCACGTATTTTTTTGATCACGTTTTTTCCGTCCATATCAGGTAGTCCGAGGTCTACGATAATTAGATCAGGTTTATGGACGGCTGCCCAGTTGATTCCTTCCTGACCTGTCACCGCTGCGTGAACTTGGTAACCGTGGGCACTTAACGAAACGTTTAAGAGTTTTCGAATTTGCTGCTCATCGTCAATCACCAGCATCCGGAGTCCTTTTTCATTCATATCAGTCTCCCTGCCTTTGGAGGAATAATCGCCCCGTCTCCCCGGACGGGGATGATAAAGTGAAATGCCGTTCCGCCACCGGAACGGTTTTGTGCCCAAATCCGTCCGCCATGAGCTTCAATAATGCCTTTACAAATAGATAAGCCCAAGCCGGTACCGCTCATTTGCTTTGGCTGGCGAATACGATAAAACTTATCAAAAATGCGGGATAAATCTTCACTGGGAATGCCAGGGCCGTTATCCAGAACAGACACCTGCATACTCCCGTTTTCCTGAGCGGCAGTAATAGCAATGGCGCTGGCGGGTGGCGAATACTTTATGGCGTTGTCCACCAGATTAACCAGCACCTGCTCTAATAATATACAGTCGGCACGGATCAGGTCCAAGTCATTAGGTATCTCCACAGTGAGTTGATGAGCCATATCACCGATTCGACGCAGGGCTGCGCCTACAATATCTTCAATATCACACCAATCGGTCTTAAGTTGCAGCATGCCGCTTTCCAGGCGGGCAGTGTCCAAAAGATTGGCCACGACGCGCTCCATGCGGACCGCCCCTTCCTGGATGGTTTCCAATAGTTCGCGCCGGGTTTGTTCGTTGTACAGATCGCCTGCTTCCATCAAAGTGGATACCGAACCAATAATGCCCGACAGGGGTGTCCGGAGTTCGTGGGAAATGGAATTGAGAAGAGCGGTGCGCAAACGATCGGATTCTACTAACAGGGCTGTTTCCCGGGCTGCTTCCGCCAGCTTCACCCTTTCGACAGCAATAGCCGCCAATCCCGCCCAGGCATCGATAAGCCTCCGTTCTTCAGGGGTGATTTTATTGGCAATGATATGTACACCCAGGACACCCCGCACCGTGCCGCCGGTAATAAGCGGTACATAGAGAAGAAAATCCGCCCCGGCAGTGTTTCAGTTGATCGTCCTGCCACCTGCCTGTGCTGATAGGCCCAGCTTGCCACCGCATTTTCGGCCTCTAATAATGGCTGGGGTTGGGAAAAGCTGTCTGGACGGGCTGGATCGTAAAACCCTGCCATCGCCAGATAGCCTTTATCGTCCGGCAAAAGCACCATGGTTTTGCTGCCGATAGTTTCCCCGGCATGCCTGGCCAGTTCCTTCGCTATCGCCTCCAGGTTGATAACAGCAGCTATTCCCCGGCTGAACTCGTACAATGCGCGAGTTCTTTTCTCCCGCTGCCGGGCCGACTTTGCCTCTAATCGCAGGAGTTCAGTCCGCCCGCCGCTGACAAACGAAACAAATAAAAAGATTATAAAACTCCAGACATAACGTATGTCGCTTACGGAAAAAGTGAAAATAGGCGATACGAATAAAAAATCAAAGGCCAATACGCTGGCCACGGCGGTAACATAGGACGGCCAGCGTCCCCACCAGGCAGCAGCCAAAAGTACGGGAAGAACATATAAAAGAGCTATATTGACAAGTTCCAGTTCGGCCTTAAAAAGCCAACTTAAAATTGTCACGGCAACCATCATGGACAAACCGCCGCAGTAGTGCCAAAGCGGCCTGGATGCGACGGCAGGCGGGGCAGTTTTAATGGCGGGCCGCTCTTCCTCTTCCGCTTTTCCCTGGATGACATAGACATTAATTCCGCCGCCATGGCGGATAAGTTTATCTACCAATGAGCCGTGCCGAAGTTCCCATAAGCGACTGTGTTGCGGCCTGCCGACAACGATAGCGGTCACGTTATGGCTACGAGCCACCTCTAATATTTCATTCACTAAGTTCTCGCCCACTATAGTCAGCGTTTGGGCTCCTAATTCTTCGGCTAGCCTTAAGTTCCGGACCACCCGGTCACGTTCTTTCTCTCCCATGGGATAGCGGCGGGTAGGCGCCTCAATATGTACGGCCAGGAGTTCAGCTTGCAAGCCACCGGACAAGCGTCTGGCGGCCCGGATAAGCTGAGCGGAAAATGGACTGGCGCTGACGCATACCATGATGCGTCCTGCTGCCGGCCATGGACCCTCAATATTATGCTCCCGCATATATTGGGCTAAATCCTTGTCAACCCGGCTGGCGGTAAAGCGGAGCGCCAGCTCCCGCAACGCATTGATGTTGCCGGGGCGGAAGAATTTTTTGAGAGCCTGCTCGACTTGGCCGGGAACGTAGACCTTACCTTCTTTCAGGCGCTTGATAAGTTCTTCCGGCGGTATATCAATCAATTGAACGGTATCAGCCCGTTCGACGATGTAGTCAGGAACCGTCTCCCGGACAATAACACCCGTAATCCGGGTTACTACGTCGTTCAGACTCTCAATATGTTGAATACTAAGAGTAGTATAGACGTTGATGCCCGCATTTAGCAACTCCTCTATATCCTGGTATCGCCGGACATGACGGGAGCCGAGGATATTGGTATGAGCCAATTCGTCCACTATGACCAGGTCCGGTTTTCGCGCCAGGATGGCGTCAATGTCCATTTCCTTGATTTCCTTGTCGCGATACAGGATTATCTGCGGGGCAATGCAAGGCAGACCGGCTACAAGCCTTTCCGTTTCCGCACGGCCATGGGTTTCAATCCAGCCGCTAACCACGTCCATACCTTCGGCCAAACATTGCTGAGCAGCCTCCAACATGGTGTAAGTTTTGCCCACACCTGCTGCTGCCCCAAAAAAGACGGTTAGTTTTCCTTTCGCTGCTTTTGGAATCCGTCCCGGTAATTCGTCAGCGTCGGGACGATCATCACTGTTTTCCCTTGGCATCTTGCACCCCCATTGCGGGTTACCCTTTTTTCTCCTCTGCCATCAAGTACGGTTACAATAATATTATACCCTAATTGTGGTAAACATGGCGGCAAACAACGGAAGCAAGAGAAGAAAGAAACCCGCGATATCACGGGTTCCAAGTAATTTCCAATTTAATCCTAAACAATTCATTTTTTACTACTTGGATAAAAGGTTACAAAAACAACCACTACACAATAGCCATTGCTTGCTGCCGCAAGGCTTCGCCTTCATTCAGCATGACAGTAACCCTCGCTGCCGCAGCGCTGGCATATTCAGTGTCCTGGATTGAGCTAATATTAATTTTAACATTCATTATAGCTCCCTGCAGACCGGCATAGGCCATTTGTACGGCAACTCCCGCGTCGGAAAGTGAATTAGGGTTGCCTTTCGCCAAAATTGCCGGGCATATTTTTAAAACGGACAAACAGTGACCGGCTACTTCCAGCGGAATATCGGCCGCTTGTTTATAGGCAAGCTGTATTTCAGCCGCACGCGTCTGTTTCTGTTCTTCCGTCTTTTTCGGCAATTTAAGAGCCGCCATTACGCCATTGAAAGCATCTGTATCAATATTAATAAGTTCCGTGAGACGCTTGTAAAGTTTTTCGGTTTCAGCCTTAAGCGGCATTAGTTCCCCTTCCGCGGCGGCGAATTTTTCCCGGCCCACGGTTAGATTCAAAACCATGTTTAATAATCCGGCCGCCATTGATCCAGCTAATGCCGAAACGCTGCCGCCGCCCGGAGCCGGCGAATCGGCGGCCAGTTCCTCAATAAAATCTTTCACTGTCAGTTCTGTAAGCACGAACTATCCCCTTCCCATGATGTGTTAGCTGCTACTCGCCCCAGCGCCGGAATAACCGGTGTTCTATGCCGATAACATCCATAATTTTTCCTAGCATGAAGTTCACCATGTCATCCAAAGTCTTCGGTTTATGATAAAAGGCCGGTGACGCAGGCAGGATGACAGCTCCGCCCCGTGCCAGTTTGAGCATATTTTCCAGATGGATGGCGGTTACGGGAGTTTCCCGCGGCACCACGATCAGCTTGCGTCCCTCTTTCAAGGTGACATCGGCCGACCTGGTTAACAAATTCCCGCCGCTGGCATTGGCCAAAGCGCCTAGTGTATGCATGGAGCAAGGAACGATGACCATACCATCTGTTTTAAATGATCCGCTGGCCAATGATGCAAACAAGTCATCGTTGGCATATACTTTGGCATGTTTACTAATCTCCTTGATGGTCACCCCGCACTCATACTCTAATACTTTTTCTCCCATTTGGGTGTACACCGTATGTACTTCAATTCCCAGCCGGGACAATAAAAGAATAAGGTTATAGCCGTATACGGCCCCGCTGGCCCCTGTTACGCCCACCGCAATTCGCATTTTCGTCCTCCTCGCAACAACCATAACAACCATGGTGGCAACAAAACATTTCCATGTCTTTAAATTATACCTTAATTGTTTCGCTTTTCTCAAATGAATATGAAAAATCCCCACCACCTTGCTTAAGATAGCAATTTGGTTTAATATTTTATATGTATCGGGCAATTTAGAGAGTTAAATACTAAAATGTTATTTTACTTAAAATTAGCCTAAGATATGTAAAAACGGCGGTTTTCCGCCAGGATACATTCCCGATTTAATTTATAAAGGAGAATAAATATGGCTGAAAAAATTAAGATGAGCACTCCCTTGGTAGAAATCGACGGCGATGAAATGACCAGAGTAATATGGAAAATGATTAAGGACATCCTGTTGGACCCGTACATAGAGTTAAAAACCGATTACTATGACCTTGGCCTTGAAAACAGAGACAAGACGAACGACAAAATAACGGAAGAGTCGGCACTGGCTATAAAAAAGTACGGGGTAGGCGTCAAATGTGCAACAATTACCGCCAACGAAGCCAGGGTAAAAGAATACAATCTGAAACAAATTTGGAAAAGTCCCAATGCTACAATCCGGGCTATCCTGGATGGTACGGTTTTTAGGTCTCCCATCATAGTTGACAGCATTAAGCCTTTCGTAAAGACATGGAAAAAGCCAATAACCATTGCCAGGCATGCCTACGGCGATATCTACAAGGATGTTGAATATAGGATTAAAGAAAAAGGTAAAGCGGAACTTATTTTCACCAGTGAAGCCGGCGAAGTTTCCCGGCAAACCATCCATGATTTTAAAGGCCCCGGCGTAGTTCTTGGCATGCATAATCTGGACCAATCAATAAAAAGCTTTGCTAAAGCTTGCTTCAATTACGCTCTGGATCAAAAGCAGGATTTGTGGTTTTCTACCAAAGATACAATATCCAAAGATTACGATCAAACCTTCAAAAATCTATTCCAGGAAATCTTTGATAACGAATACAACGAAAAATTTACTGCCGCCAATATCGAATATTTCTATACACTAATTGACGATGTTGTTGCGAGAATCATCCGTTCAGAAGGCGGCATGGTCTGGGCCTGCAAAAATTATGACGGCGATGTAATGTCCGATATGGTCGCAAGCGCATTTGGCAGCTTGGCGATGATGACATCTGTCCTGGTGTCGCCCGAAGGATACTACGAATTTGAGGCTGCCCACGGAACTATTCAAAGACACTATTACAAGCATCTTAAAGGGGAAGAGACATCCTCAAATTCAATGGCTACCATTTTTGCCTGGACCGGAGCTTTAAGAAAACGGGGTGAGCTTGATGGAATCAATGATTTAGTTGATTTTGCCGGCAAGCTGGAAAAAGCCTCAATCCAAACCATCGCCGAGGGAGTTATGACAAAAGACCTCTTAAACCTTTCGGAACTCCGGGAAAAAAAGGCTGTAAATACCGAAAACTTCCTAAGAGAAATAAACAAACGCCTGGCAACAATACGATAAATGACTATGCGACAGACAGGTGTTTACCTATTTGCGGATAATCTCTCCAACTTAAGGATTCTGTGATATTGATAAAACAGCCAGTACAAAAACCAGTCGGCAGCATAGGAATGCCACGTGTTCCACCATAAGTGATATCGCATATGCCCGGAAATCACATAGATTAGTTCGATAATGACGGCGATGGTCGTCCAAACCAGCCAATATTTGAGCATTGGTTTAATTGTATGGCTATCAGGCAACCATTGAATAAAGAGGTATATCACCACAGGATAGATACCTAAGTCATCGGCCAGGTGGATAAAGAGCAGGGGTCCGACATATTCCCACAGCGGGTAGTGGACCACAAAAAGGTCGGTGGCTAATGCCAAGGTTTTTGCAAAAAATACAACCGGCAACATCTCACGCCAGCGGGCTCTATCGGCAAACCGAAGCCAAACTATCCAGGATAATATAAACCATATGATATAGAACATCGATTAAATCACTCATCTCGCGATATGTAATGGACATTTCCTTCATAGCATAGCCAAACACAGACGGTTCGTATACAACATTATCATAAGAATCAGGAACGGCTCTCTTACCCAAGTTACGGAATAAGAGAGCCGTTTTCAGTCATTACTATCTTTTTGGCGGACAAGGGGATAAGGATCATTGCCATGGCTGTCGGAACGTTGGATTCGCCCTCATTCCAGGCAATTTACTGCAAGGATAACTCCTTGGTGTAAGCATAAGAAATGTATTGTCCATCCTGGGTTTCCATATAGCCCTTTTCTTTATGCGAATATTCACTAATACGTCTAGTGTTAAACTTCTGAAATGTTTTCGCGATATGCGTTAGCGTATCCATTTCTTCCGGTGTAAAAGCATTAGCTGACAGGTCAACCTTTCCTTTAATGGTCTCGCCGCGAATCTGTGGCGTAACATCGATAATTCCCTCGCTTCGTAACTGGCTGAGCAAAAGATCATGTTCATCCGGCACCGGGCCATAGGGAAGGTGGGCATAATGGGCGCCGCTAATAGAGCGGTCATGCCGCCGGAAATGCACCATATCGGCATACCATAACAGTTTCCACATCATCGTTTTGTAAAGCATTCCGGACATTACTCCGGCAAAAAACAAAATCATTGCTGCAAACTTATCTAAATCGAAAGGACGGTTGCCCGTATATATGTTACTTTCATTGTTAAAATAGTTCATCACAATACAGTCACGCAGCCGCTCTTTCTTTGTTTGCTCCAGCGCATCGCGCACAGTTCCGGCTAATTTTTTATATTCCTTCTCATCTAATTCACTTTGACGCTGCTCTAATAGCCGCTGCATATTCAAAGGGTCCTGAAGCAGTTTCAGAACATCATTATGGGCAATATCCTGCAGGGCCCCCGCTTCATAGCGATGAACGGTAATCTCGCCCCATCCCAGCAGTTTGGCAAACTTCCGCTGGCTTAAGCCATACTTTTCCCGGATCGATTTAATTTCAGCCGGAAACAGCAGCTTGTGTTTTCTCCGGTATACGTCATATGCCAATAACAGATTGGCATTGTCTAAATCCGGCTGAAAGATTTCTTCGCCGCAGGCATCACACACGGCAACCGTTGCAGTAATCTCGACCGGCTCTCCTTTAACAGGATAGACTTCTTTCTTTTCAATTGTATGATAAGCTCGCTCTTCCAGACAATGCGGACAAAATATAATCGGGTTGCTCATAGTTTCATCCTCCACTCATAATTACTCACTTTTTTGCCATGGAATTCATGGCCTGTAAGGATAGTGAATTGTCCTGTCTGGCTCATGGAAAGAAAGAACTACGACAGCGTTATCTTTCGACGTAACCAGTTTGAATTTCAAGTAAAATTCCTTGCGGAACTGACAGCCAAACTCCCAGATATCGCCGGTTCCCGGCCGGTCACGGTCTTCAGAAGGCCCATAAAAATAGTCGATTGCTTTCATGTCGATTATTGCATCAAGTAAATCCGGAATAGTCATGCCTTCCGCAGCCAGAGCGTCAAGATTTTTCTTGCGAGGAATAAACGTATACCGCTTATTCCTAACACAATCCCGAACAATTGCCAATACACTTTCAATTTCTTCTTTTGTCGCTCTTCGTGCCACGGAAACACCACCTTCACTATATATTATATTGCTAATTAGATCTTTTATCAACATTTTTGTTATCATATGATAACAATTTAATCAGATTTTTGTTTATTTTTCATCTGCTATTTTGTAGCATGCTTAAGTAATACGCTCTACTTATCACCTAAACCTAGCTTATCAGCCGGTTTTCTCACTTGAAGCACCTAATAAAATTATTAGACTTGAAAATGCAAAAAACTCCGCCTAACCCGCGAAGTCTTATAAATTCTATTAATTTTTTTTGGTGCCGAGGACCGGAATCGAACCGGTACGGATGTTACCATCCGACGGATTTTAAGTCCGTTGCGTCTGCCAGTTCCGCCACCCCGGCATAATACTACTTTCTCTATAAGTTGGGAACTGCTTAAAAACGGCCATCTGCGTTGTTGCTCCTGCGGTCCTCACTCCAGCGTACAACCAGTACGCTTCCGTTCCGGTTCTCGTCGCGCCTAGCATCTGACCATTTCTAAGCAGTTCGTGGCATTTGATAATCTGCATGCATGCTATAATATTTATGGAGGCGGCACCCAGATTTGAACTGGGGAGTAAAGGTTTTGCAGACCTCTGCCTTACCACTTGGCTATGCCGCCTTATGTTGGGAGCCGAAAACGAGATTCTAACTCGCGATCCTTGCCTTGGCAAGGCGTTGCTCACCACTGAGCTACTTCCGCATTTTTATGGTGCCTCAGGGCAGAATCGAACTGCCGACACGAGGATTTTCAGTCCTCTGCTCTACCGACTGAGCTACCGAGGCAAATACGCGTCAGTCTCTAAACGCCCATCTGCGTTGTTGCTCCTGTGGTCCGTTGCTCAACGTACATACTGCAGTACGCCTCCGCTACGGTCCTCGTCGCGCCTAGCATCTGAGCATTTATAGCCAGCCGCGGGGCTGGTAAAATTAATGGCGACCCGGAAGGGACTTGAACCCTCGATCTCCGCCGTGACAGGGCGGCATGTTAACCACTACACCACCGGGCCGTATTTTCTCGGTCGTCTGTCGTCAGGCTGCAGCCATCGGTAACATCGGTAAGTTTCAAAAAGATTACTCCCGCAAACTGCCGCCTGATGACTAATGACTGAATTGGTGGGCGATGACAGGATCGAACTGCCGACATCCTGCTTGTAAGGCAGGCGCTCTCCCAGCTGAGCTAATCGCCCGTATCGATTTTCGACATTAGATAGTTGACTCACGTCAAAATCTACTCCGAAAACCATATAATCAGATTCGCAGGCTTTTGCTCTTTCGAACAGCGAGCAGCGAATCCCGAACAGCGAGTTGGTGACCCGTAAGGGAATCGAACCCTTGATACCGCCGTGAAAGGGCGGTGTCTTAACCGCTTGACCAACGGGCCATGATCATTGTGCTGTCTTTGGTTCCCATCAATAACAACAAGGTTTCTGTCGCGAAAATTATTATAACCGAAACTATCCCATTTTGCAATACCGTTTTTGACACTGTTCTTGCATATACTGTTTCAATTCACTACAATTCGTTTTTACTATTCACGTGTTTGGAGGATACCCAGCCCATTGTTGCCTTACTTTTTAACCTGCCGGAAGATTTTAAAGAATAAATATACCGTGGCTCCCAATGAAATCAGCAAAAGGTAATAACCAGTGTAGTGTATTTCGGATTGAATGGGTCCCTCGCCGGCATGCATCATGATGGAAGAGGCTAAAAGCATACTGGCGATAATTACACTGTAAGCAATGCGATTGATGGACTTGTCCAGCTTGTCGCCGATAAAGTCCATACCGCTCAACTCCAGCGGTATTTTTTTATCGCCCCGGGTCAGGCCGGAAATAAAAGCAGGCAATTCACTAAACGCAATACGGAGTTTCTTTTTCACATCCAATGCACTGGCCAGCATCGCCGTCTCGCTCATCTGAGGCATAAGGTTTTTTCGCAAAAACTCCAGAATAATTGGCCGGGAAATTTCCAGGAAATTGATGTCCGGGTCAAGTTTCCGGGCATTGCCCTCGGCAATGGCGAAAGCTTTCCCCAATAACAACAACCTTTCCGGTATATGGATGCCGTGTTTCTGGGAAACCTGCATCATACCAAAAATCATCTTACCCAATTCTATTTTCCCGTGAGTCATATTCTGGGACATATACAGCAACTCAGCCATATCTTCATAGTAATTTTGCCAGTTAATTTCACCGGAAAAATGGCCTATTTCCATAGTTACGTTGATCAGTGTCTCCACATCAGCATTTTGCACCGCGATAAAGTTTTCAATCAATCGTTCCATCATGCGCGGGTCGATGCGCCCGACGATACCAAAATCCAGATAGACAACTTCTCCGGCTGCCGTCAGCCTGACGTTGCCGGAATGAGGATCGCCGTGAAACACGCCATACAAAAGCACTTGCCTGAGGAAACTCTCTAAAAATTTATGGGCAAGTTGCCGGCGCTCGGTCGGGTCTACGCCCTCAACCGCCGCCTCCATGCTAATGCCCTCAATGTATTCCATGGTCAGCAGGTTTTCATTTGTCAGTTCCCACTCCACTTGCGGCGTCCTAGCCAAGCCGCTATCGGCCAACAGGTGCTGAAACAACTGAATGTTGCCCGCTTCCACCGAAAAGTCAATTTCCTTTCTAAGAGAATGAGCAAAAATCGCAAAGCTGGTTTCAATATTTATTAACTTATTAACCTCCGGCTGTTTTGACAGAAAGTCCACTATCTTTTGCAATACTTTGAGATCCAGTTCAATCTGGTTGATAACCTCCGGCTTGCGAACTTTAAGGACCACCCGGCGGCCATCCTTTAGCCGGGCGGCATGAGTCTGAGCGATAGAAGCCACGCCTAATGGCTCAGGATCAATATAGTCAAACCAATCCCCATACCCAGGCAGGTTTTCAATAATGATTTGCTCAATGCGGGCGAAGGGGACCGGCGTCATCTTTTCCTGCAGTCGCTTTAGAGCATCAGTTACATACATGGGGATAATATCCTGCCGGCTGCTTAAGAACTGGCCAAATTTGACAAAAGCAGGTCCCAACTCTTCCAGCATAAATGGCAGCTTCTGCACCAGCCGCCGAAACTCCTCGCTTTTGAATCTCCCTACACAGTCTCCCGACCTGCAAAAACCGGTAAGCGAAAATAGCCGGCGCAGCCCTAAGTCGTTCACCAGAAAACCAAAGCCGTACCGGACCAGCACGCCGGCAATGTGGCTGGCCCGCTGCCGTACCGCCTCTTCTCTCTGCCATGTCGCCATATATTCCCTCCATCAAGCAACGTTTGATCTATTGCCTCACTTGTCGCCGCTGGCCACTAAATTTTTGAAAAACAACATTTTTTCTATCTTTACCGTTATTGATTTAAAAATCTCAGGCAGCCGGTCTAAATAATATACCTCGGTATCATCGATAACGATTTTATTAAAGCTGTGCATTTGATGTGGTTCGATTTTTCCCAATTGCACGGACAGGTAATAGGCCTGACCCACACGCCCGATGCCGGGTCGTTCTTTAATCCTGATGTTGATGGCCTTATCAACACTTTTTTTCAGAATGTATTCACGAGCCGCCGGTTCAATTACAATATTCATACCCTTACCTCCTTTCTTACCGGGCTGTGGCAGCCCGTCCACCTCTTGCCGTGTAAGCTATTACCTTCAACTATTTATATGATATCATAGTTTATAAAAAATAGAATAACTTCTGAAGAATCGATGAGGTTATACGGTTGATAAGGTGAATAAAAAAAGCCCTTCAGAATTACTTCTGAAAAGCCTTGGATCCTCTGGTGACCCACCCGCGACTCGAACGCGGGACACCCTGATTAAAAGTCAGGTGCTCTACCGACTGAGCTAGTAGGTCATATCTTTTATTAATTTATGCCACAATCAGCGGCAACTCATTTAGAATATCACAAAATATTTTTTATGTCAATAACCATCTTCATAATTATCTATAACAATCACAGCAATGTTAATACTAAAATTACCTGTTTGTACCTTGTTGAAAAAATCAAGGGACCAGTGTTTCACCGGTCCCCTAATTTGCTGCAAGACCCCATCTTGCCAATAACGGGGCTGTTTAAAAACTATTCTGCAAGAAAGAAAAACCGTAAGACAACCAAAATGGCTAGTACATAAACAATCCAATGAACGTCACGCCCCCGCCCGGTAACCAACTTAAGTAGCGGGTATAAAACCAGACCGGCGGATATGCCATTGGCAATGCTATAGGTAAATGGCATAAGAGCAATCGTTAAAAAAGCAGGCATGGCTTCGGTAAAATCAGCGAAGTTTATATGGAGCACCGATTCCATCATCAGAACACCGACGATGATGAGCGCCGGCGCAGTGGCAGCATCAGGAATCAGCTGGGCCAAAGGAGTGAAGAACAGTGCCAAGATAAACAGTATACCGCATACTACCGCCGTAAGACCCGTGCGCCCGCCAGCCCCAATCCCGGCAGCGCTTTCGATATAGGCGGTAATTGTGCTTGTGCCCAGCAGCGCGCCAAAGCTTACACCGGTCGCGTCAACCAGCATAGCTTTACCAATACCGGGGAATTTACCGCTTTTGTCGACTAAGCCGGCCTTGGTAGCGGTTCCGACTAATGTTCCCATAGTATCGAACAGTTCAACAAAAGTGAAAGTAAAGATGATTGTCAGCAGGCCCATATTAATAGCCCCCATGATATCTAAAGCCAAAAATGCGTTATTACTGAAGTCAGGAATTTTAACAGGAGAAAACCCTTGGGGAACGTTGACTACTCCTGTAATGATGCCAATAACAGTTGTTGTAAGAATACCGATAAGTATAGAACCTTTAATCTGACGCGCCATCAGAATACCGATCAATATTAAGCCAAATACGGCGAGCAGCACCTCCGAATGAAACAGGTTACCCATTTCAATGATTGTTTCAAAAGGCAGGGGTGTGCCATTGCCCTTAGCCGCAATTATTTTCTCTAAAGTAGGGGGAATCAAGGAAAGTCTGATCGCCATGATTCCGGAAAGTTTTAGACCGATAATGGTTATAAACAACCCAATACCAACCGTAATCGCATGCTTTAGGGAGGAAGGTATGCCTTCCACCAGCAACTGGCGTATTTGAGTAACAGTAAGTATGATAAAAATTAGACCGGAAATAAATACGGCGCCTAAAGCCACTTGCCAAGAAACACCCATGCCGATGACAACAGTAAAGGCATAAAAGGCATTGAGGCCCATACCGGGGGCAAGAGCAATGGGATAGTTAACAAAAAGGCCCATGGCGATAGTGACAATACCGGCGCCAATTGCGGTGGCTAACAGAACGGCATTTTTATCCATGCCGGCAGCCCCGAGAATACTCGGATTTACAAACAGGATATACGCCATGGTCATAAAAGTGGTAATACCGGCCATGACCTCGGTTCGAACGTCAGTCTTACGCGTACTAAGACCAAATAATTTCTCAAGCACGTTTTATCTCTCCTCTCACAGATCAGATTGCCCTCTCGGGCCGCTCTATAACAGAGCTCCTTAGTTCTTTCCTCCTTTCCGAGCTAGTATAGCATTAAGCTTTTTTTATTCAACATAAATTTAACCATTCCTGCTATTTGAAGTAAAATTGTTAGATTTATATACGCTAGTGACTTGACCATGTTATATTTTAGTTTTAGGGCGAGACAAAATGGCAAAGGGCAAGGAAGACCCGACGACGCATACTGGAAGGGGTCTGCTAGGAGGGGCTGACGCCGCCATTTGCCATTTTGTCCGTCATCAAACTAAAAAGATAATGTGGTCAAGACACTATTACCAAATTTGTCATGCCGGAGCATTCTAACCCATATTATTAATACTATATGGAACGCGTTAAAGAATTCAGGAAAACCATCCACTTTGCATTTGACCATTTATAGCCAATATATAGGGAGAATATATTGGAAGGAGGAAACAGGTTGCATGGTTTTACGAATAATAATTTCGAAAAACTGGTTGCCAACTATCAATTAACCAGAGTGATATTTGCCGTCAGAACACTGCAGTTGCTTGAAAGAATTAATGAAGAGGAAGCTAACAAGGCCGAGCCGGATGCCACTATAATTGCCTCCGTGGCCCAAGCTATTGCTGCGATCTTGAATGCAACCTCAGGCGATTAGTTGGCTAGTTTCGGGCACCGCCTGAAAAAACCTTTTTATACCGTATAAGACAGAAGGCACAGAGAAGTATCTCTGTGCCGCCATCCTTTTACGCTCTTATCTGGTACCAATAATCTCGTGATCAGTGATGGCAGCCTGGGCGGCAGCCAATCTGGCCAGCGGTACGCGATAGGGAGAACAACTTACAAAATCAAGTCCGATCTGATGGCAAAACGCTACCGAGCTGGGCTCACCACCGTGCTCACCACATATGCCTATCAATAACCCGGGACGTGCTTTGCGCCCGCCTTCAACTGCTATACGCATAAGTTTTCCTACGCCTTTTTGATCAAGAACGATGAACGGATTTTCTTTGAGAATTTTACGTTCCACGTAGTTCGGCAAGAACTTGCCCTCCGCATCATCCCGGCTGAAGCCGAAAGTCGTTTGCGTCAGATCATTAGTGCCAAAACTAAAGAATTCACTATACTCGGCCAGTTCGTCAGCTAAAAGAGCCGCCCGCGGCAATTCAATCATGGTCCCCACGCTGTAGTGGAATTTGGCGTTAGCGGCAGACATTGCCGCTTCCGCAATTGCTACAATTTTTTCTTTAAATATCTTCATTTCGTTGACATCAATTGTCAACGGTATCTCTACTTCCGGCAAAACATTATATCCTTCCTTGGTAAGCTCAACTGTTGCGTTAAAGATGGCTTGAATCTGCATCTCATATATTTCCGGGAAGGTAATACCCAGGCGACATCCCCGGTGTCCCAGCATTGGGTTAAACTCATGAAGCGCACGCACTTTTTTTAGAAGCTGCTGCTTCTCTGCCAACAGTTTGGGATCTTTACCGGTTATTTTAAGTTCGGTTGTCTCAATCAGCAGTTCTTCCTGGCTGGGCAGAAATTCATGCAGTGGGGGATCCAACAAACGAATACAAACCGGATATCCTTCCATTGCTTTCAAAATTCCGTAAAAGTCGCCTTGTTGCATTGGCAAAAGATGTGACAGTGCTTCCAGCCGTTCTTCCAATGTTTCGGCTAAAATCATTTGCTGCACAAACGGTAAGCGTTCTTGACCCATGAACATGTGCTCTGTCCTGGTAAGGCCTATGCCGGTGGCACCGAATTCCCTGGCTTTTTTTGCATCTTCCGGGGTATCGGCGTTAGCCCGTACTTCAAGACGTTTATATTCGTCAGCCCAAGACAACACTATACTGTATTCCGAGGAAATTTCCGGCTCCTTCATTGGCACTTCGCCTAAAATAACCTGACCGGAGGAGCCGTCAATGGAAATAATGTCGCCTTTTTTAACAGTCAGTTGACCGACAGTAAATTCTTCTTTAGCGTAGTCGATTCTGATTGGTTCACAACCGCAGACACATGGTTTTCCCATGCCGCGTGCAACTACAGCAGCATGGCTGGTCATACCGCCGCGGCTGGTTAAGATGCCCTGAGCAGCTACAATGCCATGGATGTCATCCGGAGTAGTTTCCATACGGACCAGGAGAACTTTGGCCCCGGTCTTACCCATACGTTCGGCTTCATCGGAGTCAAAAACAACTTTGCCGGAAGCCGCTCCCGGAGAAGCCGGCAGACCTTTCGCAATCACATTTAATTTAGCCCCGCTGTCGATCTGGCGATGCAGCAGTTGATCCAGCTGATTCGGCTCGACTAACAGCAATGCTGCCTGTTTGGTAATCAAACCTTCCTTAGCCATCTCATAGGCGACACGCACACTGGCCTGAGCAGTGCGCTTGCCGTTGCGGGTTTGGAGAATGTAAAGCCTGCCACGCTCAATAGTGAATTCAATATCCTGCATATTCTTATAATGGCGTTCCAGGAGATCGGCAATTTTTTCGAACTGGTCATATATTACCGGCATTTCTTCCTTAAGTTGAGCTATAGGACGGGGAGTACGAATACCGGCGACTACATCCTCACCCTGGGCATTTGTCAAAAACTCTCCATACAAAACATTCTCACCGGTAGACGGATTACGGGTAAATGCTACGCCGGTGCCGGAATCGTTGCCCATATTCCCGAAGACCATGGACTGGACATTCACAGCAGTACCAAGATCGTGAGGAATTTTATTAAGATTACGGTATATGATAGCCCGGTCATTGTTCCAAGAGCGGAACACGGCTTCAATCGCCATGGTAAGCTGAACCATGGGGTCTTCGGGAAAAGGATGGCCTGTCTCACTTTCAATCATTTCTTTATAGTTATTGATCACTTTTCGCAGGGATTCGGAGGTCAACTCCTGGTCGTATGTAACACCCTGCTCCTCTTTTTGCCGGTGCAACAGGTTTTCGAATTCATGTTTAGGAAGCTCTAATACCACGTCGCCAAACATTTGAATGAAACGCCGGAAGGCATCGTAAGCAAATCTCAAATTGTCGGTATTGCTGGCCAAAGACTGAACCGTTTGTTCATTCAGGCCAAGATTCAAAATTGTGTCCATCATGCCGGGCATGGAGAACATGGCGCCGGAACGGACAGATACTAATAGCGGATTAGAAAGATCACCAAATTTTTTACCAGTCTGTTCCTCCACCGTAGTCAAGTATTGCTTAACTTCATCCATTATCCCTGCCGGCATCTTACCACCTATGTGGTAATACTCTTTACAAGCTTCAGTGCTAATTGTCATTCCCGGCGGTACAGGAAGACCAATATTGGTCATTTCGGCAAGATTAGCGCCTTTCCCGCCCAAGAGAGCACGCATATCAGCGCGTCCCTCTTTGAAAAGGTATACATATTTAGGCATTGAATCTAACTCCTTTCTGGTATATATCCAAAACGTTGGCGGCTGTTTCCTCAACTGCCCTATTGGTTACATCAATCACGGCGCAACCGACTTTACGCATAACCGAAGAGGAATATTCAAATTCCGCCAACAGCCTTTCCATATTGACATAATCTGTAGTAGGCGGCAAACCCATAAGTTTAAGCCGCTGTTTCCTAATCTCCTGCAAGTTTGCCGGTTTGATGGTTAGTCCCACCACTTTATTGGCGGGAATTTGAAAAAGCTCATCTGGCGGTAGCGTTTCAAGAACCAGGGGAACATTGGCTGCCTTAATCCCCTTATGGGCAAGATACATACATAAAGGGGTCTTAGACGTCCGGGAAACTCCTATTACTACTACATCGGCTTTCAGCAAGCCGCGAGGATCCTTGCCGTCGTCAAATTTAACGGCAAACTCAATAGCCTCCACTTTAGAAAAATAAGCTTTATCTACTTTGCGGATAAGGCCGGGTTCATATTTAGGTGTTTGCCCGGTCACTTTAGCCAAGGCCTCAATTACCGGACACATAACGTCAACAGTAACCAAACCCAGCTTTTTCGCTTCGGATTCCAAATGCCGTTTTAAATCAGGGCGTGCCAAAGTGTAGACCACAGCCGCCCGGCATTCTGCCGCCTGTTTTAATGCTTGGGTAACTTCTTGAACTGAACTCAAGTTATGTTTGCGTCTAACTTCAATACGAGTAGAATCAAATTGACTGGCGGCAGCTTTTACCACCAATTCTCCAGTTTCACCAATGGAATCAGACATCACAAATACTGTTGCTGAAGGGTTTGCGCCTAATTGGATGTTAGTTCCTCCTCTCGGATAATAATCCAGTATTTATATATTATTCTTTCATATCCAAAAAATACCTCTCCTGGATGATATTATATTAATGTAAACTATTCTCGCTACAGCTCGCCAATAGTACACTTCCAAGAGTCAATAAGTAATACTATTTCATTATGCAGGCTAGCCTATATATTAAATTTCTTCCGTTTCTGTAACATAATTTTCGACAATCAAGTTATTACTCCTGCTAAAAAAGAGAAAAAAGAGAAATAAAAAAATCATCAAACAACATAATTTGTTATTTGTTTGATGGATTTTTTTTGATTACTATTATTCAATTTCGAAGACACCCGCTGCCGTAAGTACGAGTTCACTACTCCCATTCAATTGTGGCTGGGGGTTTCGAAGTGATATCATAAACTACACGGTTTACTCCCTTCACTTCATTGACAATTCTCCGGGAGATATTATCCAGTACTTCATACGGGAGGCGCACCCAGTCGGCAGTCATGCCATCCTCACTTTCGACAATCCTGAGTCCAATCGTATAGGCGTAAGTTCGTTCGTCTCCCATAACTCCAACACTCTTCATAGCTGGTAAAACAGCAAAAGATTGCCATACCTTCCGGTAAAGACCGGCAATTTTAATCTCCTGATATACGATTGAGTCGGCTTCCCGTAAAATCTCAAGACGCTCGGCAGTAACCTCACCAATGATTCTAATGGCTAATCCCGGACCAGGAAAAGGCTGACGCCAAACAATATCTTCCGGCAGGTTCAGTTCCCGGGCCAGTGCCCGAACTTCATCTTTAAACAAGTCACGTAAAGGCTCAACCAGTTCAAACTTCATATCTTCAGGCAAACCGCCCACATTGTGGTGGCTCTTGATTACGGCGGCAGTAGCTGTGCCGCTTTCAATAACATCCGGGTAAAGAGTGCCTTGAACAAGAAAATCCATGTCACCTAATTTAGCAGCTTCGGCCTCAAACACACGAATGAATTCTTCCCCGATAATTTTCCGTTTTTGTTCCGGATCGGTAATACCTTCTATACGGGCCATAAACCTTGCCACTGCATCGGCGTACACCAGGTTCATGTGAAAGCCGTCCCGGAAAGTTTTCACCACTTGTTCCGGTTCTTCTTTACGCAAAAAGCCATGATTGACAAACACGCACGTCAGTTGGTCTCCTATTGCCCGATGCACCAAAACGGCGGCAACAGAAGAATCTATCCCACCACTTAAAGCGCACAGCACCCGTTTATTGCCTACCTGTTGCTGAATTTTCCCGATGGCTTGATCGGCGAAAGATCCCATGTTCCAATCACCCTTGCAACCGCAGATATTAAATAAGAAATTCCGCAGTATCTTCATACCCTCGGGAGTATGTACGACTTCGGGGTGAAACTGCACACCGTAAATTTGGCGCTGGTTGTTAGCCATGGCTGCAACCGGACTGCTGTTGGTATGACCGGTAACCGCAAAGCCCTGCGGCGGTTCAGTAATGTAGTCGCCATGACTCATCCAAACCTGAGTCTCACTGCCGATTTCCGCCAAGAGCCCTTCCGGATTATCCACATATAAGCGCGTATTGCCATATTCCCGCGAAGTTGCATGGGCTACTTTCCCACCTAAAGAATGAGCGGTCAGCTGCATCCCATAGCAAATTCCCAGTACAGGCACATCAATCTCGAATATTGCAGGATCGCATTTAGGAGCGCCTTCCCCATACACACTGGATGGTCCTCCGGAAAATACAATGCCCCGGGGAGCCATCTGACGGATTTTCCCGATGTTGGTATTAAAAGGCACAATTTCGCAATATACGCCGCATTCCCTGATTCTTCTGGCGATTAGCTGACTATATTGTCCGCCGAAATCCATGACCAGGACCATTTCCGGTTTGTTGACTGGCATATAATTCCCCCTTATTAATATCTATCTATTGGCCTATAAGCAGGGAACTGCTTATAGACCTTCTAAGCAGTTCGAACAATTCATGACCTGAGTATACACATATATTCTCTATTTGTATACTTCCTTTAATAATGTCTCTTTACGCAATGCCGAACAACCACATTTACCTTTGGGAGACAGCTTGCGAATAGCGGCCAGGATAATTTTGCTGATTAATGGGGCGTCATTAAAAAAAATATCGGTTAACTCCTGATGAGACCAATCTTTGACCACACCTTCGCCGTAATTAACCACAAAATATAAACCGGCATAACAGGCGCCGATTTCTCTGGCTAAATACACTTCCGGGCACAAGCTCTGGCCGATAATATCGGCATGTCCTTTTAACATAGCGACTTCAGCCGGGCTTTCAAAGTGACGTCCTTCGGTCACCGCGTATATACCCCTGGCAAATACCCGTCCGTGATAATGTTCCTTAACCGTATCAATCAGTACGGAACGTATTTCCGGACACAGCGCCTCCCGCATAACTAATAGATATTTTCCCTCAAGACCAACATCCTTACGCAACGACAGATCAATGTAATCGTGAGGAATAATAAAATCCCGGGGATCTAACAGATGATTGGCTGATCCAACGCCACCTTCAGCGATAATCCGCTTTACGCCTATTTGACGAAATACCCAAAAAATTTGACGGGAAGCGTCGGCCCGGCTTACCCCGCTGCGCCAGCCATGCATCTTACATGTTAATACCCGTTGCCCATCCACGCTAAATAAACGAAAAGCCGGGCTGCGTCCGTAGGGCGTGTCAATTGCGAGATTTTCCCCAAGAAGCTCAATTCCCGTGTCGTCCACACCCAAAGGAAAATTGCCAGACAACGTACCGGAACCACCGATAACGGCAAATTCGGTTTTATCTAGATCCATCACCATTCCTCCCAATCCAGGACTGCCAGTCTTTCGTACCGCAGTAACTTATTACTCAAAGCGTTTAATAATATTGTATTCTGTATCTCGCTGGGCCGGAATTTTTCCTGCCGCCCGAATCATCCCCAGCATCTTGTTGACAGACATTTCGTAAGCAGTGCCTGCCGCCCGTACAACATTTTCTTCCAGCATAATGCTGCCAAGGTCATCGGCGCCAAACGCCAAAGTCAGTTGGCCTATGTTTTGACCCTGTGTAACCCACGAACCCTGAATATGCTCTATATTATGCAAATAAAGCCGGGCAACAGCCAGAGTTCTTAAATAGTCCCAGGCTGAGATCTTCTCGCCGCCGAGCTGAGTATTTCCCGGTTGATAGGACCACATGATGAAAGCGCGAAAACCGCCGGTTTCTTCCTGCAGCGCGCGTATCTTTTCCATATGTTCCAATCTGTCTTTAAAACTTTCTCCCATACCGATTACCATAGTCGCAGTAGCTTTCAACCCAACCCCGTGGGCTTGCCGCATAACCTCCAGCCAATCAGCAGCGCTGATCTTCTTTGGGCTTACCCGTCTTCTAACCTCGTCCACCAAAATTTCAGCCCCACCGCCGGGAAGAGAATCCAAACCCGCACTCTTTAATTTAAGCAAGGTCTCTTTAAGGGAAATTCCTGCCTGCTTGGCCATGAATTGTATTTCAGCAGGAGAAAAGGAATGGATAGTAATGGAAATGGAATAGTGCTTTTTTATAAGTTTAAGCAAATTTAGGTAATAGTCAAGACTCAATTCAGAATTTAATCCGCCCTGCAACATGATTTGTGTACCGCCGGCAGCAACGGTTTCTCTAATTTTATTAAGGATATCGTCATAAGATAACACATAGCCGTCCCGGTGATATGCCGGACGATAAAAGGCGCAAAATTTGCATTCACTTTTGCATATGTTGGTATAATTGATATTACGGTCAATGATAAAGGTAACCACATTTTCCGGGTGAATCCGGTAGCGAACAGTGTCCGCCGCCCGCCCTAACTCCAGGATGTCGGCGCCATTTAACAAATCCAATGCTTCAGCCAAGGACATCATTCCCTTTCTCCCCCCACCCGGGCAAAGCGGAGAGCCGGAACATCCGCTATATATCCAAGCTCTTGCGCCATGCTGTAATATGTCAACAAGGCCGTTTGATGTTCAGATGACAAGCCGTAGTTCAAAAGGTCTAAATAATGGAGTATCTGTTCGGCAGTGAAAGGCACTTTGCCGTTAATCGCCGCAGCTGCCTCCGGAAGGTGGGACAAGCCGTAGGAAAACCCTTGCGTCACTCGGCGGTGAATCATAGTAACCAGTTCCGGGAAGCTCCCGGCAAACCGGCGGTCTACCACCCATAAAGCATATACCATGGCTTGCCCGGTCAGCTTTTTCCACTCTCCGCCCAGGTCATAATAGTAATAGCTCCGTCTTTTACGGTGATAGGCATATAGAGCATCATCGCCGATAAACAAAGCGGCGTCGGCATCTTGCAGTGCTTCATCAACCCCGGCGGCCTGGGAGATGAAATAGTCGGGCGTCAAATTATAAGCCTTATTCATAATAATCTTGAGCAGTATATGGGATGTAGCTGATTTATAGGTTAACGCCACTTTCGCTCCTTCTAATTCATATATTGGTCTTTTGGCTACCAGGATTATGCTTTGCAAAATTCCCTTCGCACTAATCGAGACATCAGGCAATATAAGAAATCTATTCTTATTTATAGCATATATAATTGAAGAAACGGGTGTGATGTCAACCTTTCCGTCTATTGCCAGCCGGTTGAGCCACGACGGCGCTCCTGCCACAATATCAAGGTCCTGACCGAAACCACCTGCTTTCAGTCCGTGTGCCAATGGCAAACAATTGATAAAATCAATATGTCCTAATCTAGCTTGATTGCCGGTATTCATCCTTGTTTCTCTCCGTCATATACTTTAAGGTGGTGGTAAAAGGTGTCCCGTTCCACCGGAATTAAGCCGGTTTCCCGTATCAAGGCGATCAATTCCTTCTTAGTAATGCCGGATTTTGTCTTGGCGCCGGCAGCGTGGATAATTTTTTCCTCTACTACCGTTCCATCAAAATCATCCACGCCAAAAGCAAGGGACAGTTGGGCAACCGGCAGGGTAAGCATCATCCAGAAGGCTTTAATATGCTCAACGTTATCAAGTATCAGCCGGGCTATGGCAATCATTTTCAGATCTTCCCAAGCTGATACTCTGTTGACTGTGTGAGTCGCAGCCAGGTCCGTATTGCCCGGGTGGAAAGGAAAGGCAACAAATCCTTGAAAACCGCCTGTTTCGTCCTGGATATCCCTGATAGTCAGAAGATGCCGGATCCGCTGGGCAACAGTTTCAATATGCCCGTAAAGCATGGTGGCGTTTGTAGGTATATTTAGTTTGTGAGCAGTTCTGATTACCTCAATCCACTGGGCAGTTGAAGCTTTGTTGGGACAAATTATTTGTCGCACTTCGTCATCCAGTATTTCAGCGCCACCACCTGGCAGGGAATGCAGTCCGGCTTCTTTTAATTTTTCCAATACAGCTTTCACTGAGTAACCGGAGATTTGGGAAAAATGGCTGATCTCGACCGGAGTGAATGCTTTAATGTGAACGTGAGGCGCTTCCCGTCTCACCGTCTCAATAATGTTCATATAGTAAGAAAATGCTTTTTCAGGATTTAGAGCGCTGACAATATGGATTTCGGTTAAATCCGGTGTACCTTTAACTGCCTGCCTTACAATTTTTTCCACATCTGCCGTTTCCAGCACAAAAGCCTGTTCCTCACCCGATTTACAGGCAAATGCACAAAGCGGACACCCCGATTGGCAAATATTAGACAGATTAATATGACGATTGACATTAAAATAAACGTGTCGTCCCGATTTTGCTTCCTTTGCTTTCCGTGCCAGTTGCGCCAGCATCAGGAGATCTTCATGATAATATAAAGCCATGGCATCCGCAAAATCTATACGCTGGTTGTTTATAATCTTTTCCTTCGCAGAATAAACGTACTCATTCAATGAAATTGCCACCCCGACTATATCTTTGCGATTTAGTTATCATCTTTAAATTAGTACTTTATGCAATTTTGTATTCTTCGGGTTGAATCGACAAAATCCTGCTGCATGGCAAAATATATGATACCCAATAAAGAAGTAAAAGGAACATTCAGATTGGGTAGTGTCGACAAGCGGAATGTGACAACAAAAGACGGACTATCGGCGTAAAGCTGATAGTCCGTCTTTTGCATTTTGCGGGGTAGGGTGAAACCGTGACACGCAAAGTGTAGTGTGTTATACGCTCTGTCCGCTATTCCACATTCCCATTGACAACGCCTTTCGCCGTTCGGGTTTCTCTGTTCTTTGGAGGAGGCCGGGGAGGTGCGGGGCAGAGCCACCGCATAAAGCTACCGATTGCCGCCAATCCAGCGGAGCCGATTTTGCCGTAAAATGGAGCGGTCGGCGGCGCAATGGTACGGCAAAAATCCAGTCAGTCAAAGGGTTTAAGAGTGGAGATTTTGCGCTAGCAAAATACTACTCGGCCCTTGACTGGCTGGATAGGCGTAGCGGCCTTATTCACGGACAAGGCTTCACTTTATTGGAACAAAGGTATTCAGAGTACTTTAGCAATCAACTGAATAAGATTAAAATACTTTCCGCCTTCAGCCTCCATCATTTTGATGTCCTCAGCGACAATGGGATGATAACCGGTCTGCCATTCTTTCCACGCCTGTCTGCAACAGGCCATTTCGCGACTGTCCACCATTTCAATGCCCTCTGCTTTCTTCCACAAATCTTTCCACCAATCAAGAGAGTGCAAGGTTCTTTCCATCTCGCTATTCCAAAACGGCTGCATTTCATCGGGAACATTACCCTCAAATTCGTAATTTAATCCAGGAATAGCCACGACGATATAGCCGCCCTTTTTCACAAAAGGAATAAGCGACGGGAGCATTTCCGCCGTATCGCCGAAATAATGGTAAGCGTCCACGGTGAACAACAAGTCAAAATATCCGTTTGCGAAAGGCAGCCCTTTGGTCGCGTCTACGGAAATCGGAACGGCCTTATCATCAATCCCGATAGATTGAAAACGCTCATAGTTTTCAGTTGGCGAAATCCAGAGGTCGGCGGCGAAAACGGACGCGCCATATTTTTTCGCCAACAAAAGCGTGGAAAGACCACACCCGCAGCCAAGGTCAAGTATTCGCATATTCTCATCAATGTTTAGGTACAATGACAATTCCTCTGATAATCGCATGGCATTTGGCCCCATCATAGCGGCTTTCAAGAACTCAACATTTTCATCATTGGACATAAACTGGTCTGTAAATGGATACATGGTATTCTTCCTTTCTAATTTTCGCCTTATAGAAAGAAAACAAAAAAGCGCAGTATGATACTGCGCTACAAATTACACCATTATAAATAATGGATGCTCATTCAATCTGTAAGGCAGTTTTTGACAACACAAATAAAAGCAGAACAACTGCTCGTTTCATGCCCTTAACCTAACCCCTTACAGAATTACCGACATCAATACACTCCCTCTTTCTTTAACTTACTATATCATGGCACTATCATTATGTCAATGTAAATACTTCTTTATTGGGGGCGTGCCTTAGCCGGACGCCTTTTTTTGTTGTTTTAGGTGCTATCTTAGCGCGACAGCCCCTTCTGCTTGTCGACAAACTCCAGGCTGTTCAAAAACGAGTACAGCCAGGCGCACCTTGCATACTAACCCGATCTGTGAGGAGCAACGACGCTAGACGAAGTTTTTCAACAGCCTGAAGCTTATCAATGTCTCTGAATTCCTTTTTCACTACAATTGGTGAGCAGTTCACTTACGGTAACGATCTTATACCCTTCCGCTTTAATCTTTTCAATGACGACGGGTAAGGCTTCCGCCGTCTGCACGGGAGTATCGGAAGCGTGCATCAGTATAATGGCGCCAGGTTTAATTCGTTTCATAATACGGTCAATAATTACGTCTCGGCCGGGATTCTTCCAATCAAGAGAATCTACATTCCAAATAATCGTTTTATAGCCTAGTTCGTCTGCAACTTTAAGAGATGTTTGGCTGTAGTGGCCATTAGGCGGACGGATAAGCTTGGTTTCAACGCCTGTTACCTCTTTTATCAGTTCCTGCGCCTTGGTTATATCTTCCTTCACCCATGCGGGCGGCATGTCACCATAGTTTTCATGCCGATAGCCGTGACTTGCTATTTCATGACCATCCGTGACCATTCGCTGAGCAACTTCGGGATATTTCTTGGCCCATGGACCCATAATGAAAAAAGTAACTTTAAGATCATGCTGTTTTAAGGTATCCAAAATGGAAGGGGTAAACTTGTTTCCCCACGAATGGTCAAAAGTCAGAGCCACCACTTTCTGTTCCGTCCGAGTGCCGGCAATAGCAATCGGCCCCCCGGAAATGACTTCTGAAATTTGGATGTACACAGTGGAGATTGCAAGCAATCCAATAATGCTAAAAAAAATATGACGGTGATAGAACAGGCGGCGCAAGTTGATGATCACGCTTTTCCCTCCTTCCCGCACTACAATACTATGTATGCAGGGAATCAGGGGAATATGCAAATCGAGTAGAAGGAGTAGCCCATTGCTGGGTAGGAAAAGCCCCAATGGTGGCCCGAATGTTACCAAAATAATAAAAAAAGAGGCTGCCCAAAAGTTTGATCACTCATGGACAACCTCTAATATTTAGCAATTTCGTTAGCAAAATGGTGAGGTGAACATTTGCGGTTTCCGGTATCTTAAACCCTTTATATATCAAAGGGTTTACGGCATTCTTACATCATGCCGCCCATACCGCCCATGCCGCCCATACCACCCATGCCGCCCATGCCGGCTGCCGGACTTTCTTTTTCCGGTTTGTCGGCAATAAGGGTTTCAGTAGTGAGTACCATGGCCGCAATGCTGGCTGCGTTTTGCAGAGCGGAGCGGGTAACTTTAGCCGGATCAACAATACCGGCGGCAATCATATCAATGTATTCTTCAGTAAGAGCGTTGAAGCCAAAGCCTGTGCCTGCTTTTTTAACGTTTTCAACAACCACGGAACCTTCATGCCCGGCGTTATCGGCAATCTGGCGTACAGGTTCTTCAATCGCCCGTCTTACAATGTTCACACCGGTCTTTTCATCACCAGTAAGGCTGAGCTTATCAAGACTGGCTTGAATGTCGATGAAGGTAGTGCCGCCACCGGCTACAATACCTTCTTCAACAGCTGCGCGAGTAGCATTGAGAGCATCTTCGATACGGTGTTTCTTCTCTTTGAGTTCAACTTCTGTAGCTGCACCAACTTGGATTACTGCTACACCACCGGCAAGTTTGGCCAGACGTTCTTGCAGTTTTTCTTTATCGAAATCAGAGGTAGTTTCTTCGATTTGAACACGGATTTGGCCGACACGTTTTTTGATTTCATCAGCTTGTCCATAACCTTCCACGATCGTAGTTTCTTCTTTGGAAACCCGGACTTGACGAGCGCGGCCAAGATCGGAAAGTTGTACACTATCGAGCTTGCGGCCAAGTTCTTCGGTAATAACGGCACCGCTGGTAAGGATAGCGATGTCTTCCAGCATTGCTTTTCTGCGGTCACCAAAGCCAGGAGCCTTCACCGCTACAGCCCGGAAAGTACCACGAAGTTTATTTACTACCAGGGTAGCCAGCGCTTCCCCTTCTACATCTTCAGCAACAATTAAGAGTTCCTTGCCTTGTTGCACCACTTTTTCAAGGACCGGGAGAAGGTCGGCAATAGCACCAATCTTACGGTCGGTGATCAGGATATATGGTTCATTCAGAACGGCTTCCATTTTGTCAGCGTCGGTAACCATATAGGGCGAAATGTAACCGCGGTCGAACTGCATTCCTTCTACAACATCAAGATCAGTACCCATAGTTTTGGATTCTTCAACAGTGATAACACCGTCTTTACCTACTTTTTCCATGGCTTCGGCAATCAGCTTGCCAATTTCAGCGTCAGCGGCGGAAATAGACGCAACCTGGGCAATAGCATCTTTAGTCTCAATTTTTTTAGAGCTTGCTTTAATCTCGCTGACAAGTACTTCAACGGCCTTTTCAATACCTTTTTTGAGAATCATGGGGTTGGCACCTGCGGCAACATTGCGCATACCTTCGCGGATCATGGCTTGAGCCAAGAGAGTAGCGGTAGTAGTACCGTCACCGGCTACGTCATTCGTTTTGGTGGCAACTTCTTTAACAAGTTGAGCACCCATATTTTCGAAGGGATCTTCAAGTTCAACATCACGGGCGATGGTTACGCCGTCATTAGTAATGGTAGGAGCACCGAATTTTTTGTCCAGAACAACGTTACGACCTTTAGGTCCAAGAGTTATTTTAACAGCGTTGGCAAGGGCGTTAACACCTTTTTCCAGTGCACGACGTGCTTCTTCATCAAAAATAATTTGCTTAGCCATTATGTATTACCTTCCTTTCGTTTCGGTTTAATATTATTCAACTATTCAACTATTGCCAGGATATCTCTTTCGCTGAGAATGAGGTACTCTTTACCATCAATCTTAACTTCAGTACCGGCATATTTGGAAAAAATAACTTTGTCACCGGCTTTAACATCAAGCGCAATCCGCTGACCGTTATCCAATACTTTCCCGGTACCGACAGCCACAATTTTACCTTCTTGCGGCTTTTCCTTAACGGTGTCCGGCAGGACAATTCCACTTTTGGTAACTTCTTCCTTTTCCAAAGCCTCGATTACTACTCTGTCGCCTAACGGCTTAATCATGTGAGAAAACCTCCCTTTATAGTGTAATAATTTTCAACTGTTTATTGTTAGCACTCACTAACATTGAGTGCTAATTCCATAAATTATAATATAAAAAAACGCTCTAAAAATCAAGAGCATTTTGCCCAGAAATTCATAAATTTTTTGTAAAAAACAAAAAAAGGTAGAGCACAGGCTGCTTTACCCTTTGAAAATCACCGTATCAACTCAACTTAACAACTGCCATGAACTATACCTGAAAATAAATTTTCATACCGAGAAGCCAGAGCAAAGGCGTACCGGAGGTCCGTGCCATCAGATGGAGATAAGCTAACTACTTAGATCGGTTGGAGCGAGCACCGCAAGAGCCGATACAGACGGCGGTTATCCAGCAGTTTCCATCTTAACGAGTAGTTAAGCTTGTATCTACCTAGCTTATTAACTGCCCCGAACTGCTTAGAAGTCGTTAGATGCTAGGCGCAACGAGGACCGGAACGGAAGCGTACCGGTTGTACGCTGTAGTGAGGACCGCAGGAACAACGACGCAGATGGCGGCTTATAAGCAGTTCCCCTCTTAACGTGAATAGTTTTTACTACCGTTTGCGAGTGGCAGACTCAACAATAGCCTCCGCCACTTCCCGAATAGACTTGCGTTTGCTCATACTGTATTGCTGAATACGCCTATAGGCCTCACTCTCAGTAAGGCTATAGGCATCCATAAGAATTCCTTTGGCACGATCGAGTATTTTACGAGTCTCCAATGAATTCTTAACTTCTTCCAATTCCTTTTCCAGTTCCGCAAACTCCTGAAATCTTGATAACGCAATCTCCATAGCCGGAAATAGGTTAGCTTCTTTTACCGGTTTCACCAGGTAGGCAAGTACGCCGGAATCTTTTGCCTTTTCCACAATTTCCTTCTGACTAAAGGCTGTCAGTAGTAAAACCGGAGCTATTTTTTCATTTGAAATGATCTTGGCTGCTGTAATACCATCCATTTCCGGCATCTTAATGTCCATAATAACAAGATCCGGGTTATGTTTACGAGCCAGTTCCACAGCCTTGATTCCGTCCGCTGCTTCTCCAACTATGCTATGCCCGGCCTCCTCCAACAGTTCTTTTAAGTCCATCCGGATAATGGATTCATTATCCGCGATTACAATCCGCAAAGATTCCATATTGCCAACCTCCTTAGTCTCCTTTTGCACTTTCTGCAAGTCGCGGAATAATAACTGAGGCGTGAGTTCCAGTATCGGAATAAATCCTAAACTTGCCGCCAAGATCGGTTTCAACGAGAGTCCTCACAATTTGCAGACCGAGACTGTTGGTGGTCTGCAGATTAAAATCTTTCGGCAGTCCAACTCCATTGTCGTAAATATCAATTTGGTAACTATCCGGGGCTATAGTAATATCAACACTGATTAGGCCTTCCTTGCGCCCGACAAATCCATGTTCAATTGAGTTTTGAATAAGTTCGTTAATAACAAGCGCCAAACTACTGGCCCGCTCAGAAGGCAATATCACCGTCTGCCCATTTAGTACTGTCTCTATGTTAAAATCCGGTTCCAGCATATTTTGAATGACCAGATCCAGAATATTCTTGGTAACCTCCGCAACATCAATATACTCACGATCCTGCTGCGACAAGAATTCATGTACCACTGAAATGCTCAATATACGGTTGACGCTCTCTCTTAAAGCGGCTTTAACTTCAGGTGTGCTAGTACGCCGCGCCTGTAACCTGAGTAAACTGGCTATCGTCTGAAGGTTGTTTTTTACCCGGTGATGGATTTCTTGAATTACGGCAGATTTAATTAACAGTTCTTTTTCTTTTTTCCTAATTTCTGTAACATCCGCAATAATAAATATGACACGGGATACTTGCTCTTTAGCAACAATTGGAATGGCCCGTTGCATCAATATCATATTCCCGGCTTCAATTTCGCTTTCCTGGGGCTCACCGCTACCTTCCGCTTGCTGAACAACTTTCATATTAATTTGCTGGTCGTCAACCCGCCGTCCGATCATCCGGTTAACTCCTAATGTCTTATAAATGCCATCCGCAGCAGAGTTGGAAAAAATTATATCGCCCTGTGCGTCAACAATAACAATCCCATCTCTGGTACCAAGAGGCCGATAGAGCTTACTGCCTGAATACAAATCGGAAGCAGCCATGTTAAGGAGCATATAGGCGGTTTCCATAAGAACATGATGGCCATCGGCGCTTGCTTCCGAACTGCTCGTTTCAAAGCTGGTGGCCGCAACAACCTGACCGCTGCTGTCGCGAATTGGAAAAACCCGCATCTCAACGACGTCTCCACCTAATTCAAACTCCCGCTGTCCAGCAATGGGTTCGCCGGAAATTAAAGTACGCCAGACAAGCGGTTCTTCACCTGATTCGACAGCACTTCCTAATAGATTTGTCCGGAACTGGATATAGCTGGTATTCGGTTTTAGCTGCGCAACGATGACCATAAAGTTTTCGCTGAGGGCTGGGGCATACAGGGTTGCTTGCGCATGAGCCAAATCTGCAGCCAAGCCCAAAACGGTTAAAACATTTTCCAAAGTCTCTATTTCATTAGGGTTTAAAGTAGATATCTTTCGGCATAAGTCGGCAACGACTCCCATCTTTGTTCCCCGCTTCCTCCGATTCCAATATTAAAAGATACCAAATACTGCTAATCCTCCTTAAAGTCTTGTATTTATTCCACTTGCTATTAAAAAATTCCTTGTCATCTGGTCATAAAAATTACATAGTTACATACTTATTCATATGACAGGCACTGTAAATATATTTCTATTGCCAAGTTTTACTCAAAAATGTCAACTTATCCTGTAAATAATATTTGAATAATTCTGTCAACGTTACATATATTTTCCACATAATGTCTATATTTCCTCACTTACTCACAGCCACATTCCATGTTATCCCCGGGTTATCCACATTATCCACAAACTTATTCACAGCATATCAACTTTATTTTCTTGCTATACGAGAAGATCATCAGATTTATCCACTATATCCACAAATGTTAAAACATTGTTTTGCACATTGATTTATAACTTTACATCTCACTGTCCTAGCCTCAAACCCGGAACACCATTGAGATTTAAATCAGATATATCGCCTCCTAAGTACTGGTAATAGGCACGGCACGCTATCATGGCAGCGTTATCAGTACATAAAACCGGCGGCGGGTAAAATAGTGTTGTTCCCCGCTCTGCTGCCCGTTTGCCAAGCTCGTCACGAAGAGCTGAATTTGCCGCTACGCCTCCGGCCAGTACAACTTGTCTTACACCCGAGTGTTGTACAGCATGCATAGTTTTATTAACAAGTACTTCCACTACTGCTGCTTGAAAGCTAGCCGCCACATCTGAAATATTCACTGTCGCACCACGCTGGGCAGCATTATTCAAGTAGTTTAGCACTGCCGATTTGAGGCCGCTAAAGCTAAATTCATAATTTTCCTCACCACGAGCCCCTCTCAGCGCCCGCGGAAAAGCGATAGCGTCTGGATTGCCGCTTTTGGCCGCCTGATCAATGTATGGACCACCGGGATAGGGAAATTTCATGATCCGGGCAATTTTATCAAATGCTTCTCCGGCAGCGTCATCCCGCGTCTGTCCTAACAAAATAAATTCGTCATAATTCCTCAAATGTATCAGGGATGTATGTCCGCCTGATACTACCAAGGCAATAAAAGGCGGCTCCAAATCCGTATGCGCCAAAAAATTGGCAAAAATATGCCCCTCCAAATGGTTAACTCCTACTAGCGGAATATTAGAGGCAAATGCCAGAGCTTTTGCTGCCGCCACCCCGACAAGAAGGGCGCCAACCAACCCCGGTCCATACGTAACGCCTATTGTATTAATATCGGCCAAAGTGATCTTTGCTTCAGCCAAAGCTTGGTCTATTACCGGAATGACATTTTCGATATGTTTGCGGGAAGCGATCTCCGGTACTACTCCGCCATATTTTTGATGCAATTGTATTTGAGAGGAAATAATGTTGGATAAAATCTGGCGCCCATTTTTGACAACTGCTGCTGAGGTTTCATCACAACTGGTTTCAATGGCCAGAGTCAGATGAGTATTTGTTGTTTCGTAGTTTTTCCGGTTAGACTCAACTTGCAAGACAACCGCCTCCGTATCTACTAATTATTACATTGAGTTTATTATGTATTGAATCTTTTCATGTAAGCCAAATTATGAACAGGACGAGTCAAATAAATGCGTCCGGAAAGGAGGTAATATGATGGCACGCTCGAGAAAACCTGTTAATCCGACTGCGGAAAACGCACTTGACAGCATGAAATTGGAAATCGCCAACGAGTTGGGTATATCCGAGCGCGTGCGTACCTCAGGCTGGGCTACTATGACTTCTGCTGACTGTGGTCGCGTGGGCGGTCAGATGGTTCGTAGGATGATTCAACAGTATGAATCTACCCTGCAATAGTGTAAGGCAGATATCTGTAAAACCAGGGCGGCTTTGCCGCCCTGCTCTACTTTGTCACCATTTTATCAGTTCATGCATAAGTTACAATACACAATCACCCTTAGCCACGCGAGTGGCTTTTTTTTTGAGTCTGCTTCAAAACGCCCATCTGCGTTGTTGCTCCTGCGGACGCTCACTCCACGTACTTCTCTGTACTGTTCCGCTCACGTCCCCGCACAAACTATTATGCTAAGCCAACCAAATCAGAATCGTCGTCGCGCCCGGTCTGTTAATGCTAACTTATCTGTAGCAGAAAACTAATCGGCACGATGCAGGCCATATGCAACGGGGGCATCTGAACATTTTGAAACAGACTCCCTAATTAAGGTTACGTGTTTCTTGAAACACGTTTTTATTATAATTTATCCAGCCACATGATAAGTGCATCTTCCTGGGTATCTGTATAATAATTCGGACGTATACCGCGTTCAACAAATCCCCGCCGTTCATAAAGCCGTCTGGCCACAATATTGGATGGACGAACTTCTAACGTCATGCAATTAGCGCCTTGACATTTGGCTTGCTTAATGAGTTCCTCCAGCAGCCGGTGGCCCAAGCCGCATCGGCGATGACCAGGGGAAATGGCAATATTGGTAACGTGAGCTTCATCCACAATTATCCACATACCGGCATAGCCAACTATTTTAGACAAACCCTCGCAATTAGCAACAACTACCAGGTAACGAGCCAGTTCGTTGTATATCATCTCTTCTTCAAATGCCGTCCGCGACCAGGGTGTCAGGAAGGACTGACACTCCACGGCGTGTACGGCATCAATATCGTCAACGACCATTCTCCTGATCAGAAATTCTTCCATGTTTTCACCTTTCACATAAAGCCTGCAAGTATTGACTCAAACCATGGACTGCCTCGAACTGCTTAGAAATCGTCAGATGCAAGGCGCATCGAGAACCGGAACGGAGGCGTACTGGTCGTACGCCGGAGTGAGGACCGCAGAGGCAACGAAGCAGATGGCGGTTTATAAGCAGTTCCCATCTTTTTGGCTGAATACTTGTGCTTGCCGTTTTTCCCATAATTCCTCCGCTTCGGAGCGCCTGATGTACAGCGGTTCTAACGAATAAACATCATGGGTTACCCCATCTCTCAACATTTTTTGGGCCAAAATAGCTGCACTACCGGCCCGGGGCATAATGACATGAGGCAACAACGGCAAATTAATTTCTTGGCGATACATTACCGCAGCCTCTCCCATGATAAAGGTAGGTTGCGGCAAATTTTTCATTTCGTCTTTTGCCTGCGCAAAAGGCACTACCCGGGCAGGCATGACTTCACACAGCTCACCGTCCCGCCATTCAAATATTGCTTGGTACACATTGCCTTTCTGCGCGTCCAGCATTGGCGACAAGTATACTCCCGGCAGCGGGCAGGAATAAGCCAACGCTGCGAGAGTCGGCACTCCCAAAATAGGTATTGCAAGAGCGTAAGCCAACGCTTTTGCGGTAGCAAGTCCAATTCTCAGTCCGGTGAAGGATCCAGGTCCAATACTCACAGCTATAGCTGCCAGCTGGTCACAGGTTATTTCCGCCATTGCCAAAATGCTTGCAATGTGAGGCATCAACTGTTCAGAATGCGTCTTCCTGACTTGAAGTGTCAACTCGGCAATAAGAGTTTCAGGCGTAGCCACAGCTATACTGGACACTAGAGTTGCTGTGTCAATCGCAAGTACATACTTATCGATTTTGATTCAACTCCTTACACAGTTTCTTATACCGAGTACCATATCCCAATAAAGTTAATTGGCGACGTTCGTCGCTATGAGCCTGAATCTCAATCCAAAGGTACTCGTCAGGAAAGTAATCTCTAAAACGATCCGGCCATTCAATAATTATCAAACCATTAGCCGAAAGATATTCATCAAAACCGATATCAATAAGTTCTGCGGCAGATTCCAGACGGTAAAAATCAAAATGATAGATATTCAGGGCAGCACCGGTTGCATCCTTTCCCTGATATATATTCATTAAGCTAAACGTCGGACTGGTCACAATTTCCTCTACTTCCAGTCCGGTGGTTATTCCTTGAGTCAATAGCGTTTTCCCGGCACCCAGGTCACCGGACAAACATACCACATCGCCTGCTCTTAGCATTCTGCCAAGACTCTGCCCAAATTGAAAAGTGGTGTCCGGCGAGACAGTCTCAACAACCATAGTATCCCCCTTAATCAGTCCTGAAGTGATTGTAGCCTCGTGGTTCAATTTTTTCGGTAGTACCATCAGGATATATCAGTATTACTTCATCTTTGGCTTCAGTAACTTCTCCTATTAGAATTAGACGCAATTGTTCCTGGTGACGAAGTCTCTCAAATTTATCCGGTGGCATAGTCACGAGCAACTGGTAGTCTTCACCGCCGTATAAGGCATAGTTAAGCGGTATTTTTGAAAACTTGGCGGCAGCTTGTATTGCTTCTTGGGACAGAGGTATTCTGTCAGCATATAAGACCATTCCAACTCCGCTGGCTTTGGCAATCTCGTGGGACTCGCTCCCCAGTCCGTCACTAATATCATTCATGCTGGAAGCTCCGGCAGCGGCTAACAGTTGCCCAAGCTTGACCTGAGGACGCGGCGTAAGATGACTTGTCACCAGCGGCCGGGCAAAATCGAATTCTTCCCAGCATTCTGTATTTAAGATATCCAGGCCGGCGGCAGAATTCCCTAAGTTTCCCGTTACTATCACTACATCACCGGCTTGCGCTCCGGAGCGCTTAACCAGATTTGCCGGTTCAACTTCTCCGGTTAAAACAACGTTGATAACCAACCCCTGAGGGCTGGAAACAGTGTCGCCGCCCACGATATTTACACCGAATTCACGGCAGATTTCTTTCATTCCTTGATATAGGTTGGCAACAAACTCGACCTGAGTATTTCTTGGCAAAGCCAGAGACACCGCCGCCTGTCGCGGTACGCCACCCATGGCGGCAATATCACTTAAATTTACGGCAATTGCCTTGTATCCAAGTTGCCAAGGTGTCGTTGTTTTTAAGTCAAAATGTATGTTTTCCACTAACATGTCGGTTGTTAAAAGTTGGAGTTGCCGCGCCGCAGGTAAAAATACCGCGGCATCATCACCAATTCCAACTACCACTGTTGCCGGATCGTTTATCGTATCAGTTGCCAGCAAACGTATAAGTCCAAACTCACCAACTTGTTCCAGCTGCAAAAGTGCAGTCACCTCCACACAGTAGTAGTTATGAGAACCATACCAGACCACTAGGACTTAAGCACCTGACTTTATTTTCTGCCTGCAGTAATTATTTCCTGCATGGCTAGTATACCACAGCACAAAAAAAAGTTGTATTTGGTCGGAGGAATTCCACCTGCCTCGGAGTAACGAAAAGCAGCCTTAGCCATTAAGTAGCTAAAGCTGCTTTTCTATTTTTCTATTATCTATCGTTTTATTATGTTTTCTGTTCTGCCTAACGGCTCGCTGGTATCCAGGTGCCCGGCGATAGTATCAACTTTTTTGCCTTCGACTAATATTTGCACCTTTTGTATTTCCGGAAACTCGGTCAGAGTGTCGACAATGGCGCCGACTGTCATTATTTCTCCCGTGGAACCTCCTGTATGGTTTTTCACCAGCGTTTCATCAAAATCCACATAAGCTATATGGTCTTTAACTTTGAAGTTCTTCAACTTGGTCCCGCTGGGAATAGGGCTAACCAATTCTTGGTTTTTAGTGCCCTTGAGCAAGATTTCCATCGCGGTACGGGCAGGTTGCTTGCCAACGGTTGCCTTATCCAGCTTATGCACCTCAGGAACTAAATACATTCCGTCTTTGGAAGAATAATAGACAGTAATTTGTACAGTACCGTGTTCTGACGTTCCGCCGGGTTGAGAGTCAAGACCCGAAGCCGGTGTTTGGGATGAACTGTCCGGCACTGTCTGGGATGTGGGAACATCGCCACCGCTACACCCGGCTATTATCACGCCAAGCAACAACATTGCGGCCAGTAGCAGCAATCTAGTTTTATAAAGCATTATTCCCCACCTCTCAATCTCGCCGCCTGACTAAAAAATCGCTCCAGACCATTTACAATCCCTGATGATATTTTCTGCTGAAAATCAGGTGAGTTTAACAGCTTTTCTTCCTGCGGATTGGAAATAAAACCCAGTTCGACCAGTGCCGCCGGCATACGTGTATTTTTAACCACGTAGAAATTGGCCGGATTGGCTCTACGGTCCTGCAATTGTCCAGCTTCAATTAAACTGGCTTGAAGAGAGCGCGCCAGCATTGCATCATACAGGGTTTTCGAATAATAGTATGTGGATGTCCCGCCTGCTGACCGGTCAGTGAAGGAGTCGGCATGGATGCTTAAAAATACATCAGCCTTACGGTTGTTGGCAACAGTCGTCCGGGCTTTCAGCTCATTTACCGCACTGGCATTGGGTCCGTATACGTCCCGATCGTTTTGGCGAGTCATGACCACTACCGCACCGGCTTTTTCCAAAAGGTTCTTAACATTGTTCGCAACTGCAAGGGTAACCATTTTTTCTTGTGTCTTACTAGGTCCGATAGCACCGGGATCAGAACCGCCATGCCCGGGATCAAGAACAATAACCTTATCTTTCAGACCGGCAGTAAACGAAAAATTTGGTATCGGAAGAGGCTTGTTGATATCAACAACAACCCGAAAAGATTTATTAGCCTGGTCATTGCTGGGTAATGTAAAAACTTTATAGCCATTATCCTCAATGGTCGTAGACAGGTCAAACACTATTTTGGTAATATTATCATTGGCATTGGCAGTAACACTAACTTTGTCAACTATCTTACCGTCAAAGGCAATATTATTATTTATTGTTCCCGGTTTTGCCCCTTTTATATTCACTACCAGGCGGGGAGTAGGAGCAGAGATAATCGTTCCATCCGCCTCAACCGGCCCTGAAGAATCCATCACTACGCGAACCATGTCGGTTCCAGCGATAGAATCAGTGTGATTCGCCCAGCGAATATTTGTAATCTCAATATTCTTGCTGGTCTCGGACGAACTACCTGCAGCATTCGGCTTAAGAGCCGAAGCAAGTGTTACCGCTTTGACTTCAGGTGCCTTGGTAGCCTGCGATGCACCGGATGCTTTGGCTTCAGCCGCCAGAACTCCAGGCATCATAAGCCACATGGCTAACAAAACCCACACAATTAAACGCTGCACAAAGGCACCTCCTGTTCCCGCTATTTCCCCCCATTATCTGCACTACCTGAAAGATATTTTCGCGGCAAATGTCAAAAATCCTGCAGGGCTTAGGGTAAAAAGCCTGTAAAAATTATGTGAATTGCTATATTTGTAGATTATTTATTATTTTTTTCCAATACTTGTTTTAGCAATGCATCGGCTTCGGCTTTAGCCTGCCGGGTAGCGTCTTCATTAATAACTATTTCAATGTCTATGATATCACCTTCCGACGCTTCCGGCAGATGGTGCCGGGGCCAGATTACAACACTGTCCTCCTTATCAACTAACAATAGTACCGCTTTATTACTCTCAAATCTGTCAATAACCGCCTGTAATTTCATATTTCTATTTCTCCTTGGAAATTTGATAGGACTTTCCATCGCTGGTAATGGTCACAGTGCCGTCGGTATCGGTCCGATATACTTTTATTTTCCGGTCGGCATACTTCTTTAGTGTTGCAGGATGCGGGTGATGATACTCGTTGTTTACACCCGCTGAAATAATAGCAACTTCAGGATTGACCGCCCGGAGAAAAGGCATGGATGAAGATGTACGGCTGCCATGGTGGCCGCTTTTTAGAATAGTACTGTTTAGTCCGGAACTATACTTTTTAAGCATGCGGTCTTCTGCCGGCTGCTCAGCGTCCGCCGCCAAAAGCATTGAAAAGCCGCCAAAAACCAATTGCGTCACTATTGAATTATTGTTAAGATCAGAATCAGATCCGGTGATAAAAGGCTTGCCGGGAGCCAATACCTTTAATGTCACCCCGCCGCCTAAGTCAATAAGTTCCCCGGCCGTTACCACTTTAAAAGGAATGTTTTTTTTCTGAACTGCCCCTAAATATTGACGATAAAGACCGGAAGTAGTTGTTTGTCCACTGTCAAAAATCTGTTTTACCGTAAAAGTTTCTAATAAACCAGGCATACCGCCTAAATGATCGGCATGAGGATGGGTAATAATTACCTTGTCTAACGCACTTATCCCCTGATTCCTCAAATGAGCGAGCAGTTTATCCCTAGCCGGAATATCCCCAGTGTCAATCAGTACCGTCTGTTCCGGTGTACGTATAAATATAGCATCCCCCTGGCCCACATCCAAAACTTTGACGGTAAGCGGCGCTCCCCCGCCTGCCTGGCCTACTCCGCAACCCGCAATTGCCAGTGAAGCAACAATACATGCTACGACCAACAGACCTGACATTAATCTCTTAAAACTCAGCATTCTTCTCCCCCAAATCGGTTCCTACTACCAGATTGCTCGAATACGAATACTATAAACATAACATGCTACCTGGCGGATACAACATATGTAATCATTCCTACCGAACTTATCCAAGGACCGTGTCTCTACTTAGGTTACCAAATGCCGCGAACTGCTTAGAAATCGTCAGTTGCTAGGCGCGACGAGGACCGGAACGCAAACGTACTGGTTGTACGTTGGAGTGAGGACCGCAGAAGCAACGACGCAAATGGCGGTTTATAAGCAGTTCCCCCCTTTAAGCCGAGAGTTAACAGCAAAACTAAAAATAGGCAGTATGCCCGCCTATAAAGTCAAATAAGATATTTTAAAGTTGTATTAATCCGAGACTGATCCGAATAGCTTCGTCTACCTTCCCCATGATTTCTTCACCCAAGTGAGTGACTTTTTCTTTAAGGCGCCGCTTGTCAATCGTCCTTAACTGTTCCAGCAAAATAACTGAATCTTTATCTAAATTATACAGCTTGGCGGTTACTTCCACGTGTGTCGGCAATTTAGCCTTTGAAATCTGAGACGTAATAGCAGCAACAATAACAGTCGGACTATACTTATTGCCCACGTCGTTTTGTATAACCAGTACCGGTCGGTGTCCTCCCTGTTCAGAGCCTACTACAGGACTTAAATTGGCATAATATATGTCCCCGCGTTTCACGATCATGATTTTATTCACTCTCCGCAATCAGGCCGGGCATCATTCCAAATGTCTCTACGTCAGCCAGCAGTCCTTCTTCGGCAAGAGCCAAATTGATAACTGCCATTTCCTGATAACCTTTCTTCATCATATCCCGAACAGCTTTACGTTTCCGCTCTTCGATATACAGCCTCATGGCCTCCCTGACAAATTGACTACGACTTAACTTATCCATAGCTATTATGCCGTCTACTTCCTGTAACAACGTGTTCGGGATACTAATCATTATACGCCTCAATTCTGCCACACCATCACCCCCGCCAGTATGCAGCCATTCGATATAGTAATATTATATAAGTCTTGATAGAAGAGTGTCAACTTTTTTATATACTTTTCTTCTGCTATATGCTTATGACTATTATTACCAATCAACACCATATTGAATACTTTGAATTGCCGCCGGCAAAGCATTGAGTAAATCGCCGGCGACCAGCCCGATCATGCCGGATTGGGCAGCCATATCCCCGGCAAATCCATGTACAAATACCCCTAAAATTGCTGCGTCGTGACTGGATATACCCTGCGCGATTAATCCGGCAATTATGCCGGTAAGAACGTCGCCCGTACCGCCGGTAGCCATACCGGCGTTGCCGGTGGTATTGATGAATATTTCGCCGTCAGGAAAAGCAACCACTGTAGCAGCGCCTTTCAATATCAGAATACAACCCCATTCGGCAGCAAAACGACGCGCCACTTGCATCCGGTCCCTGTTTATATCCAATATGGACAGGCCGGTCAAACGGGTCAATTCCCCCGGATGCGGCGTCATTACAGGCAGTGCAATGCAGTCTGATAATATGCTTGTATATCCTTCCAGCGCGTTAATTCCGTCCGCATCAATCACCAAGGGGCACTGTGCTGTGGAAATAATTCCCCGAACGGTAGCGGCTGTTTCATCTTCCCTGCCCAATCCTGGACCAACTGCCAATACATTGCTATCCTTGGTCATTTCAACTATTGCCGAAAGACTTTCGTGACTAAGACCCCCTTTTTCTGTCTCGGGCAGTGGCGCAGTCATAACTTCTGTTAATTTGATTTCCATTATAGCGTTTAGACCTGCTGGTATACCTAATGTAACAAGTCCCGCCCCGGCGCGAAGCGCTCCCATTGAAGCCATAGCCGCCGCCCCGCTCAGCCCTACACTGCCCGCAATTACCCCTACCCGGCCGCTGACTCCTTTGTGTGCGGTCGGATTACGTTTAGGAAACAGGGCACGGGCCAGATTTAAGGTAATTATATTCTGTCGAATTGTGTTATCAGATAATATTGCGGCAGGAATGCCAATATCAGCTATTGTTAGCTCTCCGGCATATTCCGCACCAGGGTACATGAAAAGGCCAGGTTTGGGCAATGCGAAAGTCACCGTGTGAGTTGCCTTCACTGCAGTTCCTGAGATTTGCCCGGTGTCCGCATTCACTCCTGAAGGTATGTCTACTGCAATTACCGGCTTACCTGATTGATTGATGATATCAATTGCCTGGGCCAAGTTGCCGGTAATTTCACCGTGAAAGCCTGTTCCAAGAAGGGAGTCCACTATGCAGTCGGTTAAATTCAGAGCAATTTTCAGCTTATTCCACTCACGCGTACCGGCGTTTTCCTTAATTTCCAAGATTTCAAGCCTCATTTTGAAAATAATATCCAAATTAGTTTTGGCATCTCCGGATATTGCACTTCTCTCACCAAAGAGATATACCTTTACTTTTGCGTCTCTATTCGCTAAGTGTCTGGCGATCACGTACCCATCCCCGCCATTGTTACCTGTTCCGGCTAAGATACAAACTTTTTTATCGGAAACTGCTTCTAATACAGCCTCTATGCGCCTAACAACTTCCACGCCGGCATTTTCCATTAATACAACTCCGGAAATGCCGTACTCATGTATGGCCGCAGAATCAGCTTCACGCATTTGCGCCGCTGTTGCCACTTTCATTATTATCACCTCGCCAAAGTATAACCTGAGCCGCAGCATATTCGCGGGTATGAGTCAAAGACAGATATATTTGAGTAACACCGGTTTCCACAGCCATTGCCGCGAAACTTCCGCACAACCTTACTTTAGGACATCCTTTAACATCAGGCAGTATTTCAATATCTTGAAATGTCCCGCCAGAAAAGCCGGTGCCAAAAGCTTTTGCAACAGCTTCCTTGCCGGCAAAGCGGGCGGCATAGGATTGAACTCTTTGGACGTGGCGGCTTTCGCAATATTCCTGTTCCCTGGGAGTAAAGACACGGGCTACGAATTGCCGATGCTGAATTGCCTTCTTAATACGGTTAGTCTCTACTATATCGATACCAGTTCCGAAAATCATTGGTAACTCACCTTTATATTACTTGTTCTATAAATTATTGTACCACAAATGGAAAATAAAAGCATAGGCTAGCAGTTCGCTTATTCCCTAAAGATAAAAGAATCCTGCGTAATGCGGGATTCTTTACCTTTTATAGATTATATGTAATAAACGTCGCCAAAATTACATACGGTAGTTTCGCTGGACAAATACTTCTACCCGGCGGTTGGTGGAACGACCTTCCTCTGTATCATTTGTTACGATCGGACGGTATTCACCGTAGCCGGTAGCGCTAAAACGTTCAGATTTAAGCGTTGGCTCCTGCGCAAGCAAAAACTTCATAAAGTTGACGGCCCGTTTGGAGCTTAACTCCCAGTTGGAAGGAAATTCAAAAGTATTAATAGGTACATTATCCGTATGCCCGGAAACAGATATTTTTTGACTGATTGGGAGTAGCATTTTCGCGATTTCAGCCCCCAAGCGGAGAGATTCAGGACGAAGGTCGGCACTGCCGGATGGAAATAACGCAGTGTCCCGAATGCGAATCAACAGCCCTTCTTCGGTAAGCTGAGTTGTCAAAACCCCGCCTAAACCGTTATCCCCAATGTAGCGGTCCAGTTTCTTTTTAATTTCGGCAAGCAGGGCGGTTTCCTGCATATATTTGTCGCTCAGTTCGTTTATCGTCCCCATGATGGAGGTACTCTGCTGACTGGGCGGCTGCTGTTCGTTTGGTGTTTTGACTAGGCTTGAGCTGTCAAAAACCGAAGTACCGCCGCTAAATGCAGCACTAAAAGACTGCGCCATCTGTTCAAATTTTTTCTGATCAACTTGGGCCGAAGCAAACAATACAATGAACAGAGCCAACAGCAACGTCAGAAGGTCAGAATACGGGATAAGCCACGTTTCGTCCGCATGCTCCTCATGAGGCGCACCGTGATTCTTCTTATTCATTATGTTTCCTCCCGCGGTTTCAAAAGGGCACGCTCAGCTTGGGGAATGAAAACCATCAGTTTGGCTTCAATAGCCAACGGAGAATCTCCTGCCTGTAAAGACAATATGCCTTCGATCATCATCCGCTTAATTTCAATTTCTTCTCTCGACTGTATTTTAAGCTTATTTGAAAAAGGATGCCACATCACATATCCTGTAAATATCCCCAAAAGAGTGGCCACGAAGGCGGCGGCAATGGCATGTCCAAGTTTATCCATTTCATCCAGGTTGCCCAATGCGGCAATTAAACCGACGACTGCGCCCAAAACGCCCAGAGTCGGTGCATACATGCCTGCCTGAGAGAAAATCAACGCTCCGGCACGATGGCGCTCCTCCATCGCCGCAATATCCGCGTCTAATACATCCCGTACAAAATCGACGTCCATGCCGTCAATAACCATGTTCATGCCGTTTTTCAAAAATGGGTCCTTAATATCTTCCAGACGGCTTTCCAATGCAAGTATGCCCTCACGCCGGGCTATTTGCGACAACTCGACAAACATTCTCAAGAGTTCAGCCTTAGGTATATGTTTCTGCTGCTGGAATAGTCTTTTCATCAAAATGGGAAACTTCTTGATTTGAGCTAATGGAAAAGCATTAAACAAACTGGCGGCCGTACCCACAATAATGATCATAAAAGCTGCCGGATTGATCAAAATTGTTAAGTTAGCCCCTTTATACACCATCCCTACCGTGACAGCCGTAACGCCAATAACAATACCTACTAATGTTGACATCTCCAAAATTTTTGCCTCCCATCAGATCGACTCGAAAATCGACACTGAAATTGATATCTCGCAATTTATGACAATAATAACGATAATTCTATGAAATTTAAAAAAGTCCTGCTAATATTAGCAGAACTTGGATTAAATTATTGTAAATACTATCATAAATTGACAAAATTTTTAATTTATAAATCGAATTATGTCAAATTTTAATATTCACCGTTTACAGGACTTAATATTATATACTATAATGTATGTCGCATTAAAGGATTGACCATCCGGGTATTAGGCTAAACTAGCGTCGAAGCGTTCCTAATACCCGGATGTAATTTCAATTCAGTTTTTACTGGGTTCTGCCGCAGGCGGCTGGAAAGTCCTTTGGGCAAGTTCCTTATCCAGGAAGAAGATTCCGCTGTTTTTGTCGCCAATCATTCTCAACTGTTCAATGATTTCAGAAGCGGAAGCCTCTTCTTCTACCTGTTCGGTGACATACCATTGCAGGAAAATCTGAGTCGCTATATCTTTCTCCTCTACGGCAACTTCATAAAGCTTGTTAATCAAACCAGTAACATCCTGTTCATGGGCCAGAACTTTTTCGAAAAGCTCCGCCGGTTTTCCAAACTCCGTGGGAGGAGCGTCAATAGGCTTAAGCTCCAACTCTCCGCCACGGTTCAAGAGATAATCGACCAGTTTCAACGCGTGCATGGTTTCTTCCTGGTATTGTACTCTCAGCCAATTGGCAAAGCCTTTTAAATTCTGCGCCATGGTATAACCAGACATCGCAAGATACAGGTTTGCCGAATACATCTCAGCCTGAATCTGATTGTTAATTGCTTTCTGCATTCTAGAACTAATCACAGTGTATTCCTCCCCTTCTTTTTGGATGAAATTAGGAAATAAGCTAAGCCGAAACCATCAGGTAGGCCTTTAATGCCACTTCTAACTCACTAAAATTTGTAATGGGCTTTTGACAGGTAAAGTTTTCACAAATATACGCAGTAGCTTTCCCGTTAATCGCAGGCTGGTCGGTTATCGCCGGCAGTAATTTTCGGTTTTGCTCGGCTAAAGCAGGATTATTGAACAATACAACAGCGTTCGGGATATACATTCTATTGACAAAGTTCAGCATAGCTTGAACATCCTTGTCTTCCGGGTCCCCGGCAATTACGATATGTGAAGGCACAGACAGGTAATAATCAAGGGCTAACAAGAAATAAGTATAGGCCCGGGGATAATAGATTACTTCCCGGCTGAAGCAGGAAAACATCTTTTCCGCCATAGTGAAAAACTCATTATTTTCCGTTATCCGCCCCAATTTAAGCAGAGCCAATGCTGCAACCGAGTTGCCGGACGGCATTGCCCCGTCATATATTTCTTTCTGCCGGATAAGGAGAGGTTCGCCGTCAGCCCCGTTAAAGAAAAATCCGCCTTGTTCGTCATCCCAGAAAAGTCTTTTGATTTCAGCATACAGTTCCAGCGCTTTTTCCAGATATTGAGGCGCAAAAGTGCTTTCATAAAGTTCTACGATACTCCATAACAAATAAGCATAATCATCCACATAGCCCAAATGAGCAGCCTCTCCGTCCCGGAAACGCGCCAGAATCCTCCCATCAGATCGCACCAGTCGCGCAAAGAGGAACTCTACCGCCCGCTTAGCCGCAACAATATATTCTGTCTTTTGCAATGCTTTTCCTGCTTTCGCCAAGGCGGCTACCATTAATCCGTTCCATGCCGTCAAGATTTTATCATCTTTGAACGGGTGTATCCGTTTTTCCCGCTCATAATATAGCTTCTCCCTCCCTTGTGCCATCTGCCGCTCCAATTCGCTAATGTCAAGCTTGTGTTTAACTGCATAATCATATAAGTCACGCTCAATCAAGTTTAATATGCTAACCCCATGTTCAAAGTTGCCGGTGTGAGAAATATTATATACGTCTGCAAACAATTCTCCCAACTTAGGTCCGAGAATTTGAATGACCTCTTCTCTGGTCCAAACATAGAATTTTCCTTCCACACCTTCAGAATCGGCGTCTTCGGCGGAATAGAACGCCCCGGCCTCATTTGTCATATCCCGCAGGACATAAGTAATAATCTCTTCCGCAATTTTGGCCAGGTCCGGATCGCCTGTGACCTGATAAGCTTCTACAAACGTGTAGCATAGAAGGGCATTATCATAAAGCATTTTTTCAAAGTGGGGCGCAAGCCACTTATTATCTGTGGAATACCGCGCAAAGCCATACCCTAAATGATCGTAGATGCCGCCCCGGCTCATGGCGTCCAAAGTCTTCAGCACCATGGCAATAGCTTTTTTGTCTCCTGTTCTTCGCCAATAGCGCAATAGAAACATTAGATTGTGGGGAGTAGGAAACTTCGGCGCCGGGCCAAACCCGCCGTAGTTGGGATCAAAATCATTTAATAATTGGTTGAATGCCTTTTCTAATGTAGCCAGGGACATTTGCTCCTTAGAGTCTGAGCGCATTTTACGCTGCAGCCTAATAGATTGAACTAATTTTACCCCGATTTCTTCAATTTTCTCCCGGTTTTGGTCCCATTGTTCCTTCAGCATGGATAAAACCTCCAGGAGACCGGGTTTGCCCCATTGGGCATGTTTCGGCAAATACGTACCGGCAAAAAACGGTACCTTTGCCGGCGTCATTACAATGGTCAGAGGCCAGCCTCCCTGACCGGTAACCGCCTGACATACCGACATATAGATATGGTCGACATCAGGCCGTTCTTCTCTGTCAACTTTAATCGCCACATAATATCGGTTCAATAATGCCGCCACATCCTCATCCTCGAATGATTCCCTTTCCATGACATGGCACCAGTGGCACGTACTATAGCCACAACTAAAAAATACCGGCTTATCTTCTTCTCTCGCCTTGGCAAACGCTTCTTCGCCCCACGGATACCAATCTATTGGATTATGTACATGCTGCAATAAATACGGACTCTTCTCATTCGCCAGGTGGTTAACGTGCTTCTCAGACATTCGCTTCACCTCGTTTTCATAGCTATCTTTTAGGATTTGCTTATGGTTGGTTTTACATACGCAAGATAATGGATAGTTATTATTACTTAGATGTTATTTTTATTCTAATTGGAATGTTGTGGTAAGTCAATGTGAAATTTTATATGTCCTCCAAAAATACTAAACGTCTTTCTATACACAGGATTATACACCTGATGTAATTGCCGTGGACTCTTGCCGGTAATTAAGTGTGCTAGGGTTTGTTAGTATTTTGGCTGTTACCATCGTGATTTTTGGTTTCAAAATTGTAATAGGTATTACGACAGACCAGTATCATTCATCCTCATTCTCATTTTCCTTTAATTCTATCGAAGCAATAGGAGCTATCACTTTTTTGTCAATCAAAATTATCTTGCAAATATTCTGATCGATTCTCGACAAAACGCTTTTGATCTCTTCATCTTTTAAAGTAATGCCAATAATTACTTGGGCATTGAGTTTCGTTAAACTTGCTAAAAAGTGTTCCATATCTTTAACAATCGTACTTTGTTGGTCTGGTTCATCAAAAATAAGTATGCCTGGATGATTCCCTCCACATTTTTTAGCGGTCATTAGTAAAGCTGTTGTAAAAGCCCATATTGCTCGAATATGATCACTAGCAGATGAGTCAAACTTCATGTCAAAACCAGCAACTGTTGGTTGCAGATTATCTTTTGCTATTTCTATGTCATGAATGTTGGTGAAACTCGTATAACCATAGTCTTTTAGATTCTTTCTAAAAGTTTCTTCGAAACTTTTTAGGCAACGTAAATCAGATTCACTATATTTGTCTTGCGGTAATGATTTTTTCTCGGAAAGCATACTTTTCCAGTCAATAGATAATTGTCTAAAAGAAGGAATTAATTCGAGAATACGATTATGAGCAAGTTGAATCTGCTCAATTTGATTTTCAAACATAAGTTTTTTATATACAATTGTTTCACTAATACTATTATCTGTTGAATATATATCGTTGACTATAGATCTGATAATCCTACGAATGCATACTAAATCCTTTTCTAGTTCTTGAATGTTTTCCCTTAAAAGATCAACATTTTTTCTATGACCATTTAAGCCAAACTCAAGCATTGCTTTTTGTGAAAGTAAATTCTCTATGTTCGCATCTATACTCATCAAGTTATAATCAAAACTTTGTGGCAATAGACTGTCATCAATTTTCTGATGACAAGTAGGACAAATATCTTTATTAACATACCAGTCTTGAGTAGAACCCATCTTCTTGATTTTCTGAGCATCTTTATTATTTTGCAAGTCCTTATTGATAATCTCAAAACTTTTTTTAAGTTCAATAATAGCATCACTTTCAAGAATAAGTTTATCTCTCTGTTCATCTATCAATTGCTCAAGTTCTTTGGCCTTTTCTTTCGAAATAGCAAGTTCTTCCTGCAGTTCTTCTGAATTATCTACAACCCTTAAATTGGAATTACGTAATGCAATCAACTTATCTTCTAATCCCTTAAGATACTGATCTAAATAAATATCTGGCTGATCTACTTGTTTCTTCAAAAAATTAATGCATTGAGAAAATTCATCACTTAGAATTTCTGGCTGACTTGGTATTCCTTGAATATAAATTTGGTAAGGAGCTATTAATGAATTGATATCTGAGAATAAAGTACACCAAGCGTGCTTAATTCTATTCTCCTCTGCTTTGCATTTCTGTTTACAACGTTCATTTTCCAATGTATGTAGCCCGATGATAAATTCAATTACTCTTTGCCGAACGTCTTTAATTCGAAAATTTGTAGGTATTGTTGCAAGAATATTTGACCATCCGCGTTTCTGTTCAATAAATGTCGCCGCAAACACAGTTTGGATATAGAGTTTTCGATCATTGTTATCAAAGGTTGGCACTTCTGGTAGCTTCCAACCTAAAAAGCTTTCCAAAAATCTATGGAATCCTCTCGCATTTGTTGCAGAACCGGGTTGGTGAACATACATATCCTCATATATGACCTTGCCCACAAGTGCATCATTAATATCACCATCAAAAACGGATATTAATGTTGGGCTCACATTATCTTTGTTTGCCGTTCGATATACCGTAATTACTTTCCCTTGTATGTTTTTAATCTCCAAATAAAAATTCGACTCAAGAACATTTTTCTGAACACCATCAAATTCTAAAGTTTTACGAAAGACTGGTTTAAGGGCGTGATCGTTTTTTCCACCTATTAATTCTTCAAATCCTAAGCAATAATAGATTGCTTCTATAGCAGAACTTTTTCCCTTAGTATTTTCAAAACTAGCAACAAAATTAATTCTTTCATGAAAGGATTCGTCAAATCCGAAATCTCCATCATTGGTTTTCACAATTATTTTCAAGCGATTAATTTTGAACATCAAACGTTCTCCAGTCTGCAATTACGCTCTTAATTTTATCCTCGGTTAATCGATTTGATATTTCACGTAAATAGTCCTTCTCTAATGCCATTATCGGTTCATCTATCTCCAACGCACTAGCGAACTCTTTTCCTTTAGGAGTTAAACGAAAAAGACCGTTTCCTTGTTTAAAAAGTAGTTTTTCTGCTAAAGCATATACTATTGCTCTATTTATGCTTGGATCATATCTAATGATCGGATACTGCATCTTACCTTCGATAAATGAACGTAATCTATCAAATTCATCTTTTGAACTTAGTCCTGATGATATCATTTGCACTTTTTGCATTGAGCAGCCTTTATTAATACAGCACTTCGCCATGATCAGTACAATCTGAGCAAGTTTGTACATAATTCTATAATTATAAGGAACGGCTACAGGCCGCTTCACCATTCGTATTTTATCTATGTTTTCTGGCAACAATACGTTCATAAGAGTCCCCTTATCTAAAATCCATCGGACAATCTGCCAGCCATGCACTAACCAATTCATTTCGAAGCTCAGCCCTTGACGCCGATGTTATTATCTCGCCAAATTCACTTGCAATTTTTTCGTCAAATTCATTGAGCATTTCAAGAAACACTTGTTTGTTAATTGAATTATCTTCATGCAAGTCGCATTTCATCTGCACTTGTCTTCTACATATTTGTTCCAAATAAAATATTTTTTCATACATATCGGGAACTGTAGCCTGTAATTTGCGCAATAGTGTCATGCCTTGAATATAATAACTTCCATATTGATCAACTAGCCTATTATGCCTTGCCTGCCAAGTAGGATCACCTTTATCAGGCATTATTGCTCTGATTTTTCTTTTTATATTTTGCACTTTTTCAGCAGAGCATTGAGACCAATCTACATTTCCAGTATGACGGAGGGCAAGATTCCATTTATAGTCTCTGCTAATAAAAATGATATCACAAATTTCTCTACGAAAATCTCTTTCAACTTTTACTAAAATTTTTATATTATCGTCAATATAATCCAAATTTTTTTCGTTCTTCTCTTTTAAAATTTCTTTTCTTTTCTTAGCACAGTATTCAATAATTGCTTTGTCTTTATATTCAGGTGTAATCAAATGCCATTCAGTAATTTGTTGTATACCTAGCTTTTTAAATCCATCTCCATTTGCTAATAACTTTGCAATATCATTTCTAATTTTCGTCTGCAAGTGCTTATGCAACTCACTGTCAGAATAATTCAATTCAGGATAGTAACATTGAAAGACAATTCCAGTACTTGTAAAGGCCTCTATCCCATAATCGCCACCATATGTAGCTGGAACACGCTGATACCCATCTTTTTGATAACGCATTCTGAGACACTTATCACAAAGTTCTTCCCACGACTTCCCGTCCATATCTTCATTGATAAATTCAAGCAATGGACATCCTCCCTTTATATAATACGTTTTAAAGATATGCTTTTTTCTCTATAAGGATTCAATGATACAACACTAATGTCGACCATAAATTGAAAGCCATCCGTATCTTGAATTTCTATAAGATTAAACTCTTCATAAATATCAACAATATTCACTTGCAATTTTTCAATATACAATGGAATATTACTATTTATGCACTCTTTTAAGAATGAAATATTCATTTTAATCCTCACCTATCTTTGAATGAGGGATTTTAAAAAAAGATTCTACCATAAGTTTTTTGCGACTAATTCAAAAAGCAATACAAATTTTATCCAATGCTTATGTCCAATTATAATTCTCGCTTTGACCAGTTCAGTAAAATCAAATAAATATGGTTCTAGCTATTCCCTACTTGCAATATTCACACAATATAACAAAAATCCTGCCAAATTCATCCAAGAATTTGACAGGACTTTTGTTATCACCACATTTACTTAATTTACTAAATTTATTTATACAAAATATCCAGCCTCATACCATTATCTTCCCTATCATATACAATCCGATCAACCAACAGCTTAAATGCTCGATTCTGTTCATTAGGATTAATAGCATTAGTCCACAATGCCTTAAACTCATCAATTCGTTTCTGAACCATCTCCACTGTCACCATATTAACCTGAGCTACCAACGCTGTTTTACATTTTTCTATCTCCGCTTCCAACTCGACCCTAGTCTTTTCATGGCCAGCAATCCGGTCAGCCAAACGCTGTTTAGTAATTGCACCATCCTCAAAAATTTCAAACAGCTTTTCTATTGCCTGCTCCGTCTGCTCCAATTCTTTTTGTTTCATCTCAATCAATGCATTAAGTTCCCTATGTTGTGCACTGGTTTCATCAACCAGTTCCAGCGTCTGCTCGTCAATTTTAATAATATGCTGGTACAATGCCTTATAAAAATCATCATCCAGCTTTCTACCTACTTGATCACACTTTCTACCATCAGGATATGTATAGGTACATAATGCAGTCCAGTAATTTCCGCTTTTTGTCTGACTCCGCTTAAATTGCATTCGTCTACCGCACTTCGAACAATATAATAGTCCTGATAACGGCAACATCCCTGCTCGGCATTTCCGGGGAATAATTTTGTTTTGCTCAATCCTAGCCATAATCTGGGCATGCTCTTCTTCCGTTTTTACGGGTTGATGCTCACCTTTAACCTTTATCCAATCCTCTTTATTAACCAACTGCGCCGTTCCCCTGTGGCTCCTTGACTTTCCATATATCACATAACCCAAATGAATTTCACTGATTAACAGTCGATGAATGGAAACATGTGACCAACCACATTTATTACGCTTTCCACTATAAGGTGGTGCAATCTTTCTCTGGTTCAGCCAGATGGCAATTTGCAAGGTACTCATACCCAAGAGATATTTATCTATAATCATTCGATATATTTTGAGTTTATCGGGATCAACCTCTATCATTCTGGTTGCCTGATTATATACATAGGGATATGGTGGACTACCATTTGTCCACATGCCTTTTTTTGCGCCGGCTGCTTTACCTTCTCGCAGTCGCTTTTTAATTATTTTATATTCCATTCTTGCAAGAATAGTTTGAAAGTCAAAAAGCATTTCATCCTGTTCTTTGGATAGATCATATATTTTTTGTGGCGTAATGATAAAAGTTTCTGTATAGAAAAATGCCTTACATATTTCAGCCCAATCGTCATGATTACCTCTCCCCAAACGGTCAATGTCCATAACTAATACACCGTCATAAAGGCCATCTTCTACGTGGGATAGTAATTGTTTTACTTTTTTCCTTTTAGCTATGCTCTCACCAGAGCCAATTTCTTCATAGAGATTATATGTCCAGCTATGCGATTTCGCATAGGAAACTAATGTGTCACGATGTTTTGATAAAACATCGGCATTTTCCCCTTCATCTCGTGACTTCCGTAAATAGATTGCCACATGTTTAATGTTATCCTCTTTATTCACGAACTTTTCACCTCAACTTTTTCTTGTGCGTGGCTGTTATAGTGGTTTTGAATCGCATTAAAAACATATTGATTAAATGCCTTGAGTGCGGTAATGGATGGCTTGTTAACCTCTGTGATGATAATTTGTTGTTGCATAAATATATAACCCCTTTCAGTTTTGGGGTATCTAACTGAAAGGGGTTCATTTTTTTAACTTTTATTTTTCAAATGGCACAAATAACTTAAATGCTGTTCTTCTCGATGAATTCACGCTCTGCTTTCTTCAAATAGCGAATGGATTTGTCAAATGTGTAAAAATAAGTTTTCTTTAGCAACGCCAATTTCTCTATTGATTGCTCAGTAATAGCCTTCTTTAAAGCAGGAATCATTTGGCTATTGCTAACTCCGTACCGACCTGGTTCAATAATATCTTCGATTTTAAGTTCACCGTTGTTTTCAGCCATGACAGGAGCTTCTGTAGTATCATCAGAAACCGTATTCTCACTCGGTTCCTGGGATTCGGGATTATCCTGCTCTGCTTTTTCTTCCTCAATAGTTGTGTTAGCTGCTTCTTGCTCCTGCAAATCCTCTTGCTCGAAATCATCCATCATCTTTTTACCAACCTCCATAAAAATTGTTTGTTTGAACTGACGCTTAACGGCTAAAATAGGTTGACTATTGGTTGGCCTGCATTTTGGACATAAGCCAGAACCATCTTCATCACGAGGCGAATAGAGTTTTTTACATATCCCGCAGCGGGGAGTGATGGGTGCTACATTCTTTTTCATTTCCTCACCTTCATTATTATGTAAACTTATCTATTATATCGTATCCTCTTGCTCACACTGCGTAAACGGCTGAGTTGCATATTCATACAAAAAAATAACCTCTGTCAATACAGTTGACTAAGGTTACTTCATTCTTAATATTCTTCTGGAAGCAGCATCATGCAGTACTCTTCGCTATCCATAGCCCATATTGTCATTTCTATTGGCGTTTCAATTATGGGTAAGAAATACGTAGCAATAGCTGGCGGACATTCTTGTCTATGAATCACTTTTTGAACTGATATTCCATCTTTGCTATTAATTGATAACTCAAACACTTGCAGATAGTCAACTTCAATACCGATCTTTTTTCGTTTATCAATCATTGACCACAATGTTAGCTGTATATCCAAACCAACTTCTGTAGCAATTCCCCTCGTTGCATACCATTTGGAAGTGAACATTAATGGTCCCTCCGATATTTAAGGAAGTTTTCCTCTGTCATGGGTTTAAAAAAAGCTAATATATCCATTTGCAATGCATCAGCAATAGAAAACAGGAAATCTAGCTTCTTCACTTCCCAGATGCCGCTAATGCTTGTTTGAACCGCTACAGTTTCCCCTTCCACTTTGCGTATGTAAATTGGACTGCACTTTACCCTTTGTGCCAATTCAGCTTGCGACAATCCTCGTTTTTCGCGATAAAAGGCAATTCTCTTTCCCAGTTCAATATATCTCGTTTCGTAGTTGTTCTGCATAGTATCTCCCCTCGCACTTACAAACATCCGTTTGTTTTTATAATTATAAATGGTTTCTATATTAGCGAACATCAAAAGTGAATAAAAATAGCCAGCTATAATTGCTGACCAATTGTCATTCACCCAGTGTCACCACAGTCACTTTTTATGGATAGGTTAATGGTTTACTATTTAACACTTCGAGGTGTTAAATAACACTTTTAGTGAATTTTTTACACCTTTAACACTTTTTTTGCCTATAATTTGGCACTCTGCATCGCTACTGCATTAATCTTTGGCACAACTATATATTAATTGGTCTCTAGACATTTCTATCGTAGGTTCATATTAGTAATTACCAAGGCCCTTGCTAATATTGATTGGCTACTGGTTTAAACTATCGGATGTTACAAATTCAAAGTGATATAGACATTATCCAGTTCTTCCTTGGTAATTCCTATATAAGCTAATGTCACACTTGGAGAGGAATGATTAAGTAATTTCTGGATACGAGTAATATCAACCCCATTTTGATAGGCGTGATAACCAAAGGTTTTCCGTAAAGTGTGAGTCCCTACCGCCTCTTTGATGCCAACGTGATGAGCCGCTTCATTCAGTATGCGATATGCCTGAATACGAGTAATTGGATTACTGCCTTTTCTTCCAGAGAATAAATAACCTTCCTTGAATCCTGTCGCTTTTAGATATTCTTGAATAGCTTTTTTACAGGTTTCCGATATAGGAAAATCTTTGCTTTTGCCGGTCTTTTGTTCTCTCACACTGATGCGGTCTTGTCTCTGTACATCAGCTACTGTCAGTTTTAGCAGATCGGAAATACGTAATCCGGAATTAATGCCAAGTACAAACAGCAAGTAATCCCGGATATTCTGACCTCGTAAATACTTTTTTAAAGCATCAATCTGTTTTTTATTGCGAATGGGTTCCACTATTTCCAATATCAGCACCTCTATATTCAATGTATTTCCTTATATTGGTATTATATATTGTAATACATTCAACGTAAACGGTCTGTATGGTTATCATATCCAATGTTATACAAAGCCTTATACGGCCTACATTCGTGGGCATTTATCTCAAGTAACACAACTATATTCTGTTACTTTCACTCTTCTCCCTAAGAGCAATTAAATAATATTCTTTTTACGAATCAGCTTCAATTAAATCGTAATTTCATGAGTTTATGGTATTTCTTACATGTATCCAGATAAACTCATTCTATTTTTGTATAGTAAAAAAGACCTCTGACAAATCACTGTCATAAGTCATACATTTATTTTGACTATATGCCACTCGTTCTGGAAAAAGCCTAAAATTTTGCTCGTGATATAAGGGACACCTGTTGAGGTTACTGCTGATTTCGCCAGTTTTTCTGGCAAATATCTCTACTGTAAAATGGACTACTAAAAATCCTTACGACTCGGCACAATAGTAATTTCATTATCCCGCGCCATTTCTTCAAGTGCTCTCATTATTTCCAATTCATTTGGATTACTTTTGCACTCATTGGCAATTTCCTCCACAGATGTTGTTACTATGTTTTTTGTGTCTTTAAAAAGCAGTCGAATCATTTTCATTGTGGTTCACTTTATTCTTTCTACGCACTATTTGCTTAATTTCATTTTTGTTATCATCCAGCGATTTTTCATAGACTAACGTAATTTTATTGCTATTGCGCTCATATGCAATCAACCCAGCATTTTTCAAATTCCGCTTAACTTTATCGACTTCATTGAGCGAGCAACCAATTTTTTTCGCCAGTTCCCTTTTCGTTAGGTAACAAACATAATCTTGCTTGTCTAAATCCGTATATCGCTTCATAATACAATACCCAATTTTAGCGTTAACTGATAATTTGTCATCATAAGCAATTTCCCAAGGTATTTCAGCAAAAGAACTTTCATCACATGAAATGGTATATACATTACAGCCATATTCTCCACTATCATGTTTATTTTGCCATTTTGCAACAATGTTGTATTGAACCAAGGTATTAATATGGTTCGTTAGTTGACGGCCTTTCAATTCAGTTACCTCGGCTACTTTCGCCAATGAGACTTTGATTTTTTTACTGGTCTTGCTACGGAAATGCAATAGGGCCATGTAGACATACTTGGCATGGTTCGCTATGGCAAGTTCCAGCAATGTATACGGCATTCTAAGGTGTCGTTGTTTCATAGCGCTCCACCCCACTTGCCTGAATATATTGCTCTAACGCTTCATTCGCCGCTTGTTGCATGCCAATATTTTTAATAGCGGCTGCAATTCTTAATTTTTTCAACAGTTCAGGATTCACATGAATTAACTTTGTCGACATATCTATTCCTCCAACTTCAGTTTAACAACGAAACATTTGTTTCATTTGTTATATAGATACATCAACCAAGAGCCTTTATAATAGTTAATCATAATAATTCGCAGGTGCATTTGGGACTACTGCCAAATTAACACCTGCGATTTCTATATAATAATCTGAAAGTGCATCCCCAATAATCCAGTAGTGCATTTGGGATAATCTGAGAGTGCACTCATTTCTATATATACTTTTTTCTATATATCTACTCTTCTAGATATATACTATTTTCGCTGCGCTCAAATAGTCTGCAAGACAAGCTTGCAGATCATTGTTCTCTTGTGAGAAGCAAGCTTCTAGCTGACTGTTAACCCTTGCACAAGAACCGAAGCGCAGCGAAGGTTCTCTCCCCCATATCAGTGGCGCCCACTGATAATGTTTATCACGGATAAACCTTTTCCGTTAACAAATCCATAACGATTATACTATCCATTTTCTCCTGTGACATGGTTTGCCCAATATGAAACTCTTTACAAATAGTTAACAAGGCTTTAATCTCTTCCTCGGTTGCAGTTATTCTAAGCATATATTTAAAATCTCTATCAAACCATCGCCGTAAAATTGGCGCATTTTTCCCTTCCTTCATCCACGTAATATAACCTGGGTCACATGAATTTTTTAGATACCATCTTTTGCTATCATATACCCAGCATAAATGAGTTTGAAAATCATCCATATTGGCAACTACCATTCGCCACATCTTAAAAACCTTTACTATCTCTTCAGCCTGAAGAATCGGATATAAAATTTCTATCACTCGTAAATACTCTGCTTTTTCTTGCTCTATCCGCTGTTGCTGTATTAATGTTGCCTTTTCCGCTTTCTGCCGAGAACATGTTTCAATATCTTCCTTAAGACGTTTTAGCAGTTTTTCCCCTTTAAATCTATAAAATTTAGGATAAAACCATGCATCCGTAGTTATTTTCACATTTCTAATACTCTTTTTAAATAACTCCGCTCTTATTGCAATATTTGCCATACTATTGACCCATCCTTTACATTTTTATATCAGTTCATCTAATTCTCAATCTTGTTCGTAGCAGCATCCGTATTAAAAAATAATCATTTAACGATACAATTTAAACCTTTAGCTCAATATTTTTGCTTTTGCAATTAAATACTATTGTCGCCGTAACCTTCATCAAAATCCTTTCTTACACAAACAGACAGTAGCTACAGTCCTTGTCTTATTATGAATTCGCTATATCTTGTAACAAGTTACAATGCCCCCGTTACCTTTACTCTTTACTTACACAAAGAAACAATACAACAGTTACACTAAAAACAATCAATCCAACAATTATTTATTAAAATATATTATTATTACTATTTTTTTATAAATATTACTGTAACTCTGTAACCTTATTACTGACACTAGAAAATAAAAGTAACACTAAGTAACATCTCCCTCCTAACTTGTAACAACATTGACAAAAAGCGACCATAAAGGCACTTTACAGTCGCTTTTTGCTTTATATTAGTTTTATACCACCATGTTTTCTTATATCTTGCAGATTTTTCTTCCATTTTTTATTTATTGCTACCCCGGAAAAACCTCTAGTCGCTATACCACATATTTTTCTCACTACACTACCTTCTATTTTTTTGTCACCTAGCAACAACACTGTTTTAAGTTTTTTACTAAATGTTACCTTTGTAATACCTTTTGAACCCTGAGCATGGTCATCTCTCCAATAACGAAATGCAGTAAACAGCTCATCAACACTTTCAAAGTCTTCCTGCTTCTCGGTCACATCCAGACAATCTTTGATAAACTCCCCTATTGTTGACTCATTCTCGTAAATAAATTCCTTTTTCATTTCAATATCACCGACAATTTCTTTGAATCCGTTTTCCTTTAAAAGAAATAAACCTTGTAACATAAATGCAATAAGCGCATCCCTATTATTTTCAAAATCCCGCTTAAAGAATACACTTCTTTCTTCTGCGCTCGTCGACTTACAAGTACGGATAATTGGCATTCTCCGTACACTTGATTTCTGCACGGCAATTTTAGGCAGCTCATTCACCGTCAAAATATGCTTACCATACGGTTTATAGCTATATGTCCGCTCATGTTTGGGGTTAACGTTAACCCGGTCATTAGCAATAATGGACTTCCATGCATCTAAGCTAATTTCTCTAGTAGGTGCTTCATTAGTTATATTTAACACCGATCCTACCAGAGCGGCCATTGCATGAGTTTCACTCCATCTTGATGGGTCTACTTCGGTAATTACATTACCAAAAAGCAGTTTCAAAGTTCCCATTAATACGCCTTTACCATCACCGCCATCCCCTTGAATAACCAAAGCTTGCTGAGGTTGATATTGGGGAATTAGAAGAGAAGCTAAAAATTGTTGTAACTGGTTTAAATTATATTCTTCATAATACTGTAAAAAATAGGTACCAATAAAACTTTTTTTCCAATAATCCACTTCCATCATTGTGTCTACAAAATCATAATTAAGAGCATAAACGGCATTAAGATTCATATCAAAATCCTGCTCTAAGAACTCAAAACTGCGATCTTCTAAATTTACCCCCAATGTTCCATTACGAAATGTAACATAAACTTTTTTATCATAGTTGTCATCCCAATCCCAAACTAGATGTGAGGAAATGTGGTCTTTATATTCCCCAGCTTTTCTTAGTAACGGGATATCATCTAACCGTACACAAACATCATATAATCTATCAAATTCATTATATATATACCGATCAACAAATTCCGTTCCAGTCTCCCAATATCTACCATTCCAACCATAAAACGCATTTGATACATATTTAAATTTATCTTTAAAAAATAAATGTCCGTTTTTTCTAAACCAATCAAACATTTCGGGACGTTTAATCACATTAATACCATTTCTTTTGCCAATAAAACCGCAAGTTTGGATTCGTTTTTCCTTTTGAATAGAACTAATTTTTTTAACTTTTGTTGTAATATTATTCATATAATGCCTCCTGATTTATATGTTCATTTCTTATTTTTTTAGGAAAAGTTCCCCGTTTTGTGGCAAGATCAATTTCATATTTAATACGCTTTAATCGATCTATTCTTGTCTTTCTAGTGCGAAATATATGATATTTTCTATCCATATACTGCTTGCAAAATTCATAAATATCCGGAATATCTAAATCACACATATATAAATATTTAAATATCCACGCCTCTTTATGACTTGTGCTGTCAAAACCGAACTTATCGCTTTTGTAGTAGCAAAGAATAGTGCTATCACTAAGCCAACTCATGAAGGGTTCATCCTTCTCCAACATATCGATATCACCGAACCGCAGAACCGGCCGATTCTTGCCGCCATTATTTTTCTTTCTAAAAATTACTTTTTTCTCTTTATGCGTATGTATAATAAAAGTTGCAATATTGTTTCTGATTTCTTCAAGCTGGTATATTTTCTGCTGTGTGACTATCATTTTTGTCTCTACTGGCTCCGATGCTATTTTTCTGTTGACCGCCGGATAGGGAGAACGCATCAAACTTGTTATACTTTTGACTTCATTATAATAATTCCGATTAATGCCAATCCCAATCTGAAACAACCATTCATTAACCTGCTCGATTTGTTTTTTTGTCTGCTGTTCAATTAAATTGCTATCCACCAGCCAATAGCAATGAATACCATGACCGCTGTTCATAATCATGTTAGGATTCAACTCTGCCCTTATATAATTATTTTTTATTGTACGTATACACTCATCTTTGCTTGCAAAGGGTAGGTCACGCTTTTTGTGACCTACCGTACCCCAATCAAACTCTACCCAAAAACAATACAGTCCTGCAATATTAGCATAAGACCTGGTTATATCATGATAAATAGCCGGAGATATGGAAAAATCGTGAGTATCGCCACGCTCTTGCAAGTGCGACACAATGCGAGGTATATCCAATGGCATAACCGTTTGTGTGTTACCTGTACCGTTATTGTAGTTATCGCCATATGCTAAGCGCTCTAGCAAAAAGATGTTATCTTTTTTAGGATGACGCCCCCATAATCGATTAATAAAATTCTCTAATTCTTGTACTTGCTGATTCATATTCAAGTTCATTCCCCCTTCCCGTCTCACCAAATTCAATTTCTTTAGCATACGATAGATTCTCCCACACTGGTTTGCCTAAAATAGCAAAACCAGTGTGTTGAATCAGAGATAATTCCAATTGATTCAGTCGTTCATAATAACGTAAGTACCAAGCATAAGAATGCTTAGGTTTAAAATCGGGATATAGCTGTGGATTATCCAAACGATATAGTACATCGTAGATATTTATCATTTTGCCGGCTATAGCCGCCATTTGCACCAGCCAGTCACTGGCGTATTTTTTCTTTGTATACACTCCATGGTTATTTTGTAAAACGACTTCTGTACTCATAAGGTTTTCCTCCCAATATATTTTTTATGGATAAATTCCTATAATATCAGCAACAGGCAATCACCACCTTAAAAAAATTTATAATTATCCGTGACGGCACTATAATATGGTGTTACTCAATAAAATTTAACAAATATGTTTTAGCTCTTGGCCTTCTGCTGAAAACCGTCTTATCATTTTGAGGCGTTTCACGAATGACTGCATCAGTTTTAAAACGGCTTTGGCATCCTTGTCATTATTGTCGGGTATATACCAGACTTCTTTGCTGTTAATACCCAGTATTTCTGCCACTTGCTTGATTTTTGTCTTCGCAGCTTCTTGGTCTTGCCAAGACTGTAAACTTTGAAACAGGAACAAGGCCGGTATTTTATCCACTTCAAACCCTTGATTTTGAGTTTCATCGCTGCTGGTTTCACACCCAGTGCCATTTTTGTAACTTATTTCATCAATAATAGCACTCATTGTCCTTCCGCCTTTTTTGTACTCACTAACAGCCGCCAGACGATCTTGACTAATTTTAAGTTTTTCTGCCAGTAATTTTGCTTGCGTAATGGGTATTTCATTACGTTTTACATAATCCAATAATTCATTGGCTTCTTTATCAATTTTTTCTGCGTAGGCTATATACGTCCGGTTGGTGCCGCCTTTTTTTGCTACCTGATCTAAAGCTCTACCTCTAACGGCATCTACAATCCGATTCAAATCGGTACGCATACCTTTGCGCTTTTGTGCTAACTCTCTTTCTACTTGAACGAATTGTAACGCTACAACTGCACGCTGTTGGCTGTTTAAATTTCTATGTTGGCTTTTTGCATAGAGATAATTTAATAATTCTTCCGATGAACCCAACCACGTTTGGGCTAACAGCGAGCGCTTTAATTCTTGTTGTGCTTTTTGCCGAGTCCTGCCATCTGCAATTTTATCCTCAAAAATAATAACTGGCTCATATTGCCCATGGACTCGCACATCTTCCAACAGGCTTTCATACTCTTCCTTGGTTGCATCCGGAAATATTTCTGCAAATGAATGTGCTTCAAAATTATCCATGGTTTCGAATACTGCACTGAATTTTGAAGCTAAATTTTTACTACTGGCAAATTCATTGCCAGTAGTTGACTCTGTTATTTCTTGCAATCCGCTTTCATGACTTGTGGCAACGCTTTGCCGCATGTCCATTTCATTTGCAATAGTGCTATTTCCCATTTCCATATTCTCCATAGTATCTTTGCTCCTTTATTTGTAAATTTGTTTTTTTGTAAGTTAGCATGCCTGATTCATTGTCAACCAATTATTGCAACCGTACTCAAAAAAATATAAGCAATAGTCATTATTTAATATTTTTTATTTACTTTATCAAATGCCTCCGCCCAAGGCCTGTAATTTACCTGTAAATCAAGCTCTGTTATTAGCTTTATTACTTTGAAATCGCTACTATAATTGCCATGTACATGAATATAAAGCTCATCAGCACCATCAATTGGCATATGATCTTCATTGTAATTATCTAGTAGAATTAAAAACTCATAGGGCTCACGTTTTTCTTGATAATTAAACGTTTCTGTGCCAGATTGTAATTTCAACATTAAATTTTTAGTCTTGCTATCGTAAGTAAAAAACTCAACTTTACCACGATATAAAAATTCTCCAGGTGCAACTTGAATAAAATTTTTCATAATTTTCCATCCTTTTTTCTTAATATTCTGTGATTTTATGAGTAATTGGTAGCCACTTAATGGTGTCATACCAATTACTTTTGTCTTCTGTCCATTGCTATTTAATTTTCAGGGTGCAAGTCTTACATAAAAACCATTAGGAAATTTTATCTAATTTTGTATTTTTTTGTGTTTGTCTTGACTGTAAATTCATAATAACATGCATTTTTATACCAAACAAGGAATACATTCTAGAGAAAACCAAGTGAAAAACAGAAAAGGTTGACGGATAAACCCTAGGGAAATCAGGGTGTTTTATCCGTCAACCTTTTAAAGTTTTCTAAACTGTTTTTTAATTTTTATTCATATTTTTCCATTAATCTCTTATATTTTTTATGTACATTTTGCTTAGTTGTACCTATTTCATTTGCAATTTGTTCATAACTCATATTTTTATCCAAAAGAAATTTTATCTTAAGATAATTATTAAAATCCTCTAATTCCTTGGGAGATGCTTCACCTTCTTTAGCACAACATCTAGTTGTACCTTTACAGCCAAGTTCATCAACCACTTTTTTGATACCTTTTTGGGTTCGATAAAATATCGCATTATATATTCTCGGAGAATCAATTTGAAGTTTTGTTGACATAAATTTATTGTTTACATCTATATATTCATCTCTAAACAGTTTAAGCATCACTTCCCACTCAAGGTCTTTTTCAATTGCCTCGATTCTTTCTTTAAGATCCCTATCGTAATATTCTTGATCTTGAAAATCTGGATAATTAAACAAAGAAATCACCCCTTTAATTTATCATAGAACCCAATTAATGATCACAAATAAGAAATCCACCATGCAGTGGCCGCCCTAACATATTGACTTTTTTCATCCGAATAGTAAACATTTATACAATCTTCAATTATGCTTCTGGTGTACATTTGTTTATTTACATATGATTGTTTCGTTGAAATCCCTAATTTTCTAGCCACTTTATTTAACTTATTTTCATTGATTATTGTTGTAAATGACTGTTGAAAAGCTAAATTTAAAAATCTTCGAGTAAGTGCCCGTGGCTTATAATTGTGTTTATAATTAGTGTAGCTAAGCATACGATTATATACCGCATTATGAAGCACATCAATATATGGTAATTTTCGATACACTTTACCTTGAGGTATTTGACTATACATTAGATATAGTGAAATGATGCCAGAAATACTGTGTTCCTCTACATCTTTATTAAATTTATGTAAATCCGTAGTATGTACAGATTCAATGGTTTGATACTCATTCCGTGGATTTACATAAGTCGAATCTGTTAGAAATATTTCAAAATTGTTTTTGGCTTCATAACAACTTCCCTGCTGCGTAACACCTGCAATTTTCCCCATACTTGTACTAGTAGCGTAAGTAAATATTTGATCTTTTTTATAGGGCCAGTCCTTAATTAGTCTTAAAAATTCTTCCCAAATAGAGTCAATATTGTCTATTTTTCCCGGTGGATTTTGTTCTTTTAATTTTTCATAAGCTGCCAAAATCAATGTGTCTGTGTTACTCATTCACTAATCCTCTCAAGCGTCATCTAATGTATTTTTAAATTAAAATTCTACATAAAAAAAGAAATCCTCTTTTAATATCGGATTTCTGTGCAAAATTTTGTGGAATTACATGTAATGTATTGCTAATTTTTTTAAATTATTGCTACCGCCAACGCGCATTTTTCCATATCCGTAACTCCACTGTCTATTAAAAACAGTACATTGCCGCCACTGCTTCCGGTTCTAATAAGGTCTCTATCAATATGTGCGATCACCCGTCCACCTGCTACTCCCTCCCGAATGAAAACACCGTCAAGATTCGCCAGAACTTGCCTACCGTCAACACCTTCACGGACATAATTGCCATCAATGGATACCAGCACTTCCCCGTGTGGATTTCGTACATATTCTCCGTCCCAATAGGCCAAAGGTTTCCCGGTTAATGGTTCCCGTATATAGCTATGCATAGTATATGCCCCTTTCTTTAATTACAAGTAATTCCTATATAATAATTATATCAAACAGAGTGGCTGCGTAAACGGTCTATGTCATTCCTCCATAAGATTAGAAAAAGACAAAAGAACCTCAGCCAATTATTTGACTAAGGTTCATAAATCATTGGGCTAGTTTTCTATTTGTGGATGATTCGTTCTGTCGTTGTATTAGAAGCACTACAATTAGGACAACATTGCGGTGCAAACGGGTCATCGTCGTCCCGCTCCCATACTCTTCCGCACATATTGCATCTTAATACCCGAATATCATATCTTACTTCTTTGCTCATATGTATTCCCCCATTAGATTTTAATTGATGAATAATAACTTCTGTCAAATGATTGCCAAAGGTTACTTTGAGTTACAGATACCTTTCATAATCACCCGGTGACACCAGACGCCCTCAATTCAAAGAGTTAATAAAATTATATTGCCCTGTGTTCCATTAATCACTGCCGTGATTCTCTTTGTTATCAGTTACCGTTTGACCAATAAATCCACTGAATTATATTCCAGTGGATTTATTGGTTATTGCCAAAATTGAGTTTTTAGAATTTGTAACTTACGCCAAAGCCTACTCCCTTAGCTGTAACGTCTACATCGCCGATATTGTTAATCGCTAAACTCTTGGCCTTTAAGTTACGATAATCCACATTAAATTCTACATTGGGAGCAAATTCTTGTGACAAACCAATCTTCCAGTTCGTAAAGTCGGATGCCACGCCGATAGAGGCATAAGCAGTCGTTTTATCCGCGATTTTAGTACTGCCCACTAAGCCAAACTGTATTTTGTTTTTGGTATCACTCGAATCACTGCTTCCCGTACTGATACCACTTACAGCTACCGTTTGGTTAGCGGTTGCTTTCAACCGGACAAGTCCAGCATAGGCAGATATATTCTTATCCAGTTTATAGAGCACATTTAATTCCTGTGTTTTAAGTTTAATATTCATGCTGTCTGTTTCCGTAGGGTCGCTGTATACGACGGTATCTTTGGATTTGGGATTATAGCCATTGTATTGCAAAGCAAAATCATTGCCTAATCCCGTAGTAATTCCCCAGTCCAAATTATATTTTTTGTCTAACGAAATATCACCGACTGGAGCTTCTCCTTTCATATCCGACTGTCTCCAAGTTAAATCAATTGACGTCTTTCCTGCTGAATAATCGGTAAGTGGGGCTGCAAAGCCAACGCTGGCTGTTAACATTGTGGCAGCTGCCATGGCAAGTATCGCTGTTTTTTTCATGTACAAATCTCTCCCTTTGTTCCTATTTGGTGTAATGACCTATTCCTATTGAAGATTGAATTTATAGAGTTCACCATCCTTTTCACCAAAACAAGCGTAATTTTTACTGCTTAACACTGTTTACCACACTGGAAGATACTGTATATTTATATATTATACCAAACATTATGTAAACGTAAATAACTACGCACAATTCTTTCCACATAAGCCATTTATCACTATTGCCAACCTTTACTAATTTATTATAACTATATTTCACTATTAGTGCAATAATTTATTACACTTTTATTTCACAATAGGTGAAAACATCAATATTCAAAAGACCTCTATAATTTTATTGTAGAGGTGAAAGTATTTATGAAATCCAGCAATGACGAACGATATCGCCAAATTGCTAAAAAAATCGTCCATTACCGCATTCGTAAGGGGCTTTCCCAGGATGAATTAGCAGATAAGATTGGTATCAGTAAGAGTTATTTAAGTAAGATTGAAGCACCGGGTTCGACCAAAGCCTTTTCTCTTGATGTTCTATTTGCTATTGCTGATGGGTTAGATGTTGATGTAATTAAGTTTTTCATGCCAATTGAAGAAAATAAATAACAGCGATATCTCGTAAACTTGAGATATCGCTGTTATTCTTAAATTAATATTTATTTTTCCAGTAATAGAATGGATGTATTAAAAGCTATTACCCTATCTTCCGGAAACATATATAAGCTGCTTACATTCGACCCGTTCCTAGGGAAAACTGCAAAGTAATATAATTTGTCACTTTTAAATAACAACATTCCCTCTAACACATATCCTCCTGAAAAATCAGGAGATGGCCATGATTGTTTTATATTGTCTTTTATTGTCAAGCTTCCAACTACTCCAGGACGTTGAGTATCTATTGGTAAATCGGCATTTATCATAGTAGGACGATACATTGAGATTTGAATTAACAACATAGCTGACATCCAAATAAAAACACTTAAACCCAGATATACCCATCTTTCTTTGCTTGTTATTTTCTTAATTACCCAAAAAGAAACTAACACGAAAAATAACAATGTGAGTATCAAAAAGAGTCCTGCTATGGGATATTTTACAGTTATTAATAAAGGTAATATAGCTGACCCACCAGGGATTGTGAAAGTTAGAATTTCTATGAGACCTATTGTAAGAAATGTCCCCCACAGGAAGATCCTATTTTTTTGATCAAACCATATTTTAATCTTATTATTTATCTCACCTGAAACCAGATAACGAAATATATACAGTGTAGAAAATATCGTCAACGGAACTATAAGGGTAGTAACAAAAAAAGTAGCTCCAAAGATAAGTAAAGCTACAGGTGTATAGATTTCAGTAGGAACTGCAGAAAGGTATATAGCTTTAGATAAAGCCGCAGCCTTAATATACCCCACAGCATAACAAGCCATTGCACCAACAAATAAAAGAATGCTCCAGTAATCCTTTACCAGCCCTATGTCAAGCAACTCCCCTCATTTAGGTAAATTATATTTGATCTTCTTGGTTTTAAATTCATTTCTGAATTGCAGCGGCAAACTCCCAAAGACATTAGTCAACAAATTGACCAAAGTAGATCGTAAGTCAGAGTCACCCTGAACCCCTAGAGGCACTTGGGGTAGTGTAGATATAGGAATATATTATCTCATATAACAAAAACACTAGAAAAGTACATACTGTCTTGTGGTTTTATTATTTAATAAGACGGTTAGCAATATCCATTCTAGCATCAAAATTGTCTGCTATAATTTCTATCCCCTGCAATCCATTGACATTATTGAAATCAACGTTGCATAAAATTGCATTCATTTTCGCTATTTGGACACTTGTATCGAAGAGTGCTATTAGTTCTCTTTCGTTTTGAGAAAAGCTTTCCTTTTCCTGCACAATATAGGGATGCTTCATTTGAGGAAGCCGTATTATCCCTCCCTCAATCGTAGTATTACATGCTTGTACACCAATCCAATGATTATTGGCATCCAAAAGTAATTTTCCTACAATATTAGTTAAGGTATCTACAATAATACCATCAAACTCTCTAAAATAAAGATAAATTAATGCCCCATTTCTCTGTTTTTCAAATGTGATTCGCATACATCTCTACCTTTCGGAAGTGTCAAAGGGAAAAGGATTCGCCTCTACGCAAATAGGTTGTCAATAACTCTGACCCTTTACACCAGAACGTCTGCATAGCGTACCGTAGAGCCTTAGCGATTCTCGTATCTCTAAGTTACATACTTCCCAATATAATTTTAATTGCGTGCATATTTTATTTGACTTACCTCCAGCGACGTGTATAAGGTAACTCCCTGACTTTCTTTCGAGTAAAATTAATAAGAGGCTGTAGCATAAACATTGTTAAAGTATGCAGGACATATGAGTAAACAAGAAGTATGCCACCCCAGATAAGCAGAGCTTTTCCAACTAGTTCTGCTTGGTTTGGCAATAAATCAAAATGGCCCAAAACGACAATTGTAGATATGATGATTATCCCAGAAAGTATGCCATAGGCTGCAATTACAATCATTGCCCAAAAGGTAAACATCTATAATCCTCCATTTCTACATTGATTAATAATGAATGCCATCAGTTCTTCTATTGACGATCTTCATCGTGTAACGGCGTTATATTCCATTGATACTCATTGAGAAGCTTAGACTCAGCGCTATCATACTTAGTATTATAGTTATGTACATGAGGAATAGGAATACTAACAGGTTCTTTTTTTAAGCCTTTTCTTTCGATAATATGCATGTGCTCTTTTGTAAAACCGTATAAGAAGATACGATTGTGTCGGTCATATACAATTGTTGTATTGGTTTTAGGAGAGTGTATCCACATATCATGGCGTGCATCATTTTCAAAGAAATTTTTGAACTGATTAAGTAGTTTACTAATCTCTCCAAAGGTAAATGCCCCACTCTGATATCTTCCTGGCTCATTACAAGTGCGCGGAGTATGCAGAACATACAACAGGTAAAATGGCTCGCTAAGTACGGAAGTAAAATCTAAAATTGTATCAATATGGCTTTTATCCAATCCAATGACCAATCTCTTATAATTACTGTTTTGCTCCACATTATATAAGTTGGAGTAATAATACTCCTGTAATTCGTCGTTTCTATAGAAACCTAGTTTAAACACTCAACCACATCCTAGCAGAAACCAAAATTTAACATAATATTATTTCTTTGTAAATTTTTAAAAACCCTTTAAAAAATAATAGCCAAGAACCATTTAATAGGTTCTGGCTATCTTTTTCTTTCAATGGACTTGTTAGTGTTTTTAAAATATCACCTTTATGAACATGGCACCTTTGTCATGTCAAAAGTGGAACATCTTGATTTTACTGGCTTCATAGGCATTTCCTTGTTCTAGTACATGCCATTAAATCGTTCCATAACGTGCCACTATATATCTCCCAAAGCCAGTATTTATCTGGCTTTGCGGTCTCATAAAATTACTCCATGACATACCACTGAACATCAATAGACGTTAGGCAATAATTTGACCAATGGTCCTATTAAAGCGTGAATCAGAATTACCCAGAACCCTTAGAAGCACCTGAAACAGTATGGTTAATATAAATACACATCATGTAACATTATGGTAATCCAAGCAACCTTTTTAATCTTCAAATAAAGTTGTCCAATTACGACGATTATCCCAAACATGCCATATTTCCACTGTGTCATTTGTCACAAAATACAATATGGAATAGTGCGCTAGAGGTAGGTAACGACGAACGCCTTTCTTTTCATATTCAGGATATTCATACAGCGGACGCCCGAGAAAGGGGTTAAGTGTAAGCACTTGTTTTGTCTTTGTCACAAGTGCCTCCCGCACATTTTGAGCCGCTTTGGGACTCTCTTTCGCAAGTTGGCGAATGATGTCCTTCACTTCTTGTGAAGCGGTTGGGGTAAACTTAACTTTCAAATTTTCCGGTGACTGATTTTCCTCCATCGTCATAGCGGGCTTCCTCCAATATGATTTTGTCGAGATCTTTTTCCAAGTCGTCAACATCAATCAAATTCCCACGACGACTCTCAGCTTCCGCAGTGGCAAGACGTTTCAGAAAAGCGATTTCCTCCTGTAGCTTCTCGTAGTGCTCATGGCTTAAGACGACAAGATAACTTGAGCCACCTTTAGTTATATAAACGGGAAGGTTCTTCTTCACAGCGTACTCATCTATAGCAGTCATGTTTTTACTAAGGTCGGTTAATGGGCGAATTATCGTTTTCATCTCTATTCACTCTACCTTTCTGTTAATTTTGATAGTCAATTGATAACCTTAATAATAATATATCACAAAGCGTCTTATCAAATCAACGAATAAAGAGATTTTAATCCGATTAAAATCTCTTTATTCGTTCATATGTAATTTCCCCGATGTTACTTTAACGAACCCGGCACCTTTGTCATGTCAAAAGTGGAACACCTTGATTTTACTGGGTTCATTGGCATTTTTCTGTTCTAGTACATGCCACTAAAGTCACTCCATGACATGCCATGCTGATTGCTCGTCAGCCCATATAGCTACTGGCTCCGTACATTCTTGGATTTTCTTCCATAACATGCCGGAGAGCATAAAGCGCTTGGTTTTTACAGAAGTATTAGCTATGGAAAACATGCGGATAAAGGAATATATGTAACTTCTCCTTCCATTTTTGTATAGGGGCGGATGACCATGAAACTGCGTAATTACTTGCAATTCCTATATTATACCCATAGTAAACATTTACCATTACAGTTTGGATATTTTGTGGTGCCGGATAATTCTCCAAAACAACCCTTGCAACTTTGTCCTTCAGCTCCTCTGCATTTATTGGTATGTTATGTACATAAACACTTGCTGTTAACCTTGTTGATTCCTTTCCATCCACTACCCCGGTCTTAATGTTAAAAACATGTTTTGCTGTCATATAATCTACCTTTGCAGCATATACCCCATCTAGTTTAGTTAACTCCTTATATATGGAAAAAAGTTCATTCTGTTGACTTGCAGCCATAGTCATATAGGAAACGAGAGTAAAAACTATTAAAACTACTGAACAGATTATATAATGCATTTTTGAAACAGTTGCAGAAATCGGCGTGTTTAGGGCAGTAACGTTATATACATATGTTCCACATATTATGTCATGAATACCTTGCCGTGTTTTTTTATTAAATATATAGAAATAAACTGTTCCAAAAAATATCATTAATATTATCCAATCAATAAGTTGGCCAATTATCGGAACTGTGGCAAATGATAAGCCTTTACATACAATGGCGCTTAAGATTACCGCCCGGACAATTGATCTTTTCATACTAATCAATTCGCCATCTTCAGTAACCACACATATTTTGAGTAACTTCTTTCCTATGCTTTGTCCATTGCAATAATAGCTATTCATTATTCCAAAATAGCAAGCACTAATACTGAACCCTACCAAAGGTCCTAATGCTCCTAACAAAGCGAACTGTTGACCAAAGATTGTGCCAAGACACATTCCTAATAACCCCAAGGCAATACTGTCAATGAAAAGAGCTGCAAGCCGTCTCCAAACCCCACATATGGGTCTATATCCAAGTATTTCACTTGTAAGTGTTTCCATATTAATATTCTCTCCTTTCTCTCGTGAAACTTGATCAAGTAATGTTCTTAAAAATAACAACGTGAGTCTGACTAACCCAGAAGTACTTAATTAACTGATCCTGTTTTTTTGTGCACCACTTGTCATTCTTCATTTCCATAAGACATTCCTGATCTAGGATAATCTGTTATTTCCAATTAAATTACCCCTTTCCACCAGGTTTAACTTCGCTTTTTAACCGTCTATACATTCGATTTAATCAATAGTCTTCTATATATATAAAAATAACCCTGCCATATTGATACAAATATGACAAGATTATCTAAAATTCGACGATGTTTTTGCTAAATTTGATGTTACTTTAATGAACATGGCACCAGTGGCACGTACTATAGCCACAACTAAAAAATACCGGCTTATCCTCTTCTCTCGCCTTGGCAAACGCTTCCTCGCCCCACGGATACCAGTCTATCGGATTATGTACATGCTGCAATAGGTATGGACTCTTCTCATTCGCCAGGTGGTTAACGTGCTTCTCAGACATTCGCTTCACCTCGTTTTCATAGCTACTGTTTAGGATTTGCTTGCGGGTGGTTTTACATACGTTATATAATTAATAGTCGTTATTTGTTAGATGTTATTTTTATTTTAGTTGGTATGTTGTGGTAAGTCAAGAAAAAGAAAAACAACCAGCAATATCGAGACTACTGGTTGGAATTTATTATATATATGATTATTCTTTCAAAAGTCAATTTTACTATTAATCCTCAGGCAATATAATATTCTAAAACAATAGTTAATTTAGAGAATTTTCAGTCCACAGTAATATTGTTGTCAATAATCTCGTCCCCTGATACCTAATTACATTTTTTATATCCTTGACTAAGTAAATATTCATGTATGTTCAATATTGTTATATCAAATAAATCATTAACTACTTTAATATATTTTTCCAAATCAAAATAAGTTAATATTATACTATTTTCACCATGAGCTATTGCATTTCGAACATTTACTAGTTGATTAACATCATGTTTATATGGTTTATATCGAGTAATACTTATGTTAAACCACGATAAAAATTCCTCAAGTACTTCAAATCTTAAATTTGATTTTGTATCCAAAAGTTTGGGGTCAATTTTTATTGGTTTTAAAAATGCCATTGTAAATTTTTCTGAAAAATCACATCTCTGTTTAAAGCTCTGCTTTCCTGCGAGGAATTGGAAAGTTGTTTTTTGTGAAAAGGCAAATAATTCATTAATTACTTCATTCTTTGATAGGTTTTGCTTATTTATTAAATCAATCTGACTTGATCTCTTGTCTATATTTGTCAACCTGCGCTTTCAAAGTTTTTTGAGTCTCGGACATAAAATCCACTCCTTGGCCTAGAATCAAATTCAATTCTGGTTTCGCAATTATCTTTTGGATATTAAGAGGATAGGGTTATTGTCATCTTTCCATTGAGTCCGCCTCTTTTTACTTTATAAATTATACATTTCCCATAAAAGACCAAACTCCTGGTTATTATGTACCTTATAGAAATCCACGCCGATTATTCATCCTTCCGTATCTCTAATAATATATGGGACGTATTGTATATTCGCTTCAACTCTCGCTTTTCCCGATTCAATAATAGTATGTTCCAGTCGTTCAACTTCACTTCTGGTCAGTTCAATATTACTGTTAAATTTAGTTTTATAATTATTAAGATAACAAATGAACTTATTTTTGTTATTTTTATCTTGAACAATAAAAATTGATTCGGATACCGCTAATAACGGAAATTCATCACTTTCAATTTTTGCTTCATTTTCTACTATATACTGCACACTGCTAAAACCACGCCGGGGCTTATCTTCAGTGTCAGGGATCAACCAATCGCGTCCATTCTTTTTGGCATGTCTTAATTTCCCGCGTCTTATCCATTGCCTTATGGTAACAGATTCTACATTATGCATAGCGGCATATTGCTCCACTGTAAGGTAATCGCATTCAACCGTGATTAAAGTGTGTTCTACGGATGAGGTCATGCTACTAATTTCATCATTTTCAACTTCAATCTCATCAGCCTGACATAAATTCAGCTCCATGCTATTCTCTAAAAACTGATATTCATAATACCACCAAAGTTCTGTTAAGATCGGAAGTTTGCATTTTCTTATTGCCGCAACAAATTTTTCACATAGTTTAATTCTGTTTTTTACAACTTCGCTTGAATAGACGGACTCTTCATTTAATCTTTCGTGTTCAATAAACAACTCTAATGATTTTAAAATATCTTCCCGTGTAAATAGATAATTCTCTCGGAATAGTCCTTCCTTAATATCCATAGGGAACCCTCCAATAAATAATAGCTTGATATTATTGTAACGCAACGTTACATTAATATCAAGTACTATAGAGACATACCTACATCAAGCGTCTCTGCTATTAGGCCAGAAATGGCGCCTACTAATTATCAAATTTCCACATGGTATCCAGAAAGGATACTTGTTTGGAAGCAAACAGCCCCTTTCGGTCAAAAAGATAGCCCGGATATGGCTTTTAACCACTCCGAGTTTCGCTTTTCATACAACATATTGGAAATAAAGTGTTACTTTAATGAACATGGCACCACTGTCATGACAAAATGGAACAAAAATAGAACTCCTTGAATTTACTGGCTCCATAGGCATTTTCATGTTCCAGTACATGCCATTAGATAGTTCCATAACGTGCCACTTTAAATTGTTGATAATTCATATGATTCCTGGCTTTACGCCCTCATAATTTTGTTCCAGAACATGCCACAATACATTTATATAAACCTTAGTCAATGAATTTGATCAATGTCTATTAATAGCGTGAATCAGAAATTTTACCTATGTCCTATTACAATGGGCACTTCCTAGTCGATTACAGATTTCCATAACCTTTAAGTTTGTGATTTATAAGCTCAATATTGAAATTCTGATATCCCTGCATTTGAGACCAGTTTATCATCTCCTTATGGTCCGGATGTTTGGGATCAGCTATTATTTCTAAAAAATCGTAATATCCCGGTTCTCCGCCTACGTCCTCGGGTGGAGCATTTCCCTCCCCTTCTACGCAAACCGAATAATTATGTGGATAGGTTTCGATTACATTACCCACTTCAATCCAATGTCGCCAATCATCACCAAAATCATAAGTATATTGTATTGTTAAATATTTAGGAATGTATTCGGATAATTTACAATCCGCTTCCTTGATCATGGGAATGTCCTTAGGATATTCAAAGGCATCTTCCCCGCACACGATATTGGTGATTGCCTTATCCTTGTCAATAACATTAAAATCATGCAAATGACAACCCTGCCAAGTAAAGAGTATCTGTAATATATGATGTAACTGCAGAAAAGTAAAATGTAGCGGAACAACCACCTTGCGCCAAACTTTATAGTCGGTAAGTTCAAGGGTAATCATTAGCTCCACTGCCTGACAGTCAAAAATTGAAGTTCCCGTAAAATTTTCCAGATCTTTATATAAGCATTCATTAGGATGTTTATAAGCCCCTTTGCCAATGCCTACAAGATGAGTACTCACCCGTCGATTAACAGAGCTTTGAATAACCATATTACTCTGTAATTCATCTGCATGCCAATATACCATTTCACAAGCCTTGTTCATTTTGGCAACACTTGACCGGTCTTTTGTTTTAGCATAAGTAACTACCGGCGAATGTTGAGTAAAATTCTCAACCAGCTCAGGTTTCATACACTCAGCTAATAAGGTTTCCCTAATACTAAAGGTTATAAGCTCATCAAGATTTTTAAAGTTTCTCGCTTTTATCCCATAGAGTACTATGACATAATGATTGCTGTCGTTCACTAATACCACTGTTTTTTTACGATTGACAGTAATTAAGTTAGCATGCCATGAAAATAATGCCGGCTCACTGGTATTTACTAGTACAGGTTCTATTTTTAATTCTTCAAGAAGTTTTTTTGTACATTGAATTAGCATTCTAACCTCCATCAAATAAAGAAATAAACCCTAATCCACTAGCAAGATTAGAGCCTATTTCTTTATGTCATGTTTATCTTTCCCTTTAAAAATGCCTGTACTTGCTCTGCACTTTTAACAGCTAAATGAGCATCGGTCTCGTTTAGTTCCAAGCTAAATGGATATCTTGCCTGCACTCCATAATCAGTTAAATTTAAACATTCTTCCCTGATCTGCATGAAATTTTCGTCATATTTCATGCAGGTCTTGTTTAAAGCCACTAAATCATGAACCCGCTGAATTGCTCCACCATGAAAAGCAATAAATCCTTTTAAATATTTTTCCGCACTCTGCTGACAATGATAACAAATAATTTCAACCGGAACTGGCTGCATTTCTTGCAAATAAATAGCCGAATCTAAATCCTGCTTAGCATAGCGAAACCATTCTTGCGCAACCAAATTATTGTTCATATAAGAGTACTCCCTCATGGGCAATTTTATGCTCCATGGTTGCTGCTGAAACTACGCGTTCATTGAATTCATCATCATCATATACTAGCAAATCAACCGGCATGTCTACATCCTGCATCATCGCTTTTCTTATCTTACGTAAAATATCAATTTTGCGTAAACCGGCTAAAGAAGCGACGATACATAAGTCAAGATCACTATCATCAGTATACGTATTATCTGTATAAGAACCGAATAAATATATCTTTTTCACATCTATACTATTTTGAATAACACGAATTACGCTTTCAAGATTTTCTCTGACATTGGTCTGCTTACTCACGCCCGTCACTCCCTTCCATATTTATATTATAACACAGCTATAAATTGTTTATAAATTCCAATTAAAAATAATCCGGCCAGTTCTAAAATAATGCTAAACTAGTCGGATTACCTGTTACTTTAATGAACCTGGCACCACTGTCATGACAAAATGGAACAAAAACAGAACTCCTTGAATTTACTGGCTCCATAGGCATTTTCATGTTCCAGTACATGCCGCGAAACATTAAACATACATCCGTCAATAATTTAACCAATGTCTATTTAAACGTGAATCAGAATCACCAGATATAGTATAGGTAATGTAATATATTCCCTTTATAATTAAATCACTAGCCGACATTTCTATAAACTGTCACCCCTCTAATGCAAGCAAACTACCAGACACATACCATCCTATGCCCTTAGAACCGTTTATTTAAAATCGTTTTTTTAGTTCTTCGTAAAAATTTTCTCGCGTTCCGATCTACATAACGATGACAACTACTTCTTGCTCTTTAATTTGATAAGCTATTCGATATTCAACACCCGCCGCTTTCAGATGATAAGAATATAGTGTTGCTAAATCTCCTTTTAACCGATCTCCAATGAAAGGATTCGCGGCTATCTCTCCGAGCACTGCAATTATTTTATTTCGAACTGGTTTATCAAATTTACTTAGTTGCTTGGCTGCAGAATTAAGAACAACCAACTCATACATGATTGTTTTCCTGTTTTAAATCAGCAAGAGACACATATTCTTTATTATTGTACTCTTGCTCTGCTTCCGCCACCATATGGTCCAACGCTTTATTTAACTGCGTCTGATATTTTTTAACGGTTTCCGGTGTTACCAGTTTACCATCTTTCACTATGTCCGCCAGAACAAGCTCTTGCAATTCATCTGCTATACTTCGGGGTTTAAGCACAATCGTATCTCCATCCACTATGACTTTAACCTTGCTACCATTTGATAGTTTAAATTGATCCCGAACTTCCTTGGGTAAAACAATTTGCCCCTTACTACTAATTGTCACATTATACTCGGTCATGTCGCCCTCCGTAAGAAGTAAGATTTCTTACTTCTTATTATATGATATAATCCCCAAATTGTGAATGATCAACACAAAAGAAGCTCCAAGTCGATTGCTAGAGCTTCTAAGAATACATATATTGTAATCTCGTAAAAAACTTGTTACTTTAACAAACCTGGCACCAATGGCACGTACTATAGCCGATACTTAAAAAAATCGGCTTATCTTCCATCAAAGCTTTCTCAAATGCTTTTTCACCCCACGGATACCAGTCAATCGGATTATGCGCGTGCTGTAATAGGTATGGACTCTTTTCATTCGCCAGGTGGTTAACGTGCTCCGTCGTCACTTACCATCACCTCATTTTTCATAGCTACCATTTAGGATTTGCTTGTGGGTGATTTTACATACGTTAGATTATAGATAATTAGGTACCGTCAAGAGTTTTGCGCAAATTCGTTTGCAGTCAGATGGAAATAAGATCAGCCAGCTATAGAATCCGACTCAAAGCCGGTTATTTCCAGATGTTTCATATTCATATATTTTTTACTACCCCATTGTGTTCCGGCTACATGACGAAGACGAGCACAGACCAGCATTAAAGCAGAATTGCCGTCAGGAAAGGTCCCGACGACTCTGGTGCGACGCCGAATCTCCCGATTTAATCTCTCAATGGCGTTATTGGTTCGAATTCTTGTCCAATGTTCAAAAGGAAATTCCATATAGGTTAAGGTTTCATCAATGCCAGTTTCTATTTTTGCAGCAGCCTCCTTTAACTTCATTTCCCGCAAGGTTTCCACTACTTGCAATGCCTTTTCTCGGGCTGCCTTTTTACTTTCCTGAGCATGAATTGCTTTTAACATTTTGGCTACGATTTTGACTTTAGACCGTGCTACAACAGAAAAAACATTGCGATAAAAATGAATGCTACAGCGTTGATATTTGGCTTCGGGAAATACTTCGCCAACGGCTTCTAACATGCCCAGGCATTTGTCACCAATAATTAGCCTAACTGCGGCCAACCCACGCCCCCTCAGGCTCTGAAAAAACTCCAGCCAGCTTGTTTTATCTTCTTTCATTCCTTCTGCAGCGCCAATGACTTCACGATAGCCGTCTTCATTGACTGCAATAGCCACAAGGATGCTTACGTTTTCGTATTCGCCGCCCCAATTGCGCTTCAGGTAAATTCCATCTACGTAAACATAAGGATATTTACCGCCCTGAAGAGAGCGATTTCGCCATGTTTCAATGTGGACATACGCTTTTTAGTAAGCGTCAACGCAGCACCACCTGGAAATGAAAAATCACCTGATGTACGCTAAAGCAAAGTACCAGGTGATGCGCGCGGGTGAGACTATGATCCATTAATCAGCATCTTGCAGCTTTCGGGAATTTCTTTAGCCCAAGGAAGCAGTTTTCCAACATCGATATCGTTTTGCTGCTGAATCTGCTTAAAGACATATTCCAAATAAGCCTGCGGATTGAGACTGTTCTCCATGGCTGTTTGAATCAGGCTGTATATAGCGGCAGAGGATTTTGCTCCGCCAGGGGTATTGCAGAACAACCAGTTTTTGCGACCGATGACAAAAGGCTTGATCGACCGTTCCGCTCGGTTGTTCGATAGTTCAATACGGCCATCGGCCAAAAAGGCCAGCAAATATTTCTGCTGATTTTGGACATACGTAAGCGCCTTGCCCAATAAACTTTGCGGCAAGGTATTGGCCCAGCAGGCTTCTACCCATCGATAAAAAGCTTCAACAATAAGTTTGCTTTCTTTTTGCCTTAGCTCATGCCGATCTTCCGGAGTCATTTGCTCTGCCTTTTTTTCGACTGCAAACAGTTGATTGCAGTAGGCAAAACCTATACCTTCCGGACTATCGGCCTGCTTGGTGCCTGCGCCAACCAACGCTTCCTTGAATTTTCTCCGCGCATGGGCCCAGCAACCGCATAAGGTAACTCCCGCATCTTCGACCTTGTGATAGCCATTCCAACCATCGGTGTGGAGATAGCCCGTAAAGCCCGCCAGATAGTCCTTGGCAAATTGTCCGCTGCGCCCCTCACGATAGTCGTAGAGCACAATCGGGCGATTCGTATCGCCAGAAGTCCGATATACCCACATGTAGGAATCGGCTTGCGCTGGCCTGCCCGGTTCACACAACACTTCTAGCGTGGTCTCATCGGCGTGTAGCACTGGCCGGGCGAGCAGCTCTTGCTTCAGTATGGCTAAAAGAGGATCCAATAGTCCCGCGCCTTTGATAACCCAATTGGATAAGTTTTGGCGGGAAAGTACAACGCCTAATCGCTTGAATTCTTGCTCCTGGCGATACAGCGGCATCGCATTGATAAACTTTTGGCTCATAATATAGGCCAAAAACTCAGCAGACACCAGGCTTTTGGGTAGCAGCGCCTTGGGCGCTGCGGCGGTGATAACGGGCGTCTCAATATTGGTTTTTTCACAATTGCGGCAGCTATAGACATAGCTTACGTGCTCAATCACCTTCACTTTGGCGGGAATGATCGTCAATTCTTTGCGAACTTCCTTGCTCATGACATGCAGCTCTTGGCCGCACTGAGGACAAGCTTGGTCCGTCTCAGGCAGTGTATATTCGATGACTTCTACCGGCAAGTGTTTGATTGATTCGCCGCGTTTGCCTTTCTGGCGCTGATTACTGATGGTTTGCGTATCCGGCTCCGCCATAAACGGCTGGCGCTCCGCTTCCGCCTCGTTAAACAAATTCAGTTGGGCTAAATCATCGCGTTGGCTTTTTTCGGACGAGGAACCAAACTGCTTTTGGCGATTCAGTCTCAGTTGTTCCTCATACCATTTATTTAATACTTCCAGCTCTTGAACGCGCGCTTTTAATTGCGCATTTTCTGCTTCTAACTGTGCTTGTGTTTTCAAAAAGAATCCTCATTTCCCGTCCAGTTCTGTCTCTTTCATTATACCAGAAAACGAGGTGTAAAGCCAGGAATTACGCGGCTTTATCGACCTGCCAACACCTGTGTGCGACGCAGCTTTTGCTCTAATCCAGGACTTTGGATTAAATTCCACAGTTCATCGGCCGAAAGGATCATGGTAGTGGTTTCACCGACTGCCGGCCATTTAAAATGACCTCTCTCCAGGCGTTTCAAATGCAGCCAGAAGCCATTATCTTCCCAGGTCAGTATTTTAATCCGATTGCGCTGGCGGTTACAGAAGACAAAGAAGGCTTTGTCAAAAGGATTGAGTTGAAAGGTATTTTTGACGATGGCGCTGAGGCCGTTAATGGACTTTCTCATATCGGTATCACCACAGGCTAAGAATACCGGCGTTTGATCTACTATCTTCAGCATACTTCAACCAGAACTTTGAGCACGCCAGCCAGCAAATTCAAATCGGTCTGCCGATCAATGGGGATGGTGCACTTGCCAACATGAATTTCAAGATCTTTTGATGGCACTGGAGCCGTTAAAATTACAGAAATCCAGTTTGGCAGAAGTTGAGGACTTATTGGACTTTTGTCTGGACGTAACCAGCGATGCAAAGTACTTAGCCCAACGCCGGTTTCTTTGCACCATGCTTTTTTCGTTTTGCCGCTGTCATGATAAGATTTTAACAAGGCTGCTTTCTCGACGTCCGTAAAGGTTTTCCGATTATTCGTTTTCATCTTTCAATCCCCCCGAGATTATTATCTCAGGGCTAGTGCGTGAGCACCACGTGGGGACTGGTTGACGCTTACCCTTTTTTGTTTAACTCGCTGATGGTCCCTGGAGACACTTTAGTACCCCAAAGCGCTTCTGTAATATCTTCGACCCGTCGTACGGAGACTCCGGCTAAATACATTTCGATCAGAGCTTCTTCTACAGAACTTTCCCGTCGACGGTATCTTTCGATGATGGCTGTTTCAAAAGGAATACCTTTGAGTCTTGGCATTTTTAGCGTAACATTGCCTGAAGTAGTTGTTAAATCCCGGTCATAGTGGCCAGAACGATAGCCCTGACGGCTTTCTGTTCGTTCATATTTAGCAGCTTGAGTTAGATCTTTCGCTTCCTGTTCTAACAGATTATTAAGTGTTTCTTCTACGCTACTGCGTACCAGCTCTTTAAGCTCTCCCTTGATGATTTCCTCATTCAACTGTATAATTTTCTTGGACATGTTTGCAATTCCCCTTTCGGTAAATGGTGTTGTGGTGACTTCATTTTACCATCGGACTGCAAACTTGTCCTTTTTTATGTCTTTTTCAATTTGCGCAATTTATTATACGTTATCTCTTTTTTAGATTTTATATAGTAAGTTTCCATCAGCCGATCAACTGCTAATGATATTTCCTATCGTCAAATAAAAACACCGCAAAATAATAGCCAGTTGATGGGGCTATTATTTTGCGGTGTTTTATTTTTGTCGGATTATTGCTAAGCAAATTTTATTCTGAACTAACCTGTCTCCTTCTTTCACTTATCAATACACCATCTTCAAGGAAAACAAACCGTCCCCTTGTATCCTGTGCACTGACCTCTAGAGCGCTTCAAGCCATGCACTGAAGTCAGCCATTGTAATATAGCGAGTAGCAACCCCTTTTAGTGGATAAGAATATTGTTGTCCATTTAATTTTCGGGCAACGTCTCCTGCTGGATCTTTTATGACGTAAAGGCAATCAGAAATCAAAACTTTAGGCCCGTTGTATTTATACCATTGTCCCGCAGACTTTCCAATTCGACTTACAATAATATCCCCAGATTCTGCGCAAACCATCATTTCATTGGACGTAGCAACATAACGTATGGACGGCTCCCAAGGATATTGTATTTTTGCAGTATGTAATATAGGAACCCCCTTATCTTGAAAAAACTGACTAGAAATGTTTCCACGGCGAAAAGTGAGTTTAATAGTTTTTGAATCTGGTAATAGAGTACCATCCCATTTTCCATCTCTGATTAGACTTTGGGGAATATTTGTTGGCTTTAAAATAGAATATTTATTGTTCTCAATAGCAACATAGAAACGCTTAGTATATCGACGTTGCGATTTATCACGTTTAATTACTAATGCACAACTACTAATTTTTGCAGAACCAAATATTTCATCTGGCATATGAATTATTTTTTGAATATAAAATTCCTGGCCGAGATACGCTCGAATTCTATAATGGCTTTCAGCAGTGACAAAGGTACTTGGCATAATTATCATTAATATGCCTTGCTCCGCTAGCAGTCGAAGATTAGCTAACAACATTTCTATTTCTAGGCGTGAGGTGTTATATCCTATTGGAATACTACTGTATAATTCCAAATATTCTTTTTTTGAAGCACCAAAGTCAAAAGGGGGATTTGCCAACACAAGGGGATATTGAGATGTATGCTCAAGTGCAAATTTTCGCCCATCAGATTGTACACATATTACATCTGTACTTGTATGCTTTATAACATCAATGCCAAACAGACTCGCTTTACCCCATCGTTTACCCGCTGCATGTAAAAGGTTGCAACTCCCACAACAAATATCTACAATCTTAGAAGGTGCAGAAATGTTCAATTGTTTAACTAAGAGATCCGCAACCTCTGGCGGTGTGTAGAATTTGCTGTAATCGACCACAGTAGCACTCCTTTCTTATTTATGTATTTAAAAAAGACGAGAGATGATAAATCGTTATATTCGCAATGCCTACTGCCCGCTGATTGCTTTCTATAACATAATCATAAATTATTCGCGTATTTGGATGCTGGCAGGCAAAGATTGCACATGCTGTTAGCTTGCAAAAAATCTAATCCTTGGCCGGGGAAAATATTGCAGAATCATACGGACGAAGCGTTTTTTCAGATCCGTTCCAATTTGCTATAATATATTGCACATTACAACAGCAACGGGAGCGGATTTTTTGCAGATTCTGATTACAGTTAAAGAAACTATTACGCAATACATTACCCGATTTCAGGCATTAGAAATTGTTCGACCGGAAAAGTGTCCCGTCTGCGGAGCCGTTCACTCGATTCATCGGCATGGCAGCTATTGGCGCAATATCTTGAATGAGCAATGGGAAAAACGGATTCCGGTAGCCAGGTTCTACTGCAAAACGTGCAAACTGACGATATCGATGCTGCCTTCCTTTGCACTGCCCTATTTCCAGTATTCACTGGAGTTCATTGTGACCGCGTTGCAACAAATCTTTCTTGCCAAGGCAACCACGTCAAGAATTTGTTCAGCCCTACTGCGCTTTTATCGAAGACGATTCCATGGCAACTTGCTATTTCTGGAGATGTTTTTCCGCGACCAGGGCTGGCCTGAAGTCACTCCGCAAGATGTAAAAGAAAAAGCCACAAAAATGGTTTGTATGTTAACTGTCCCCACAGCCGAAACCCTTTCGCAAAGGTTTCATCAACACTACAAACATACTTTTATGGCACATTCATTGTACCATAGGTTCTATCTGAGCGTAAACCAGTGCGTTCCCACATAACTTTTCGCTGGCGAAGGTCAGAAAGTTGCGGTATGATGGCTTTTGTACAAGGTTAGCCGGCTAGCCTCCCCATTTACCGGAGGTGTGTTCATTGACAAATGAAGATCGCGAGCAAGTCGCTCTATTTCGTTATGGGCTGATCGCCCCGCTTTTGAATGATCAAGTCGATTCTAAACAAGACTACCTGTCCGAAATCTGCGCCAAGTTCCATGAGGTCCCCTATTATGGCCGCAAAGAATTTGCACCGAAAACTCTGGAGGGCTGGCTCCGCGATTATCGCCGCGGCGGATTTGTGGCCTTAAAACCCAAAGGCCGTTCTGACCGCGGGAGAAGCCGGGTGATCTCACCAGAGCTAAAGGAGCAGATTATTGCTTCGCGTCAGAAAAACAGGGAGCTTTCTGTTGTGCTGTTTTATGAAAAGCTGGTTAAGAACACGGTGTTGGCTCCTGACAAAGTGTCTTACCACAGCGTTTACCGGCTCTTAAAATCACAACAGCTTTTATGGCCGGAGGAGAAAGCATTAAAGGAACGCAAACGCTTTAGTTATGATAAGGTGAATATTCTGTGGCAGGGCGATATGTCCATTGGCCCTTACCTTACGATTGGCGGCAAGAAGCTCAAAACTCATTTGTTCGCCTTTATTGACGACTGCTCCCGGCTGGTTCCTTTTGCTCAGTTCTCGTTTACGGAGAAGTTTAGTCCCATGAAAGCGGTGCTCAAAGAGTCCATTCTCCGCCGGGGTGTCCCGAAGATGATTTATGTTGACAACGGCAAGGTGTATCATGCCAGGGAGCTTCATTTAGCTTGCGCCGCTCTTGGTATTACGCTGACTCATACTCAGCCTTATGATCCGCAGAGCAAAGGAAAAATTGAGCGTTTTTTCGGCACAGTGCGCCGTCGTTTTTACCCGCTCCTTGCCAACAATATGCCTAAATCCCTGGATGATTTAAATGCTCAGTTTTGGAAGTGGCTGGAGAGCGATTACAATCGCAAACCGCATTCCGCACTGGACATGTCTCCTTTTGACTTATTTTTGTCACAGCCGTCTTCTGTCCGATTATATACGGATCCCTATGCTTTGGAACGACTCTTTTTTAAGCGGGAATACCGTAAGGTGAAGCACGACGCAACGATCACGCTGTCAAACCGTTTGTTTGAAGTCCCGGCCAAGCTAGTCGGGCAACGGATTGAAGTACGCTATGATCCGGAGTCGCCCGAGCAAGTCTATATCTATGACAATGACATCCAGGTAGGTGTGGCTGCGCCGGTATCGTTTCGGGACAACTCCCAAGTCAAACGGGAACGCAGGGACTTTCCCAAAGAGACTGCGATTTCTTTTGGCAGTTTACTGGCCTGCCAAAAGGAGGATGTGTGATGTTCCAATCCTTTTATTCTCTCTCGTCGGTGCCCTTTCGCAAAGAGCTTGAAACCAAACACTTCTTTTCCTCGCAAGGATTCTCCGAAGGCACGGCCAGACTGGAATATTTAAAGTCGACTCGCGGTATGGGCGTTGTGATTGGCGAGGCTGGCGCAGGAAAAACTTCGCTGATGAGAAATTTCGCTGCCTCGCTCAATCCTTCGTTGTTTAAGGCCATCTACTTTCCCTTGTCTACTGTCACCGTATCTGACTTTTACAGGGGGTTGACCGTAGGGTTAGGACAGGAGCCGAAGTTTCGCAAGGTCGACCTGTTTGCTCAAATCCAGCAGGCCACGCTTCATCTGTTTCACAACCAAAAGATGACACCGGTTTTCATTCTGGATGAGATGCAAATGGTCTCCAATCAGTTTTTAAACGACATTAGCTTGTTGTTCAATTTTGCGATGGATTCTGCCAATCCGTTTATACTGATTATGGTTGGCCTTCCTCATTTTATGGAACGGTTACGGTTAAGTCACAATCAGCCCCTGGCCCAACGGGTGGTGATGCGTTATCAGATGAATTCCCTTTCGAAAGATGAGGTCAGGCACTACATCCTGCATCAGCTTAAGTTGGCTGGCGCTCTTCATGATATTTTTTCTCCCCAGGCCATTGAGGCCATTACTTCACGTTCTCGTGGGTTTCCTCGCTTGATTAACAATCTGGCAACCAATTGCTTGCTTTACGGCTGTGCCAAAAAACTTGAATTAATTGATGACGAGGCCGTTTTCGCAGTCGCTTCGGAATCCGGATTGTGATTTTACTTCTCTATTTTCCCGCAACCACGTTGTTGCGGGCTTTTTTCTGCGGATGAATGAATGGGCAAACTCACGTTGTATCAATTTGCAAAACCGCTTTTTGCTCTGCTGCATGATTCCTCTTGGTTTGTAAATTAGACCAAATTTCCGGCTCTTTTATTCTGCTATATCACGGATGATTTATTTTGCAAATTAACAACATGCCATTGAATGAGCCCGTGTTCCTAGTGGAGCTAAAACGACTTTTTCATCGTGCAGAATGTTTTGCTGTAAGAGATTGACCGCTTCAAATATGCTTTCTGAAAAGCATTTTCGAATAGCGTAATCTCGATTCTCACTTTGCAATGTATCCATACTATTCCACATTGTTACATTATACCATTGAGGCGCACCCGAAGGAAAGGCTACTACTGGAATAAACTTATCAACATTATGCACTGACTCTAAAATACTCTTAAGTCTAATTCCCTCAAAGCCCAAAAAAGAACATAGCGTTTGTTTTCCACTCTCGCGTTTTGCAAATCCAGGAACCGAATTTACTGCAAGGACTTGATCACAAAGCGAAAAACCAACGTTACCTGATTGTTGACTATACTGCTTGGGACGAATATATGCAGCAAATAGTGTTTTAGGAACTACCTGCGTTAAAAATTGCTTTGTAAAAAACATTATAAGTACATGATCCAAACTAGACATATCTAATAAGACATTTTTTTCATCGACGTTTAAATAACGTAACAATCTAGATGTTGCAATACACAAATCAACCGTGTTCTGCTGCACAACATCTTTCCCACAACACAACTGAAAAAACATATTACCATCATCTAATCTTTTCAACAGCAGAACACTTTTGCATCTATCAGTCCATAAATTTTTAAAAAAGCTACTTCTTTCTTCTGTGCTCGGCATTCCAGCAATCAATAAATCATTGCTTTTATATAAATAATCAGCAATATCTTCAAACAAATATTCCTCACGAATCATACGCCACCTCCTTGCCCAAAATCGAAAAGAGAAACTTGATGGGTAGGATTTTCACTGATAACAGGTTGGTCTTCTTTTAACTTGAAAAAGTTTCTAAATCCAGCTTTAGCTTCTCCTTCATCTCCACTTAGTAGTTGATTCAAGATGTCAACATCTAACTGAATTTTTCTTTGATTTCTATACGAAATTCCAAAATACGGAACATAAATTTTATTTATATAGTAATCAACTGTTTCTGGTGAGAGTTTTGATTGTTTTCTTTTTGTTGGTTCTCCCTCTTGCAATACGTTCCACATGATTGCAGATGAAATTAAACGCTTAGTTTGATTGGACAATGATAAGTCTTTCGTATTAAAATGATTTGGCTCAGGTTCCCCTAATGTATTGTTTTCTGCTGTATGAAGTCTGTAGAAAATCTGTCCAATATATTGAATAAATAACCGAAGCTCTTTTCCGAAAGGCTCATATCCAGCAATATCTACCACCTTATATTCACTCACATAACGTGCAGCTTCTGTCTGGATTTCCGGAACAATCATCGTATCCCATGAATAATTTGATAAAAATGCAATACGAAAAACTTGTTCACAAAGTTCTAAAAAGTATCTAACAATATTTGATGAAAGCGCAGTATATACTTCGAAACCATAATACATTTTTTCTTTCTTTGCTTCTTTGCACAGCAAAAAAATGAGACCAAATTTTCTGTTATGCATCCAGTCATTATAGCGTTTGCTATTTGAAGAATAAGCTTCATATAATTCACACAAAGTAGGCGTAAACGGTGTTTTTTTGCACAAAAGCGCGTAGTGCAAACGGGAATTTAAACTGGGAGCTTGGTCACACAGAATAGAGACACATTCTTCAATTTTTTGTTTAGGAATATCTTCTGTTTTTCCAATCTCTTGAATTAGCAATCGCAGTTTCTTTAAGTGCGGAAGTAATGAAGGGAAACGATTAATTCGCTCCAACTCATATTCAAGTGAATACGAACCTAAATAAAACTCAATTTCTTCAGGCGCCGATTTGGGGATTTTTCCCTGTTCCTTACCTAAAGCAATTCTCTTTTTGCATATTTCCTTGAGAATTTTGGGATAAATTGCTGAACCTTCTATTCCTAGTGTCAACATCTCATAGTCATGTGGAGCTTCTATTGTTTCAGTTGCAGAAATCGTTTCATTAGTTCTCATTCCTTGTGGTCGTAATCCAATATTGAATATAACTGGTAAAGTACTGTGTTTTATCAGAGTGTTGATGATTTTTTGCTGATAGTCTTGAAGCGTTTCATATTCATCAACAAAAATTTTGAATAAGATATCTCTTTTCAGCATCCGATTGCAGGCAATACAGATATCTCTAATTATTCGATGGGCATTTACCCATCTGACTTTAAATGAATCATTATTTTCTAGACCGTTAATTCTATCTTCAATGGCATCTAAATAAAGATCTATTTCATGTCGAAACTCTAACAAAGTATCAACTCGGCTATTAGGGTTTAGCCTTTTAGAGAAATCTACAACAAAATTATTTATTTCTGTTTCATCTATAGCCATGTCATTTCTTACAATTAAAATTAGTTCAAGTATTTCTTGCAAAACACAAATACTTAAATAGGTTTCGAATATTGAGCTCCAATCTGTTTCCTCCCGATTACGCATTGAAGAGACAAACGTCGTATCAACTCGATAATAAATTCCAACAAAGTCGTATTTATCAAATAAATAGCTAGTCGGTTGTTCGCTCTTTCTTATTTGGGACAGAATTTGTCTCCATGAATTACACTGAAAAAACATTGTCTTTCCGCTTCCTCGCCCGCCTTCAACTACTATCGGCTTCCCGGCTCCATCCAATCCTGGAAAAGGAACATAGTATTTCCACAGATCTCTCATCTGTTCAGTTCGGTTGTCTTTAAATGGATTGTATTGATTAAGCATCTGAATTTTTCCTCCTCATCAACAATTTCCAGTCAGCATTTTCTTGCCAAAGAAGCGGAAGCGTCCAATCAGGAATAGTTTGATGCATAATAAAAGCAAAATCTAGCCCCTTGTATCCATAAAGAGAAATTCCATTATTCGTTGTTAAACCAGAAAACAATTCATAAGCTGCTTGTCGTTCAGCTTCGCTTGCCCAAACATACGAACTATCCGAAAAAACTCTATGCATATCACTTAAGGTACGAACACAACATATTTTAAGATTTGGGCATTCTTGCTTAAGTGTAACAATGCTTTGGTCATAAGCAAATAGTGTAAGATAATTTGCATTGATATTGTTATCGGAACAAAATGTCTTTAACAATACAGGTCTATTCTCTACCGACACTTGGGCTTCATTCCAAAAAGTACGGAGCTGATCCCCACTACCAACGCAGTCGTCTACAATTACCAAATGAGAAAAAACTCTTGATTGGAACGCAGAAACAACTTTATCAAGGAACATAGATTGATCAGTATGAATCAATCCTTGTTGTACAAGAAGCCTTGTTACATAGTTTCCACTTTCATGAGGAGAATTACTATCTAACAACGGTATAAAACAAGTATTTCGCAGCTCATTTCTAATTATATTTGAAAGAGCTTGCTGGCTGAGTCCGAAATCAGCTGAAATCTGCTTGCTTAAGACAATCTCGTAAAATAAGCAATTAAATATACCTTCTCGTAAAGCATCAAGAACATCCTTTTCTGAGTAGTAAATAAGATTTGTAAGTAGTTTGTAGACTAAATACTTTTCTTGAAGGTTCAAATCACGAAAATTACTCAGCCATTGTTCAACTTCAACTTTTGTAAGTCCCGACCATTGCTGCTGTGACAGCATAAAATCAACATATGATTTATATTTGTTGATATGTAACTTTATAGTTTCCTCAGTCATTGACACACATCTCCATATCTATTCAAATAAAAAGCTTCACGTCGTTTCTTTCGCATTCATTGCAATCCCCAAATTAGTAAAACCATATTAAGAAGCAATATATTTTTCAAACTGTTTAATTGCCTGAAGATATCAACTCTTGTCTCGGCTGAAATCTGATCCGGTTGACTAAGCACAGTAGTCACCAACGGTTTGAAATGACCAGTTGTTCACCCGAGATAGACATTCTTATTATGCCACTCCAAATAATGTGGGCTTGGCAGTTGATCTCTCCGCTCCGGAAGAATAATCAGTTTACGACCATGATGGGCATAGTACTCTTTACCATTACCAAAATCTTCTTTAATTCGATGACTAACTTCTACTGTTAGTGATTTATCAACGGTTATATAGCCTCGATCGAACAAGGTATGAAAATCCCGCCTTAGAAGCAATCCATTGTTGATTGCATGCGGCCCCTCAAGACTATATGGTTTTATATGAGCCGCCTCAAGAACAGGCAGTGTTTTTTCGCCAGTAATCGCACATCTTCTTTGATATGCATCTGTAATTAATACTTTAAAAGCTCCTTGGCCGATTCTTGGTTTTATTAGCTGCCCTTTGCCGTAGCGATTTTCTAATTCATCCTCTTTTACAACTAATGGTACGAATTCTCGATTTCTTAGTTTCTCTTGAATCTGTTCAAATAGTGCTAATCCGTAAATTTCAGAATCGTCGTATGTTTTTCCTTGAACGATATTGCGATTCCAGTCTTTCGGAGCGGGAATCCAGTCTCTTTCTTCCAAGTAAAAGGGCATGGAAAGGATGATGCAGCCGATTTGCGGATCAGGGTCAGATAATCGGTTTGTTTTTTTGTACTTGTATACTCGGTCTTTGAGTTCTGACAAATTTTTTGCACCATTTGCAATGCCGAATGCCTCCCAAGCTAATGAAGCGGGTAGAATGGAAAACTTTAAGAAAAAACCTCCGCCAACAATATAATCCTGCGGACTGTGTAATTTAAATAAGAACATATTCCCTTCATTCAATGCCTTAAAATTAGTCCGACCACCTGGTTTCCAAAAATTAACTTCGTCGCAGTTTGCTTGCTTCAAAATCTTAAACCAATCGAAATCTGTAATACCAACATACATCTGCATAGCCATAAGCATCATCACATCCTACCTGTAGCACTTCTAAATAACCGATTTAATTGTGAAGAATGTTGATTTTAGACTTTCTACTAAATATAATTCATCAATTTTCGAAAAACTCTTTCGCACAGACATTGCAGGCATCAATTTTTATAATCTTCCACGATTTTCAAAAAAATCCTTTATAACTTCTAAAAATGCACCACCTCACAACAAAAAAATCGCCTAAACCGAAGTCTAGGCGAACACCCTTAATAGCATCTATCACAACAGAGAACTACCGAAAAACTAGTTATCATTTCACCAGTTTCCATTTACAACGTACAGGCGAAATGATAGCATTTTCTTCTTTCAATTCTTTAAATGCTTTATCAATATCTTTTCGATTCAGCCCAGACAAATTGCCAGGTAGAGCCAACCTTCGTCTGTTTTGATGTAAGTAATATCAGACACCCACTTTTAATTACGATGGGTAGCATTAAATCTCGATTCAAAACATTGTCTGCTACTGGCAGGGAATGCTTGGAGTTCGTGGTAGCTTTATATTTTTTCGTTGTTTTTGAGCACAACCCATTCTCACACATAATTTTTGCTACTGTATTGACGCTGACTCTCCGGCCTTGTGGAAGTCGGCCGCAACACGTGGCGCACCATAAATCCGGTGATTTTTATAAAATACCTCTTTGATGGCTGCTAATAATTCTTTTCTACGCCTACGCTGAGAACTAAGAGGCCTTTTTATAAAAGCATAATAACCGCTCCTTGATACTTGCAATGCATGGCACATCTTCGCAATCCGAAATTTGGAGCGATGTTCGTAAATAAAGTCGAACTTTTTTATTTTAGTGTAGTTCTAGTTCTTGGGCCATCTCGGTAGTTGTTGTTTCGCCTCGTACAATTCTTTGAACAACCCGCTCTTGAATCCCCGGTCATACTTTGATTGGCTCATTTTGAATACCTCCGTTTTCTTCTATTATACGGGGTATTCTCCATGTCCATCAAATCTGGTTAAGATCAATCTTCTCTTCCGTATAATATCTAGCCAGAGCGTCTATCTTGAAATCCCTCTCCATAACTATTTTTCATACATATAATAAAATTTCTATAAATGTCTCTTTCATTACTATTTTGTGACGAGTCTTTAAACAGATTAAAGTATTTCATAAAAGCTCTTTTATCTCTTCTATAGTCAAAATGCCATCTTTCAGTACATTGACCAAACGTTCTCTCTAGAATTTCGCAAAAAAGAAAATTATTGAGAAGCTTTACGGTATTTTCGCATACTTGCACCATTTCATTTAAATGATCAAAGTTAATTTTTAGGGGTTTCTCCAAATAATTCTTATGTGTTGCCAATCCTAAAGTTATTGCATTATTCGAACCCAAAAATCCAAAACGATGAACTATACAATGTCGTAATTGGCAAACCATGGAGAATTCGGAAAGCGTTGTCTTTAAGGCTGCATTTTGATCACATTGAATATCCAAGAATGCTTTTATTGTATCTTTAATATTCTTTCCATTAGCAAATGAGTATCCTTCTAATAATGCTTCGGGTAGCATCTCTTTATCTTGATGTGAAATGGCTGCACCATACGTAAGCGTTTGCGATTCACACTTTTTACGAGAAAAACTATCAGTATTAATTATACTTCTCACTATTTTCCTAATATAACTTTCTACCGCAGAAACACACCCAAGTAAAATCATGTTCGTCAATTCATATGGAGCAGTCCCTATAGCTTGGCCATATGGGCTTAACAACGCAAATAAAGATGTTCTCTTATCAATAAATTCATCGATCGCTGACCTGCTAGAATGCTCATAAGCATCATCAAAGAGCCCAGTTGTTGTAAAATTACTTACGGGAGTATAAGCACTAACTGAATAATTAAATTTTGCCATTTATGCCAAAAACTCCTCTATAAATTTATTGATCGTATTACTAATTTTTTCTGCCCTTTTTTTCCCAAACCCAAAAGGCTTTATTAATTCGTCTCCGATATCAATCCTAGAAATAAAATCTTTGACAGTTTTTAAGGATGTTTCTCTTTTTATTTTTTCTTTTTGCCATTTGGTTAAAGGCAATTCATCAATGGTAAGCTGCATACACTTTTCAAAAGAAGATTTTGAAACTAGCTCCTTGCCACATGCATGACAAAATTTTTGATTTTCACTTAGTCGATTAGCCCCACAATTTGTACACGGAGGTAAGTCAAGAATACGTATTTTGTAGTGGCTGATTTTCCGTTGACGGTTTAGCCGTCGGCGGGTTTACCGTTGACGGAAAATCGGTAAATGGTTCCTTTTCCTCCGAAACAGCCATTGACCGATTTTCGGTAAATGGCTGTTCTGCCTGTATTTGCGGCTCTTCGTAAAGAACATATTCCGTACCGGTAAATTTGCCGCTATTATCGTGCAAGCGCCTACGAATAAGATAACCGCAAGCTTCTAATTCGTGCAGCGCCGACTGAATAGAGCTTTTTCCTTCGGTGCCAATCACTTTCACTAGCCCGCTAACGCTGTACGTCCAGTTATCCGGCAGACTCAAGCAGTAGGTAATAAGGCCACGCGCTTTTAGGGACAGGCGGGCATCCCGCAAGGGAACATTGCTTACACAGGTGTATTTCTGTTGTTTTTCTACTCGAATGATGCTCATGGCCCCTCCCCTTTCCGCTCCAGTTTTTCTACACGTTCTTCGAGATTTTTAACCAGCAGCCGTAAATCAATAAGCTCATCATCTTCTAGGAGCTTCTTAACGTCGATCCCATAAAATTGCGCAAGCAGCGTGAGGCTGGCCAGGGTTGGCGTCGTCATTCCTTCTTCCCATCGGTAAATGCTTGTCCGGTCGACGCCTACGTGCCGGGAAAGCTTGGAAATGCTGTAACCGTTTTTTACCCGCAAACCGCGAATTTTTTCCGCTAATGTCATGCTAAGCACCTCCTACTTGAGCAGTTCATCAAGTTGGCGCGCGCCGCTGTGCAGGCTGTGAATAATTTTTTTCAATATATTCCGTTCTTCCAGACCTGCTGGAAAGTTCTCAAATTCCACCGCGATTTGTTTTAGCCGCGTTTGTAAAATCGCAAGAAACTCTGCGGCCAGCATGTCCAACGACTGGACACCGGAAAAGGACAGGATATATCGCAGGGCCTCGACGTCTTTCTCCAGTTTCCCGGCATGGGCTTTTATTTCCTGATAATCCTTCGGCTCAATAATTTGCTCGACATTCAATACGCCGCGCTCGTTTAACTCCGTTTCCAGGACCATAATTTTCTCTTGCAGCGCGGCAATGACAATTTCTAATTCTTCCCGGCTTGTTTTTTCCATGGAATTCCCTCCTCGTATAATAAGTTTTGTAGGCAATAATCCGCCATTGTTTACAAAGCTTATTTTATTTTTTACTACCCGGATTTGAATCCCCTGATGCTAAAATATTCGTAAGAGAATTTAGCAAAGGTAACGTCTGATCTCTCCTTTAGCAGCATAAAAAAAGCGGCAGAATCTCTGCCGCTAGTAAATAGAACTTTATCCCGCTATGTTCTTTTCCAAACTGTCCAGATGGGAAAGTAACTCCTTCCATACAGCGATTCTGCCCACGGTTTGTTTCGAGGTATCTTTTTCTTCTACCAAACGCTCGGCTGTCTGCCGCATCTGATTGCGGCAAAAATCCGCTACCCACAGGATGCTCTTTCTTTGAATTTGTACGGACAGGCTGCAAAATTCAGCTGTTTCGATTTGTTCTTTTGCCATACCCTCTACTTCATCTTCTTCGTAAACGGCCGCCGCAAATTGTTCAGGAAGATCGTTCGGCAGGGGTTGATTCGCATGGATGGGGGATACGCCGCCGAGTTCCTCTTGGGAAGAACTCTCTGCTTTTGGTGAAGGCTTTTTTCTGCTTTTCTTGCTGTCAGGAGTTCCTACCGTTTCCCCTTCTACAGTAAGCTCCTTCTCACCAGCATCTTCTTCCCGGACCACCGCCGCAGGCTTCTGCGACCGGATTTCCGTTTTCACCTCAATGGCCGCCTGCACACTCCCGTCTTCCGGCAAGGCCTGTTCCGCCTCTTCTTGCTCTTCCGGCGATAGGCCGGTTAATTCATACGCTGCCGACAACGGCAGTTTTCCTTCTTTGAGACGGTTTAAAATTGCCGGCGAAAGCTTCAATAGCTCCAGCTTTCTTTTCAGTGTCGACTCGGACAATCCCAACTGGCGAGCAAAATATGCGCGGAACTTTCCTCCTGGCTTGTCTTTCTCAAACCGTCTGCGAAAAATCGGCTGCAAATATTTCAGTTCATTGAGTTCATCCTCTATGGTTTTGTCGCGTTGGCAATTGGCCGAAATGATTGCTTCGATTTCATCTGCCTCTGTTTCAAAACGGCGTATGATGCAAGGGATCTTTTCCGGAACGGCTTCTCCCTGATCTTTTAGATACTGTAAAGCGACCAGGCGCCGATGCCCTGAAATCAGACGATAGGTGGCCCCATCCTGTTGCATCACCACTACAAGCGGCTGACGAATCCCGTTGCGCAGAATGTCCGCCGCCAACGCCTCTATATCTGCGATACTGTAAAAGTTTTGTTGATTCACAACAAGTGCAGACATTTCCAGCATGTGTACCAATTCCGGCAGTGTCTCCGAGTTTTGTGATGCCCGATTGAAATAATCATTCATATCCAGTCTTTTTGCCATTAGCTGTTCTCACTTTCTTTTGTGTAGAACAACTCTTCCATAAAATGTTTAAAATCCCGCGAAAAACCGCAAGTTGGTGAAAGTGTTTGCACGGAAATCCCACGCTCGGCTGATTCACGCAACCGGTTAGCTCCCGTCTTGGTTAAACGAATGGTGGTAGAAAAAGTGGGCATTTTCTTCTGGATGGTTTCTAAAATTGGGCCGGAATCTGGCGTATATTTGTTTAGCACACAACCCCGGAAACGAAGGCGCCGGTCCGGCAACAATTCATTATATCCCTGGTCCATCGTGATTCGATCATTCTTTGCCGCTTGCAGCTGTTCGTACATTAAGTTCATGCCATCACGTGCATAGCAATCCGGTGTCGTTACAAAAATAACCTCATTAGCGACCATCAACGCGTTGTAGACACTGGTATTGATATCTGGCGGATTATCGATAATGCAAAAGTCATATTGTGTACGAACTGGCTCTAATGCCTCTTTGAGTAAAAACTTTTGATTGCGATTTTTATACTTATCGAAAAGCATAATGTCAAAATTCACTGCAGCTAGTCCCATATCCGCTGAAATAAGATCAAGGTTTTTATATGCGGTTTTTTGAATTGCCTGTGCTGCTGAAATGCTGCTGTCTAAAACTTCGGCTAAAGTATTTTCTGTCTGCGCTTGAAAAAAGCGGCTGGCATTCCCCTGTTTGTCATTATCAATGAAAAGTACTTTAACTCCTAGCTTGGCCAAGGCGCAAGCAACGTGTGTGGAAAGTGTCGTTTTTCCCACGCCCCCCTTGAGATTCATGAAGCAGAATATAATCATGCCCGTGCTTTGCTCCACAATTTTTTCCCCCTTTTTCGAAAAAAAATAGACGTCCCTTTTATTAGCAGACGTCTACTTGCAATTGTGAACTTGACACCAGTGGCACGTACTATAGCCACAACTAAAAAATATTGGTTTGTCTTCTTCTCTCGCCTTCGCAAAAGCTTCCTCGCCCCACGGATACCAGTCTATCGGATTATGTACATGCTGCAATAAATACGGACTCTTCTCATTCGCCAGGTGGTTAACGTGCTTCTCAGACATTCGCTTCACCCCGAGAACATATATTTTTTCAAAATTCCTTTATCATCTGTTACAAAATACTTACAATTTTTAACAATTGAAAAAAAAAACAATTTCTAAATCTTCCCCCGGTAAATTCGCATCATCCATAAAAATCTAAATTCAGCCATATTATAAGGATCATTAAATATGCCGCGCAGCGCCAATGGTTTGCAGTTGTTACCGGTGACTGCGGCACAGGAAAAACAACGACGATTCGCCGCTTTAAGGCGTTGCTTGATCCAGCGAAGTTTTCGGTTATGTACTTGGCAGATTCACAGTTGACACCTCGTCATTTCTACAAAGGGCTATTGGAGCAACTCGGTTGTGAATCCAAGTTTTACCGTGGGGATGCGAAACGACAACTTCACCGGGAAATTGAGCTTTTGCAGGGTATCCATCATTTATCACCGGTCGTTATCGCGGATGAAGTCCATCTATTGGATAAAGAAATGCTAGAAGAAGTCAGGTTTCTCTTGAACTTTCGAATGGATGCCCAAAGCCCCATGGCACTTATCTTGGTTGGACAAATGGAGCTTTGGGAACGGCTGCAATTGCAAGCCTATGCTGCAATTAGACAGCGTATTGATTTACAGTGCAAACTATCTTACTATGACAGAGCTCAGGTCGGTGAATATATCAACCAGCATCTTTCGTTCGCAGGTGCTGCAATCCGATTTTTTCAGACAATGCCATTGATGAAATTTTTCGGTTTTCCAGCGGCATTGCTCGCCTTATCAATAAAGCATGTACTGATTGTTGCTTTATGGTGCACAAAACGGCCGCCGTATTATCGACGATCATATGGTTAAGACAGTGATTCAGGGAGAATTAGCATAATTCTCCCTCCCCCTCTTCAAGGAGGGTGGTTATGCTGGACCGGATTTCCGTCAAGTTTAGGTCAAAAAATACCGTCTATTGCTGGACATTATGAGGCAGCAGTAACACCAATGTCTATTTAAGCGTGATTCAGAATCCTCCCAGCCCCCCTGTAATTAACAAAAATACTATAGTTAATTATGGATATATGGATTTGATGTTTTGAGATATCATGCATTTCGCCATTACCAATGATACGGTTCTCCATATCAGGTCAAACGGTGTAGCGTATTCCACAAATCGTTTTTTCAGCAGTTTTAAAACTATTAAATACAAGCATCTGGCCAGATTTTTCATTATCCAACACCTCTTTGTAAGAAAAGGGGTAGATTTTTAATGCAACATACCGACCTCCAAGATAGGTTGCCAGTTAGGGATTGTCCAATCGATGGAAAGACGATTAATGGGAACTACTTTCCAAGTGTTTACGGCTCTTGATCTTTTCAATGACCGTGGGATATAATGAAAAATCCGTGTGGGGCAAAAATTTGGCCGCTGACATTTTATTCAGAAAATCCGTTGCCTCAGCTAAGGAAAGATAGATTATACTGCTAATTAGATCTTCTACAACCAATAATTGATCTGCATCTTTTAGCAACTTGTAGGCTCCTTTTATAGAGCCGTTTCCCATCTGAACAAACCGCTCCCTGGGAAGGTCGGGATATAACCCAATGGTAATTCCTGACTCAATATTTATGTAGGTTCCAAAGGCTCCGGCCAGATATACCCGTTGAATCTTATCCGGTGTAATACCCAATGCATCCACTAAAAACGCTACCATGGTGTTCGCTGCCGCTTTTGTATCCATAAATCTTAAAATATCAGCCTGACTGAATATTAAATCTTCATTTAAGGCTGATTCGTACTCCCATGCGTAAACAATGACATATTCTCCGTCCCGCATAAGGATTCTCTCTGATCTGCCGGGAATAAACCGACCCGAGTAATCAATCCAGCCTTCCAGCAACATTCCAGCAAGAAGATCAACAATCCCTGAACCGCATATACCCACTGGCTTTGCATTCTCTATTGTAGTAATCTGCAACTGATTTTGAACAATTTGCACCGAATCTACCGCCCCTGCTTTCGCCCGCATTCCCTGCTTGCTGATACCGCCTTCCAAGGCAGGTCCTGCCGCACCCGCAGCTGAAATCAGAAATTCATTGTTGCCCAAAAGCATCTCGCCGTTTGTTCCAATATCCATATAGAGAGCTAGTTCACTTTGTTCATACATCTTGGACGCCAACAGCCCGCTGATAATATCGCCACCTAAATAATTAGCTTTAGAAGGAAAACAGTATACTAATCCATTAAAGGGTAAGCCTATTTCACGGCCAACAAAGAAACCGGTCCGGTTAAAAGCTGGTGTATAGGGAGTATAGAAAATAAACCAAGGGTCAATCCCCAACAGAAAATGAATCATGGTAGTATTGCCGCCGATAATGAATGTACCGCATTTGTCCGGAGAAATGCCTGTCACAGTTTGAATTTTATCCATGAGTTCAATAAAATTCAGCAGCGTACATTGCTGGATTTCCCTTAAATGAGCATCATCATCCTTAACGTAAACGATTCGACTAAGGATGTCCTCACCAAAACGGACTTGATGATTGACCCCGCTTTCTTCACACAAAATATTTCCAGTATTCAAATCGATCAGCTGCATGACAACCGTTGTGCTCCCAAGATCAGCTGCATAAGCAAAATTCTTATCTGAAGTATTTCCCCTCTCAAGGTTTACAATTTCCCAGGCAAAACCTTTTTGTACTAAGGTAACTGTGAGCTTCCAGTCAAAATCCCGCAGCAGCTTATAGGACAATTTAATGGTTTCAATAGAAATCTGAACCGCTCCATACTCCGGTTTTAAAGCTTGAAGGATTCTGTCAATGTCGGCCACAAAATCTCCGTTACCCGGCGTTCTCAATTCAAGGTATATTTTTTTACAAATTACATTCTTCATAAGTCTTCCTCTTTATGTGTATTATGTAACATACTACCCCCACCTAAGAGGTGGGGGCTTCTTGGGACGTACCTGTGTCCCTCTTGTCCCCACTTCCCCGTTTTCGTGCGCTTCACTTTACGGCAAAACCGGCTCCACTGGCGCGGCGGTTATCGGAAGTTTTGCGGGGCTGCGCGCCCGGACCTCCTCCAAAGAACAGGATTAGGGCGTCTACTGCTTGAAAGGCGAATTAGTGTTCAGGTGGCAAATAACGTCCTGCAAATTCCAATTTAGCCTTTTGAGATTGTTCCATGACAAAATCCGACTTTGCATAGGTATAGGCATCACGGTTATGTTCGAAGTACTCTTTAAGACCCAGCTTCAACGCCTCGTATTGCCGTGCAACATTAGGGTATTGTCGCAGATAGTCTCTAAAATAAAGTTCGTTCCAATCTCCCAACGGTTTCACATGAAGATGGTATACCTTTTCTGCAAAGCCGTTGGGCGTATATCCTTTTCCCAGATCAAGCGTTCTTTGTTTATCATCTTTTTGCATTAGAATCCACTCATCGTTCTGCAACAGCTGAGCAATGTCATTCACAGCATAGTCTTTAGGTAATTCCAATAGAATATCAATGGTTGGTTTCGCAATAAGTCCTTCAACAGACGTGCTTCCTATATGATTGATACGGACAAATATCGTAGTCATGCAAGATGTGAAGTAGCCGCTGCTTTTCCTCCGCGTACCACGATTGATAATTTGGGTTATGGTCTTTAAGAATAATAGGATAAAGCTGCCACAATTCTTCTAAACTCATTTCTTTCATGCCATCGCCTCTTAATTCGTCTTTTAGCCCAAAAGCCTATTAATTTAAAGGGACACAAGACAGGTTCATTGTCCATTGCTTTTCCAAGCTAAAGCAGGACAATAAACCTGTCCCGCCCTCCCATTCCCATCCTACTTCCCAGAATCTGTAAAGGTCTCCTTTGCAAATCGCATACCCATGTTATATGCTTTTTCACAATCCTGCGGGAAAACTTCCTTCCGTCTGGCGGCTTTTTTGTCCGGGTCGAAGACACTGACAACATATTTTGAATAATCATCAAACTGATATGTATCAGTAACACAAAGCGATTCCGCCAAGCCAAAGGTCTTCCCAAGCATTCTTTCGCTCACCTTGAAGTGCTGGTCGTATCCCCATTCCTGCATCATGCTTTCGGTGACATTCATGGTATAAATAAAGCCTGCCGGTATCTTCCTCTTAAAAAGAGAAGAGTAGTTTTCATCATATACGATGTAGGGAAATACAAGCCGCTCCATAAATGATCTCATTTCTCCCGTAGCGGCTCCAAGATAGATGGGCGACCCCAGAATGATGGCATCGACTGACTCCACTTTCTCAAGGACCGGGGTCAAATCATCGTTCATTGCACATTTCCCGTAACTTTTGCCGCCTTTTCTTTTACAGGCGAAACAACTGGTGCAGCCTTTGAAATTGAGATCATAAAGATGTATCAATTCCGTTTCAGCCCCCTGTGATGCTGCCCCCTCCAGTGCTTTTGTCAATAGATTCGCTGTATTCCAGCTTTTCCGCGGGCTCCCGTTGATAGCTATGACGGTTTTTTTCATGATAATACCTCCCTCTAATTAACTGATTATTTGATTATTTGCCATAATGCAAGCCATACATATCTTTAAATATAAATATCCAAAAATGTAGATATTTATTTACAAAAAAAGTAAATAACTTGTAAATTTGGGGACTTTCTTATAATTCATTTCTGATGTAATCTGAGAACTCTTGAATGCACTTTTCATTCCGGCGATAATAAGTCCACTGCCCATACCGCCTAGACTCCAAAAGCCCAGCCTTTTGCATCATCAATAAATAGCTCGAAACAACAGATTGCGTCAGTCCGGCTTTGGCTTGAATGCTTCCTACGCAAATGCCTCCCTTAAAATCGGCGTCAGCAGGTAAGCATGTTTGCGTACCAAAATTTTCATCCGGGTTTTTCAACCATTCTAAAATTTGGCGACGAGTTTCATTTGACAAAACTTTAAATATTAGTAAAGCTTCCATGTTTTTATTATATCTATTTTTCTATATATGTCAATATTCGCTTGTGTTTTTATAATTCAAATTCCTTAAAATGTTGTCCCTTTTCTTATGTAAGATAGTATAGACACTGTATTTTTGTCTCTTAAAAAAACAGTTTAACGTCTGGGGCTCATTTCTGTTGCCTGAACAATAAAAACTCTGTCAATGCATTCCCCAATTCCCGGATAATAACCGTTGTATCTTTTCCCGCTTTATTCTGCAATCAAACTCTGCTGATAGTTCCTGGATTTTATCATATAACTTAGTTTCTTGTTTTCTTAAAATCCCGGTGTCTGATTTTCATGAGTCAGTTACTCGCGATAACCGAATTTTTCAGTTCTTTTGCTTTATACAGGGTTTGATCGGCTTTGATCAAAAGGTCTTTTAAATCCTTATCCTGTTCGAATGAGATAATTCCAGTGCTTATTGTTAAGTGATATGATGAAAAAGTTCCCTCTACCTTATGACGGATTCTCTCCATGATTTCAAATGCATTTTTTAAAGAGGTCTCCGCGAAAATGACGGCGAATTCATCGCCACCCCAGCGGATTACAATATCCTTATTCCGGGTGTCTTGTTTTAATATCGCTGCAATACCAGACAGTAGTACGTCACCGATAGCATGTCCGTACAGATCGTTAACCTTCTTGAAGCCATCCACATCTATCATGGCGACACACATCTGGCCTTTTCCTTTAGCCATTCGTACTACTTGCTCACGCAGCTTTAGATAAAAGTAGCTCCGGTTCCATAAGCCTGTCAAATAATCGGTATGGGAACGGATACTTAAATGTTCGATTACCCCTCCGATTATAAATCCACCTATAGCAAAAGTTAGGGTACTCCCTAGCCACAATATCCTTCCATAGTCGACCTGACAGGATATTTCCAAATAATACCCAGCCATGCCTGTCACTATTCCAAGCATTGTAAGTATGAAACGTGCATGATTGTAAAACACTTAGAGTTGCCCCCCCCTCTATTTCCTTAAATACAAGAGAGTTCGACACACATATCAAAACAAATTTATACTTAATATTAATCCATTAATTAATTCTAACTTATAAAAACTATATGTTAACATTTTTTGCCATTGATATAGTTAAGCTAGGTGATGTTGAATGTATATTGATTACAATGCCATTGGGCAGCGAATAAAAAAAATCCGCAAACAAAAGTACTTTACACAAGAAAAGCTTGCTGAGAACCTGGAGGTTTCCACCGTTTATATAAGCCAGGTAGAAAACGGCAAAACGAAACTGAGTCTGGAAATGCTAATACGTATAGCGAGTCTGCTAGACACTGATCCTGGCTATTTTATTACTGGTGTTTCCTACACTACAAAAGATTATTTGAAATCTGATATAGCCCAGTTTCTTAAAGATTTTCCACCTGAACAACGCCAGCTAATAATTGATATAGCAAAACTTATTACTAAGTACAAATAAATTCTGAATTAAGATGATACTGAGCAATTAATAATGTAGATTCGAATTACGAAACAAAAATATACGGGGAAGGGAAAGTGTTTTACTTATATTTAAAACATTATCCCTATCCGCGTGTTTCAATTTGGTAATTATTACTAATAAAATAGTGATACTATCTGGCGGAAAGTGGTACTTTGGATTACCTGAAAATCGTTAATACCACCATCGATTATATTGAAGAAACTCTTTTTGATTCTATTGAGTTAGATGAATTAGCAAGCAATTTTTATTTATCCTCACTCTACTTTTATCGCATCTTTAGAGCAGTACCCACCCATACGGTATCGGCGTCAGCAAGAAATCCATGCTGCTCCATATTCTCCTGCCGGGTGCCATGCCGCATATTGTCAGCGGCGGCGCCACCAGCGGTCTGGGCTGGTATGTAAAGTACTTCTCCGACTTTGCCGATTATGCCCGGGTTGTTGCCGGCATTATTGTCATCGGTGCCGTTGTGCTGACACTAATGACCATGTACCAGCGTTTTACCGGCTATCTGCTGCGCTGGCGGAAATAAAGAAGCCTGCAATCATCTTACCGCGATGATTGCAGGCTTCTCTTTGTTGCTGCTATGCGTCTCAGAGCGGAAAATCGCCAAAAATAACCCCCATGACACCGGTCTGCTCCATTCATTTAGCCTAAATAAACAAATAAAAATAGCACAACTCATCAAAAAATAAGTCATCCCGTTGTGCTTTCAATGTACTTGATGCAACAATCATGCCATTTTTATTTTTCCAGCTCCTCAGCAATCGTTTTTAAGTTCTCAATAATATTAATATGCTGAGGACAGACTTTTTCACAGTTGCCGCAGGCAATACAGTCTGAAGCCTTTCCTCCCTGCATAGCCGTAAACTGATAGGCGCCCTGTGCGCTTAAAAAATCGTCATAGACCAATTTACGGTTATACGCATCAAAGACATTAGGGATGTGTATTTTTTGCGAACAGCCTTTTACGCAATATTCGCATGAGGTACAGGGAATACACGGTATCTCGGCGAACACTTTCCGCGCCTTCTCAACAACGGCTCTCTCACCCTCAGTAAGCGGCTCGAAATGTTCCATGTATAAAACATTGTCTTTGACCTGCTCGATTGACGACATTCCGCTAAGCACGGTGACGATATTGTCTAAAGAAGCCGCATAGCGGATTCCCCAAGAGGCAACAGACATTTTAGGATTGGCTTCTTCGAATATTTTTTTGACACTGTCAACCGGGTTTGCCAGAGCGCCTCCCTTGAGCGGCTCCATAACGATGATGGGCTTGTTGTGCTTCAATGCCACCTCGTAGCATTTGCGCGCCTCGATTGAATAGCTTTCCCAATCGGCATAGTTCAGTTGAAACTGTACAAATTCCATCTCCGGGTGCTCGGTGAGGATTTTGTCTATCGCATCCGCCTTGTCATGAATCGAAAAGCCTATATGTCGTACAATCCCTTTCTCTTTCAGCTCCCGGGCATAATCCCACATACCAAAGTCATCAAAACTTTTCGTACGGCTTTCGCCCAAGTTATGAAGCAGGTAATAATCTATATAACCCGCTCCGGTGCGCTTCAGCGAAGTCCAGATCATGTCCTTGGCTTCTTCTTCAGTTTTCACAATAAATACAGGGCACTTTGTCGCGATTTGAAAGCTCTCGCGTGGGTAGCGGTCAACGATTGCGGTTTTCATCGCCTCTTCGGATTTTCCGTCGTTATAATACCAGGAGGAATCAAAATAGCTGAATCCTTTGGACATAAATAGATCGACCATTTCCTTTGTCTGTTCAATATCAATTTCTTTACCGATCATCGGAAGCCGCATAAACCCAAAACCAAGTTTTAGAATGTTTTCACCTAAATATGCCATACTTACCTCCATTTTTTCTTTTATTTTAATTTTTTGAGTTTCATATCTAGCACTTTCTGTAAATCCGCCATTGCTGTTCTAATCTTTTTATGTTTATACTTCTAGGTTCTGCTAAAGCACAGAAATGAATATTCATTCCTGTGCTTTAAAAAAAGAGATACGGGATTTACCGTTTGATTGCATCCCATATAGCATCCAATCCCGCATTGAGAATAGTACTATCAAATTTAACCTCACCAGACAAACAAAGTTTAGCGAGAGATATCATCGCTCCAAAAGCAAGCGTATTCAATATTTCCATCGGCAGTTCTTTTAGCAGTTGTTCTTCTCTGGCGCGCTTAATAAGTTATTGACTGGTTCAAACATTCGCAAGCCTTCCTCATGGGTGGCAGTGGTGATAAGCGGAGAGTTTGCATATTGCTCCATAAAAAGTAATTCTACCGGTTTTTCAATAAAGTAATCAACAATATTACGCAATATCAATAAAAAGCTCTCACGAGCAGGCATACCCTCTACGTAATTTCGTAGGGTATACTGGACTAGACGAGCTTTGACATCAATATACAGTGCATTTATCAAATCTTCTTTACTAGAAAAATAGCGGTAAATTGTACCTACTCCGATATTGGCTCTCTGAGCAATTTGTGACATAGGAGTACCCTGAAATCCTTGCTCGGATATAAGCGCAAGAGTTGCCCGAAGCGCAGCTGATTTTTTATCCTGTGGTTTATCCTGCATAATAGCCTCCGACATAAAAGTTAGCAATTATCGAATGAATATTCATTCCTATTTTGAATTAAATTTACTACAAAAAAATAAATTCGTCAATCTCCTTACACAACTTTTTTCTCTTAATAATGTTTAATTCAGTCTGGTACCATTCTTATGCTATTGTGCAGATAAAAACTTTTACTCTAATGTGTACATGGCACCACTGGCATGTACTATAGCCACAACTAAAAAATATCGGCTTATCTTCTTCTCTCGCTTTAGCAAACGCTTCTTCGCCCCACGGATACCAATCTATCGAATTTGCGCGTGCTGTAATAAGTACAGACTCTTCTCATTCGCCAGGTAGTTAACGTGCTTCTCAGACATTCGCTTCACCTCGTTTTCATAGCTACCATTTAGAATTTGCTTGCGATTGATTTTACATACATCAAATAGCGGATAGTAATTATTAATTAGATGTTATTTTAATTGGTATGTTGTGGTAAGTCAAGGGTATGCTTATAATAAATCAGCTATCTAAAATCAAAGCTGACCATCTACCAGTATGTCATATAACATCATAGAGGACAGCAACAGAAGCAAGTGGTGACAATTTTCCTGTTTTATTGGGGTTTCCTCCAAAGCTTTCAACATTTTCTATAGAGTCCGGGATTTGTATAGTACTTGCGTCTACCGCATAAATATGAAAACCGTTCCAAATTGGCTCACTACATATACAGAATTCTCCATAGTTTTTTCAATGTTTTTCATCTGTCTATTAGCCGTCTCAATAGCCTGGCTGGCTTCCTTCCTTAGCCGCATTTGCCGCCTCATTTGAGGTTGCGGCAACATTATCCGTGTTGCTCTACACCAGCCGCCATTTGCTCTATTATTTTAGAAGTTTAGAAGTTTTTTTGACGACATTTCTATATGGTAATATGCATATGGTGCAGCAAATTTCTAGTTAAATACTCTACGAAGCCTCGAATGTCCTTTCACGAAGAGTATGCATATTATGTAATATAGTCTATATAAATGCGAATTAAATAGGAAGATTCGTATGCGGTCCTATAGACTAATTCAATACAATATCAAAGGAAAGTGACAAGATGGAACAACATGCAAGGCAGATGGTCTCTGGTGCCATCAATGTACCGTTGGCTATCTTTTGGTCTAATCCAGATGCTCAATATCGAAAGATCAGCTTAGCTGCGGCTGTCAATCCTACGTCATGGTCACAAAGCTTGGATGTACAACAAAGACTGTGGCTAGTTAATAAAGTAAATACCATGGCAATATACGGCGAAAGAGTCACAATACTAGATGGACAAAACAACTGGCTGCAAGTAGCCGCAATGGCCCAACGCACCAAAGATAACAAATGGGGTCAAGCCGGCTGGGTGCCGGAAAACCAAATCAGCTATAATAGTGATTATCTCGTAGAGCAATCCTGTTTACCGCAGGCTGTAGTATCTATACCAAAGGCAGCGTTATTTTGGGATACAACCTGTTGGACCCAGCCCATTAACGAACTCAGTTTCCAAGTCCGACTGCCCATCCTTTTAGAAGAGAAATCTGTTTTTAAAGTTCGCCTACCAGACGGCGGCACAGGTCATGTCTCTCGATTAGAAACAAAAAAAGTCTCTGAGCTTTTCTTTTCTAGAGAATGTATTGTGGCACAAGCCAGGCAATTTTTAGGGCTGCGCTATTTATGGGGCGGCACTTCCTGTTATGGGTTTGATTGCTCTGGGTATACCTTTCGCCTATATCAGTCCCAAGGCATATCCCTTTACCGCAACTCTAAACAGCAATCACAAGAAGGTATTCCGATTGAGGAAAATAATCTTCTGCCCGGTGATCTCGTTTTTTTTGCGAGTGAAGGAGGCAAAGGCAACATTCACCATGTAGGCATGTGTGTGGGAAACGGCATAATGATTCATGCTCCACAAAGTAGATCCGCAATACAAGAGAGTCGCTTTGATATTGGTCACTACCACGAAGAATACTGGGGCGGCAGGCGTTATGTCTACTGCTGAAACGTTATCACGATTAACTGAAGGGAAAAGGGGACAGGTTAGTTATCCCAATTAGAGACTCTAGTACTCTGCGTCACCTAAATACATGGATAATCTTGCAGTCTTTTTTCGTCCTGCTTCGTTGTCGTCTCCTTACATATGTCCGATATGCGCGGCTCCTCCGCCTCGCAGGACAAAAAAATCCTTGCAACCTTATCTAATGATTTAAGTGACGCAGAGTACTAGCTTTAAATTGTCTTTATTTTATCGCTATGATAAATTTAAGAGAGAAACTACCCATAAGTCTACTAACTAGGTAGATTATGAGTAAGACATGTTCGGCTTTCTGTGCTATATGTAAATCGATGAAATAATATTTTAATGAATCAACCCGTAATTAATCTCCTAATCTTGTAAAGTATTCCCATTATTAAGGCTGTTACCAGGGAAAATGTTACCGCTACAGATAATACAGATACCAGATATATATTATACTTGGCAACTATCAACACATATTTTAATGTCCCAAATCCACATAATACTGCACCGAAATTAAATAGGACAACCACAAATAAAGTAACTGCCAGCCCCGATATAGCACTCTTTATATCTTCCCTGCTTAATGCAATATGTGATGCTGTACATATTGCCAACCATAAAAATATCCAAAAACTTGGAGAACCAATGCTTCCGCTGTTAAATATTCCTCTATACACTATCATTATGGAGCGACCCGACCATTTTATAAAGTTTACCAGATCATTACTATTTACAGGTGCTGATATTATGTGCTGCCGCAATGCTTGGAAGGTATCAGGCTCCAGTATACACATAAAAAATAATATAGCTGCTGTTCCACTAAATATCGGCCCCAGGCTTATAAAAAAATTTCCAATTACTTGATATAGATTATGCTTATTATAACTATGCTTTACATATCCCAGGGTTGAATTCTTTGGATTGATATCAAAGAGTTTTATCGAGATAATCTTATGCCCAAATATTAAACACATCAGGGCATGGCCGACTTCATGCACTGGTGTTCCTATACATGCGGTTAACATTATACCCGGTTTACCGAAGGCTTGATATGCCCATCGGTTTGAAACAGATTCAATCCAACCCAGTAAAAAACCTACTGCTATTAATATTCCTAATAAATAAATCATCTCTGTTATACTCATAATCAATACATTCAACAATGTTTGCATCTACTTATTGATACCTGCCGCCCCTTACTTTATCTCTGTTTCCGCCTAACCGGGACCACAATTCATGAGCTATTGGGCGTTACCTTGTTTGTACTATTTATCATCCGCAATATTTTGAATTGGGGATGGTATAAGACGCTGCTGCAAGGAAGGTACAATATACAATACATTTCATATTTTTCATAGCGCAGTCAATCTACTCCTTCTTATCACGATGCTGGCACTGCTAATAAACGGCGTAACGCTTTCCCGCACTGTGTTTGCCTTTATGGACCTCAACGGCGGCTTATCCGCTCGTAAGCTGCATATGCTGTCCGTATATTGGGGCTTTATCCTCACGTCAGTGCATCTTGGAATGCACTGGGGTTTCATTATAGATGCGGTGCGAAAGATGGCGAAAATTACTTCGGCGAGCCGCAACCGGACCTTTACGCTGCAAATTATGGCGGTATTGCTTGCGATATATGAAGTATATGCTTTCTTTAGCAGAGAAATAGGAGCCAAGCTGATTCTATATTATACCTTTGATTTCTGGAACTATGACCAATCCCTTGTGATCTTTTTTGTTGATTACCTGGCCATCATGGGGCTCTGTGTCTGCGTGACTTATTATACGGTAAAGCTGATGCAGCGAAGCTCTGTAAGAAAGATTTGATCATACGTAGCAAGATATACTCAGTCAAGGCTTCAATCGAAAGCCCTGCATCTCGCATGCATTTGATAAATTCGACCCAATTGCAGTTCTTCCTCCCTATAATCCCTGGTAGTACTCTCTCCGGAAACCCGAGATATTATATGGATCAAGGTATTTAACCTTGGTCTTTTTTTATTTTCCTCCAACAGTAACACTGTGTTAAGCAATAATTTGGATGCCACCGCAGATGCCAATCATCTGCCCGTTCATGTAATGAGAGCCTTCGCTGGCCATAAAAGCAACAATAGGGCCGCAATCCTTATAGGCATCACCAAAATAGCCCACTGGGCTTATCTTTTTTACCATTGCCTCAGCTTCCTGGCCTTGGAGGCTTTGAGCAAAACCTTCCGATTTAATTACCGGCAAAAAGCAATTGGTAGTGATGCCAAATTGCCCCCATTCCTTGGCGGCAAAACGGGTAAGTGACATGATAGCGCCCTTAGCCATGGCATAGCCGGCAAAACCGGGTGTGCCTGAGACGGCAGAGCCCGAGGCGCAGGTGATAATACGTCCATAATGACGTTCCTTCATGTAAGAAAAGCACTTTTGCATTAAGAGCATTGTATAAAGGGGACCGGTTACATAGCTTTCAAGGGCCAGTTCCGGTTTTGTCTCCAGAAGATGGGTAGGATGCTCCAACCCTCCTTGAGCAATGCAGGCCAGAATTTCTATTTTTCCAAATTCTTTGATGGTTTCTGCCACAACTTTGTCCAGGTCTTCCTCTTTTGCAATATCGCAGGTCGTTGGCATGATTTTACCGGACATACCTTCTGCTTCCCTGGCCAATTGCCCTAATCTGTCTAACCGTCTTGCACAAGCCAGGACATTGGCACCTTCTTCGGCAAAACGTAACGCGCAGCCATACCCTACACCGGAACTGGCTCCTACCACAAGCGCTGTTCTTCCCTCTAAAATACCCATAAAAACCCCCTTTTCTTGCTTATGATCTTATTCATTGCAATTCCCTATAGTATCTGAAGTTGAGCGCTTAGACTTAGCAGTATCACCATTGATTGTTATGCTAAAACTTTGCGTCATGAACTCACCGTCTCTTTGTGAAGCAATACGAAATATCATGAAATATTTTCGCGGTTTTGTACAGCTATGCGATGCCTGGATGGGTACTCTTCTGAAACTGTCTGCCTTTAATGCAACAAAAATTACTTTGGTCGACAAAAATGTCCCGAACCGTCAAAATCCCATTCTGCGCCTACTAGATCACATAGCCAAGCACCCGCCGAACAGCTTATTTATAGCGGAAATTAATAACGCATACATTATTTGATTATGATTTTCGAAGTCGCTTCGGTACGGCGAGCTTCCTTATTGCTCAATACTTTAAGCTTCTCGGTTACCTTCTCAACAACCACAAAAAAGACGGGAATCAAAAATATCCCCAGGACAGTTGCTACCAGCATACCACCCACTACTGCCGTTCCCATCGCATTCCGGGCGCCGGCTCCGGCGCCGCCGGCCAGCATCAGCGGCACGCAGCCGATAATAAACGCCAGGGAGGTCATGATAATCGGCCGTAAGCGAACCTTGGCCGCTTCAATGGCCGCCTGGACCGGCTCCATGCCTTTGTCCACCCTGACCTTGGCGAACTCGACGATAAGGATGGCGTTTTTTGCTGCCAGACCGATTAACATCACCAGACCGATCTGCATATAAACGCTGTTCTCCAGATTGCGCGCATACTGAAACAGAAACGCACCGAACAATCCCAGCGGAACGCCAAGCAGCACCGCGAACGGCACACTCCAGCTTTCATATAATGCAGCCAGGCACAAAAATACAAACACAATAGCCAAGCCGAAAACTAGCGGCGCCCGGTTACCGGATTCCTTTTCCTCCCGGCTTTGGCCGGACCATTCGTAGCCATAGCCGCTGGGGAGGATTTGCGCCGCCACTTCCTCCAGCGCTGCCAGGGCCTGACCCGAACTGTAGCCTGCCGCCGGGCTGCCGCTCAATTGGACGGCCTGGACGCCGTTAAACCGGCTAATAGTGGATGGAGCGCTTACTTTTCGGGGTTGTATCAACGTATTCAGCGGCACCATGGTGTTATTGGCACTACTTTTCACATACAAGTGCCGCATCGCGTCGATATCACTGCGAAAGGGCGTTTCCGCCTGGACAACTACCTTGTAGATGCGGCCAAATTTATTGAAATCATTGACCTCCGTACCGCCGAGAAACACCTGTAAAGCCATAAATATATCATCGACCGAAACGCCCATTTTCTCAGCCTTTTGCCGATCAACGTCAAATTCATAGCCCGGCGTGTCCGCTTTGAAATTCGAGGTAATGGAACCGATTTCCGGACGCTGCTGGGCCGCAGCAATGAACTGCCGGGAGATGTCATCCAACTTCGCCAATGAGTCACCGTTGAGGTTCTGCAGCATCATGGTAAATCCGCCTACCATCCCTAAACCAGGCAGCGCCGGAGGGTTGAAAGCAATCACCGTTCCTTCCGGCAGCTTGGCACCGAGCATAAATGTCTGCCTAATGTTCGTATTGATCTGCAGTTCCGGCGTGTTGCGTTCCGACCAAGGGGCCAGGCCAATAAACATCGTTCCTGCATTCGATTTGGCGCCACCCCCTACGATGTCCATGCCCGTCACTGCCAAGACGTCGGCAACCCCGGGCTGAGTTTTCAGCGTTGCTGAAAAACTCTGTACCGTTTTGCCGGTGCGATTTAAACTGGCCGCGTCCGGCAAAGAAACCGAAGCCATATAATAGCCTTGATCTTCCTGCGGCACAAAGGAAGAAGGCACGAGCTGATACAATCCGCCCAGCAAAATCACGACAACGGCCAACAGCGCCATGCACAGGCGGGATCTCGCGATAATTTTTTTCAACTGCCTGCCATAGCCTTCGGTTTGCTGTTCGAACCAGGCATTAAAGGAGGAAAAAAAACGGCCAAGAGCCCCATCATGTGTATTGGGATTATGTGGTTTTAGGATCAGTGTACAGAGTGCCGGTGTCAAGGACAGCGCCACCACCGCCGACAACGCCATGGATACGGCGATGGTCAGGGCGAATTGCTTGTAGAGTACTCCCATCATGCCGCCAAAGAAGGCCACCGGAATAAACACGGCCGCCAGCACGAAGGCAATGGCCACAACCGGTCCCGAAACCTCGTTCATCGCCCGCCGCGTTGCTGCCAGCGGCGTCAGCCCCGAGTAGCGCATGTGGTATTCAACCGCCTCAATGACAACAATGGCGTCATCGACAACCAGGCCGATGGCCAGCACCATGGCGAACAAAGTCAGTGTATTGATGGTAAAGCCCAGGATGATAAAGGCCCCAAACGTGCCGATCAGCGATACTGGTATGGCCAGTACGGGGATTAGCGTAGCCCGCCAGCTCTGTAAGAACAGAAAGACGACAACCACGACCAGCAGCAACGCTTCGGTAAATGTTTTCATCACCTCAGTCATCGATTCGCGGACAAATTGGGTTGTATCGATGACAATTTGATAATGCATGCCTTCCGGAAAGCTTTTTTCCGCCTCTTCGATAACCTTTTTAACGTTGGTTATCGTCTCCATTGCATTGGCGTCGCTGGTCAGCTTCACGGCCAGCATAGTCGCGGGGTGTCCGTTAGTCAGGCTTTCATAGGTATAATCACGGCTGCCTAACTCCAGTCTGGCCACATCTTTTAACCGAACGGAAGAGCCATCGGCCTGGGCCAGGATGATAATATCTTCAAAATCCTTTACATCGCTCAGACGACCCTTGACCCTGGCGGTGTACTGGAATTCCTGCCCGGCATCGACAGGCATCTTGCCGAGGGCGCCGGCCGGCGCCTGCACATTTTGCTTTTCAATCGCCGTAATGACATCGCTGGCCGAAATCCCCAACTGGGCCATTTTTTCCGGCTGCAGCCAGATCCTCATACTGTAGTCCGAGCCAAACTCCACGACTTCGCCGACCCCTTTGACCCGTTTGATATTGTCCACCAGATAAATACTGCCATAGTTCTTTAAAAAATTCGGACTGTACGTGTCGTTGTCCGCCCACAGGCTAAACACCAGCGACATATCTGAGGAAGACTTCCGGGTCGTGACACCGCCCGCCTGGACAGATGCGGGCAAGCCGGCCGTCGCCTCCGCTACTCTGTTTTGCGTCTGCACAGCGGCATTATCGGCGTCTTTCCCGGATTCAAACTGGACACTGAGCGAATACATACCGGCATCCGAACTGGTGGAAGACATCGAAATCATTCCTTCTACACCGTTGACCTGCTGTTCGATCACCTGGGCGACCGTTTGATTGACGACCTCCGCGTTGGCCCCCCAGTAATTGGTGCTTACCGCAATCGTTGGCGGGGAAATCTGAGGATACTGGGCCACCGGCAGGTTAAAGGCGGCAATACCGCCGATTATCGTAATGAGGACCGACAAGACGATGGCAAATACGGGGCGATTAATAAAGAAGTTGGCCATATAATAATCCCCCCCTATTTCTTGGCCGGAACCAGCAAATCTTCCGGTGTTATCATGGTAACAAGTAATGCTGTATCTTTCTTCACCTTATCCATGCCTTCGACAACCACGCAGTCGCCCGCCGCAAGCCCTTCGGCCACCACCCACATATTGCCTGCTTTTTCGGCTATTTTGACCTTGCGGCTCGCCGCCTTGTTATCGGCGGTAACGATGGTGACGAACGTTTCATCCAAGAGTTCTCTTACGGCCCGTTGCGGAATCAGGATCGCCCCTTGGCGAAATTCACCCGGGACTACGATTTTGGCAAACATCCCGGGGAGCAGAAACTGCTGGGGATTATCGAAAAACGCCTTTAGCGTGATGGTGCCGGTAGTGTCCCCGATCCCCCTGTCAATCTGCTTAACCCGCCCGGTAAGGTTATACTCCGAGCCATCGGTAACGATAAGCTTCAAATTGTCTCTAAATGTATCCGGTAATGTCCCGCCCCCCAGGCGGGCAAATTTAATATACTCGGTTTCACTCATACTAAATTGCACCCAGATGGGGTCCACGGAAGATACGGTAGCCATTGTCGTCGTACCGGCTGTCACGAATTGCCCAATGCTAACCTCGTTGACATCAATCCGGCCGTCTACCGGCGAGACAATCAGAGTATCCTGTTCGTCCTCGATTGACTGCTGCAAACTGGCCCGGTTGGCCTCCACGGTTGCCATTTCTTCCTCGGCTTGGGCTTCATACGAATCCAGCGTTTGTCGGGCAATCGCCCCATTCGCCGCCAAACTCCTGTATCTTTCCACATCTCTTTGGGTGTTTCGCAGCGTCGCCTGCGACTTGGTCAATGTTGCCCGGGCAGAACTGATAGACGACAAATACTGTTTATTGTCGATCTTAAATAAAGGCTGACCCTTGTAAACCGTATCACCGCCCTGGACCATTTTGGCCACGATATTGCCTGACACTTTGGACATGATTTTGACCTCATCCTTGGCCGTCACTTTCCCGGCGAACTCATAGCTGATGGGTATGTCCTGCTGCGCAACGCGCAGCGCCTTGACTGCTACCGCTCCACCGGGCATCTGGGGGCTAACGGCAGTTTTGCCGCCGGCACTCAGCCGCATAAATGCCCATCCCGCTAAGCCGATCAATAGGATAATACCAACAATCAATTTTGGGGAAGACTTCATCCTCAATTGCTATGCCTCCTGTCCTTCGATGATATTGCCGCAATTTGTCATGCCCGCCTCACCTTCCAGGCTAGGGCGGCTTTTGGAAAAAACCTCGTCCCATGAGGCCACTCCACATTGCTTTAATTATTCGACGAGCCAATGGCAATGCCAATCAGGAAGGCCGCAATCTCGCGTATTTCCCGGTCATGACGGTCCCGTTCGCGTTCTTGCCGCTCATGCCATTCTCTGTCGCTCTCATGTTCACGCCGCCGCATTTCCCGCTCGTGGCGTTCATTTTCTCTGCGCACTCGCTCATCGTGCTTCCGCTCACGGTCACGCTGTTCCCGAATCTCCCGTATTTCACGGTCATGGCGGTTCTTTTCGCGCTGTTGTCGCTCTTGCCACTCTCTCTTGCTTTCGTGCGGACGCCGCCGCATTTCCCGCTCATGGCGCTCATTTTCTCTACGAATTCGCTCATCATAATTTCGTTCCCGGCCGTGATCACGATCGGCGTCTTCATAACGTCGTTCCTGGCGTTGATCATGATCTCTTGGCGCTGCTTCAATTACCGATGCACCAAATCCGATTTGCATGACACCGATCATGGAATATATAATGGCTTTTTTGGCTAAGCTGTTCATAATTTTGTCCTCCTTCAATTTCTAAGTTAAATTATCATTGGACTTTCCTGCAATCGATTTCGATGTTAACCATACCGCCAGCCGTAATTTCTTCCAGTACTGCCTATAACCAGCCAAAATGCCCACTCTACATCGATGAGGCACGGCAACACGAAGTGTTTCCCTTCCTAATCCCCCCAACTCACCATTTTCGCCAACGGTTGCAGCTGGTGTTTGCTTGGCGCAAGGCAGTCAATTCCCGTAAGCTTTCTTCCAACAGATTCGTTACGGCGAGAATACATTGTTGATTCCCACTTTGCCGTAATTGTTCCAAATCACGGCTTAAGCCGTCTATTTTTACTAGCAATTGTTCTTTTTGGGCGTAGTATAGTTTTGGCTCCAAAGCTTCCTTCCCCTTTTTCGATGATGCGACTGCCCCGAATCAACGCCATTGTCAATCAAGATGCAAGAAATCTTTTGAAAAAGACCAAATTACCGGAGCCATAAAGAGTACACCGACTATCAATACTGCGCCCATTACGAATCTCAATAGGGGTAACCCGCTACACCATTCCATATTACCGATACCTCCTTTGTTTTACCGCGAACTTCGGCCAGTTTCGCCTCTCTCGGCGTTTATCTATAGACCACTAAGCACAATCACCATCAACAGAAGACGGCTAAACCTACTCCAGCATACCAGTTTTAATATTGTAGGTTACAGTTGCTGCGGACCACGTATGGCTAAAATTCTCATTGCTATGCTTTAGCAAATTATAGCAAGCCAATATGTCATGAATGTGTCAAGTTCTCCCAAAATTCCTATCCGCGCTAAATTAGCCATATTACTGCCATAATCTTGTGTTATCCTTAAACAGAGGGAATGTACATTTTAAATATAGAGAGGATTGTATAGCATGGTGAAAATTCTAATTGCCGATGATGAGAAAGATATCCGCGATATTGTTACCTGGTATCTTAGCCGCGAAGGGTTTGAGGTTTTCGCAGCAGCCGACGGACATGCGGCCATGGATATCGAGACCGCTCACTTACCTGATTTACTCATATTAGACGTCATGATGCCCGGCCTATCCGGCTGGGAAATTGCCAAGACTGTACAGCGGAAGGTCCCCATTATTTTTTTAACCGCATTAAACGAAGAAAACGATAAAATCCATGGCTTCAAACTGGGCGCGGATGATTATATTGCCAAACCGTTTAGCCCGCGGGAATTAGTCGCCAGAGTCCAGGTTATTTTACGCCGAACTGGAACATTAGCTTTGCCAGGCGATGTTCTGCAGTTTCCGCCCTTATCCTTAGAACCGGGAACACAGAAAGTTTCGGTTAATGAACAAGTGGTTGAACTATCCGCCAAAGAATTTGAATTATTATACTTTCTGATCCGTCATCCCCATACGGTTTTTACCAGAGAGAATCTGCTGGTTAATTTATGGGGTTATGACTTTGACGGGGATGAGCGTACTGTCGATTCTACGATAAGAAGAATACGCAAAAAAATGGGCGTAGCCGAAGATTTTATCAAAACGGTGCGGGGAAGCGGTTATAAGTTTGAGGCGGATAAAGTATGATCACCCGTTCATTGTTTTTTCGCCAGCTATCCAGCCATGTGGCAATCATTCTCTGTATGGCCCTAACCTTGTTAGGTTCAATTCTGTATTTTGCACATCATGGCGGCACTCTAGCTGCTAATGTTAAAAATATTGCCGCCTTTTTCGCCGAGGAGTTGAAAACAGGGTACATATCGGACCGTGAGCTGGAGCTGGTCGGTCGGGCCAGCGGAGCCGTATTCTGGCTAGAAGACAACGATGGTCGGCTTATTCAGGGAAATCCGCCCGCTGATTTGAATGCAAATTCTCATAAAACCAGTCATACGGCAAGCTATTCCCATACGTTCCTTTTTTCCACAAAAAGGCTAAATGCCATTATGATTTCAGTCCCGGTGACAATAGAAGATAAGTCAGGGCTATTGATGGCCTACTATCAGTTCAACCCGGGCCTCCTGGAAACCATCATCCGCTCTTATTCTTTTCCGTTTATTGTCGGACTTGCGGCCGCCTTTTTATTAGCCGTATTGCTATCGCGGAAATTAACCCGGTCGATTGCCGATATTGCAGCGGCCGCCAAGCGCTTCTCCGCTGGAGATTATACCAGCCGTACCCGTGCCACTACAAAAGACGAAATCGGGACACTTGGCAAAACCTTCAATGCTATGGCCGACGCCATTCTTCATACCCAGCAAACCAGACGTGATTTTTACTCCAACATTTCCCATGAACTCAAAACACCGCTAAGCTGTATAAAAGCCACAACTGAAGCCCTCCTTGACGGTATTGCGGTAAATGATCAGGAAAAAACGCACTATTTAGAAAGGATATTAGCGGAAACGGATCGCATGTCCCGGTTAGTCCACGATATTATGGATATGGAGCAATTGGAAGCCGGAAAGATGTTTATCAAACAGGAACGGCTTGATGTAGCCGCGTTGCTGCTGCATCAAGCCGATACGATCGAACTGTTGTTAAAGAAAAAAAATCTGTCTCTTCTGCTGCGGATCGAGACGGATAAGCGTTATGTTTTCGGTGATGCCGACCGGTTTGCGCAGGTTTTGGATAATCTGCTGAGTAATGCCATACGGCACGCTCCAGCCGGTTCACAGATTGGCTTACTATTGACCGAAGAAAATAACTGGCTGCAAATTTCCGTGTCTGATCAGGGAGAAGGGATTGCCAGCGAAGATTTACCGTTGATCTGGGAACGCTTCTATCGTGTTGACAAATCCCGTACCCGCTCGCTGGGCGGGAGTGGTCTGGGTTTGTCCATAAGCCGCGGTTTAGTGGAAGCAATGGGAGGAACGATAGCGGTAGAAAGTGAAAAAGGAACCGTTTTTAAAATCCGCATACCTTGGCAAAAGTAAAGCCTTATATTTGATAAAAAGATGCAAGTTGCTAAGTCAACTTGCATCCTTTTTGTCCTATCATCAAACGGGTGATACTAAAAGGCGCTGCCCGCAATCGCTTTATTATTTAAATAACTCCAGAAATTCTCCGTAGCCTTCTTTCTCCAAGTCGCTTTTGGGAACAAAGCGCAACGCAGCCGAATTGATGCAGTAGCGAAGTCCGCCGGGAGCAGGTCCGTCGTCGAATACATGCCCCAGATGCGAGTCCGACGCCATACTCCGCACTTCAGTGCGGACCATGTTATGGCTTCGGTCTGTCTTTTTCCTGATCTTGCTGTTGGCAAGAGGTTTGGTAAAACTTGGCCAGCCGCAGCCGGAATCAAACTTGTCAAGTGAAGTGAACAATGGCTCACCGCTGACAATATCGACGTATAGTCCCTCGCTTTCATTATCCCAGTATTCATTTTGAAACGGCGGCTCGGTGCCGTTTTCCTGCGTGACATGATATTGCATCCCGGTAAGTTTGTTTTTTAACATCACCTTTTTATCATATTCATCCTTTTTTCCGTTCATTTGTCTACCTCCCGGCAAATTGGGAAGACCCGTCAATTGTCATCCTCAATCCATAAGGTGTACAATTATCAATTGTACATGCATGGGAATTTCTCCTTACAACATTCAAGCTTGTGCCAAGTCCTAAAGAACACCGGCAGAGGCCTTTAGTCGCTCTTATAGCTATAATTACGGGACAGGGGCCTAGCTAGGGGCCCCTGTCCTCATTTTTCTTATCGGTCAAAAAACGGACTTTTGCCGCTGATACTCAGCGGGATACCATAGGCAACTTTGACGGCTTCGCCTAGAAAACCGAGATCGACTGCGGTTTTGCCGGCGCTGAACATCATTCTCTTATCATTCCTCCCTATGATGCAGCCATAAATTCAGCATTACGCGCGCGTCTGCTTCAAAAGTTTCGCCATATTTTGTCCTAGTGTCTGAAAGGTCTGTATCCCTTCTTCATCTTTTTGCACATCGCCTGGCTCCAAAGCCAGCGTCATGTTCCAGTAGCTGGAAGAAACTATATTCATCTCGGCAATGCCGAAAAAGAAATTAATTGCCGAATAGGCAAAAGTTGATCCGGCACGGCGCACGGCAATAACGGCAGATCCCACCTTACCCCGTAGCATGCCGCCGCCATTCGCCTTCGCCACAAAGCCGCAGCGGTCAATGAGTGCCTTTACTTCGGTAGACACATTGCTGAAATATGTGGGCGAACCGATCAGAATCCCGTCCGCCTCGATTATTTTCTCGATGAACGTATTCATTTCATCGTCCTGGCGAATACATCGGTTATTTTGGGTTTCCCAGCACTTGCCGCAGGCAAGACAGCCGAATACTTTCTTTCCCCCCAGTTGGACCAGTTCGGTTTCGATGCCCTCCTTGTTGAGTTCCGCCAGGACCAGTTGCAGGCTCTGCGCAGTATTGCCGTTGCTTCTCGGACTCCCGTTAAAAGCGACCACTTTCAAAACAAACACACTCCCTTTCTGGATTCATCATGACCATCCTCCGGCGTTACAGTCCGACAGGCAAACAATCGCCATATATTGCTGCTTTCCAGAGAATGGCTCTTACTATACTATTAAACTATAGGATATCCTTTCAGACAAGTACGCACTTAATTGTTTTATAGTATCCATTTCTATACTGTAACTTAATCATTCTCAGCAAAATTATGCCAACAAAAACCCCCGTCCCCTATCTCACCCACTATCCCGCTCTATCCTATCCCACGTCCCCTTGGAGACCTTGGCAGGGACAACAATGTTATAGTAAAATAACCTGCTGGAACTTCTGCGGCTGAATAACGTATCAATCACGTATCAGGGCCATGTTTCCGCTGCAAATAAAGTAACTATGGCGATTAACGAACGGGAGATACTCGGTATCGTTGGGGAAAGCGGCAGCGGAAAATCGAATAATTCTTCGTCACTTTGATTATAATTAAAACCTTTGACGTGTTAATTTTTGCCGCAATTTCATCCCGATAGCATTGGTTGGGCAAGTAGTAACACATAAGCCGCAGCCGTAGCATTTTTCCTGATGAAACAATACTGATTTTCCATTATGCTCCTGGGCGTCGAAAACACAACGTTTGACGCAAGCGCCGCACTGTACGCAAGCATTTGTGTCCACTTCTGCAACATAATCGGCATGAGCGATAAGATCAGGTCGTTGATACTTTTTCATGAATTGAAGGTCATGACAACAGCATTCGCAACAACTGCATAAGGCATAAATATATTGGCTGGGATTATAGAAAGTAAGATGTACCAAACCATATTCATGAGCCATCTTTAACCTTGCCTTAGCTTCGTCAAGGGTGACATATCGGGCCTTTCCCTCCGCAACCCATTGATCAGCAGCGTCATTAGTAAGAATACATATCTCCAATGGATTGTCACAACGATTATAGCGTTCACGACACATACAATTGGCTAAAGCAAAGGTTCGCATATTGCGCAAAATCTCTACCGCCTGCTGGGTCGGTAATATCCACTGAAGCCCTGACAAAGATTCCAATACAGGAATAACTTTGGAGGATGTGGGAATTTTGCCTTCCTTTATCCAATTATCAAATTTAGCTAAACGTTCCTCAAGAAATTCATCCTTGCCTTCAAAATGCATATGATGAAGTCCCCCCTCTTTTGGCTTCGTTATTTATATCTTAGCTTTTTAAAATTTGAATGACAATAACCTAAGCAAAAGACCGCCCAAAAGTTTCTAACCTTTTGGACGGTCGCATTAGTTTCGTGCGGTACCCGGCGTCATGGCACTAACTGTATGATTCACTTTGCCCTATAGCAGAGTATTTGTTTCGACGTTATAAGTTGCAGAGTCAGCCGACCAACTGCTGTTCCCCTGTGTGATCTGCACGTTACCGCTAAATACGCCCAGTTTGGTGCGCCAGTCAAAATCCGCTTTATCGGCGACTATAGTCAAGTCCGTCTGTTTAAAATTTACGTTGCCGTCAATAACAGCCCTATTCTCGGTGCCGTATACATGAACCCTATCGGCGACTAGAGAAATACCACCTTGCGTAAGTGTTATACCTTCCGAGCCCCAGACTTCGAGTGAACCCATGCTGACTCTTGCCACACCGGCAGTTATGATTCGATCTTTTACCTCAACATATACATTGCCTTTCAGCACATAAAGACCGGTATTTATATCGTAGTAAGTAGTATCGGCTTTGATGATAGGTTTCGCCAATGCAACCGCCGCTATGCTGGTAAAAGTAAATAGGAACAACACCAGAGCCACGAAAACTTTTCGCTTCATACAAACTTCGCCTCCCAGAATCGATATCACACCATGTTCATAACACTACCAACCTAAAAATTTTACACCACTATTTTTGACTCATAAACTATTTCGGTATTTAAGTTTTTGCAGGGTAAAAATTCCCTCTCCTAATCCTAGTACTACTTCTTGATAATGGCATTTACCAGAAAATCGACTAGTACATCAGTGTAATAACCCTGCGCTTCCTTTTCCTTGCAAAATTCCATTGTTTGCATGTAACTGAATGCCTGGAAAAGTTTTAAACCAGCGTAAGCAGTAACCTTTTCGTCCACATCCCGGAGTTTTCCCTGTTTTTTCCCCTCACTGATAATGTCGGCAATGATCGAAATGACCTCTTCTTCAGCGATGCAACGATATTTCATAATCAGAAAGGGGGAAAACAAATCATCATTACTTTTTAAGAGTCGAGTTAAAAAGTTGTCTTCATTAAAATACGATGTTGCCGTTTTAACCAATTGGATTAACTTGTCAAGGGGGTCAATGATTTCACCCATACGGGCAAATATGATTTCCCGGGCCTTACGGCTTTCTCTGATAAATAAACATATGAACAAATCTTCCTTGTCTTTAAATTGTTCATAAATCGTCTTTTTTGAAATTTTGCAATCCCTGCTAATTTCGTCCATCGTCGTCTTTTTAAAACCGAACCGGTCAAATCTGTCTTTTGCTTTATCAAGAATAAGATCTTTTAGTTCATCCAAAAACCCATCACCTACTTGTACGTATGCATCGTTTATTAACTCGTTCTTAAATAAATAAAACAGTTATTAAAAAGTTATAATGTTATAAAGTTATCTCTGGCAAAATAAACTTTTGATTACCCCCTAAAACCATTATAGTATTACAGTTTCCGGAAATCAATATATCATTTAGAAATTTTTCCTCATTATTACTATATTACCATATTACCATATTGCTATATTGCCATCATTAGAGTTCTTACATTTTGCAATACCGCTGATTAATAATCTATACGTCTATAGGATAAATAATCAACTTTTTCCCGTCAACAAAATCAATGTTAATTATAGGTTAATAACGCTGCTTAAGCTTCAAACCGTCTATGACAAATTTAGCATAAATGATATAATTATCTAAAGAAAACAACTATTTAGCAATATCGTTAATGTTCTTTACAAAATATTCAGTACATTTTTTGCTTTCTGCCAATTTCTATTTATTACCTTTATTATACAAAGACAAAGCTCGCGCAATATTAAGATAATGTTAATTATTCGCAAACTAGGATTCTGGACAATATGTAGTACAATATAAAAAGGAAAAATAGATTGCATATACAATAGCTATTTAAATATAAGCAGCAATAAAATGCCATTATTTAAACAAAATTATGGTACAACCAAATTGATTTCGAAAAAAAATTAGAGTATTATATAAACAAAATTAGCACTCATATCACAAGAGTGCTAACAACATATATGGAATTCAAAAATGATTTTTATCCTGGCATTGCGATTGTGCAATTGTAATCATAAATCATTTTTGAAGACTATATAGATTCGTACTAAGCCAGATTAAATTATAAGGAAAAAGGAGATTTGATATATGGTTCAAGAAGCAATCTCTAAGGAAACCCGGGAGTTTCAAGCTGAAACCAAGCAACTGTTGGACCTGATGGTTCATTCCATTTACACCAACCGGGAGATTTTTTTGCGGGAACTAATTTCCAATGCCTCGGATGCCATTGATAAGATCCGGTTTGAATCCTTAACCAACCTGGATCTGTTGGCGGGAGATTCCGACTTTGAAATTGTGATCGAGCCTGATGAAACCGCTAATACCTTAACCATCTCGGACAATGGAATGGGCATGATCTATGACGAAGTTATCGACAACATTGGCACGATCGCCAAATCAGGAACCAAGGCTTTTCTGGAAAAACTGAAGGAAAAGGAAGCAGCTCCGGACAATGAATTGATTGGCCAGTTTGGGGTAGGTTTTTATTCTGCCTTCATGGTTGCCGATAAAGTAACTTTGATTACCCGTGCCCCCGGCCAGGAAAAAGGAGTCAAGTGGGAGTCCACCGGCGACGGCAGGTATACCATTGAAGAGTTTGCTAAAGAAAAACGGGGTACCACTATTATTTTGACCCTCAACGAAGAATATCGCTCCGCCGAGCACCCCGGCGAAAATTATTTAAACCGCTACACCATTCAAAGTTTGGTAAAAAAATACTCCGATTATATTCGTTATCCCATTAAGATGAATTTCATCAAAGAGGAAAAACCGCGAGACGCAGACGGAAAAATAATAGAAGACGAGCCGGCGGCACAGGTTATCGAACTCCGCACTCTGAACTCCATGACTTCTTTGTGGACCCGCAATAAAAATGAAATTAAAAAAGAAGAATATGATGAATTATATAAAAACCTCTTCCATGACTGGGAAGACCCGCTGGAAATCATCCATTCCAAAGTAGAAGGCACCGTAGAATACACTACTTTGCTGTTCATTCCCGCCCATGCACCGTTGGATTTCTACCAGCGGGACTTTTCATACGGAATTCAGCTCTACTCCAAGAACGTCTTTATCATGAGCAACTGCCAGGATCTTCTCCCCGAATATTTAAGGTTTATGCGGGGATTAGTCGATTCTCCCGACTTTTCCCTCAACATCTCCCGTGAGCTGCTCCAGCACAGCAAACAATTGAAACTTATCGGCAAAAACCTGGAAAAAAGCGTATTAAAAACTCTGGAAAATTTACTGACAAAAGATCGTCCCAAATACGAGAAGTTCTGGAAGCAATTCGGCGAAGCCATCAAAACCGGAATATATACAGATTTTCAAAGCCGGGACAAGCTGCAGGATTTGTTGCTTTTCTCTTCTTCTCGCTCAGCCGATGAGCTGACAACCTTGGATGATTATGTAAAACGGATGCCGGAGAATCAAAAAGTCATTTATTATGCCACCGGCAAGGACTACGCTTCCGTGGAACGGTTGCCGCAAATGGAACTGCTGCGGGAGAAAGGCCTTGAAGTCCTCTATCTGTTTGACCGGGTTGACGAATTTGCCATCGACGCCCTGCGAGAATATAAAGAGAAAAATTTCCAGTCAATCAGCCGCGGGGACTTAGAACTGGACAATATCGACTCTCCTGAAGCCAAAAAAGACGCCGAAGCCGTCTCCAAAGAAAATGAATCATTAATCAAGGCAATCAAGGAACATTTGCAAGATAAAATCTCGGATGTCAAGATCAGCAGCCGTTTGAAATCGAGCGCAGTTTGTCTGGTCAGCGACGATAAAGGCATCAGTCTTTCCATGGAACAAATCCTGGCGGAAATGAATAATACTATGTTTAAAGCCAGAAGAATACTGGAACTGAACCCTAATCACGAAGTCTTTGCCGCTTTAAAGAATTTGCATGAAACGGCTCCCGGTTCGGAAACATTTAATGATTATTGCGAATTATTATATGCCCAGGCCCTATTGGTTGAAGGCATCATCCCGGAAGATCCCATCGGCTTCGCCAACAAAGTCGCCGGCTTAATGGGACGCTGCCATGGAAAATAAGTTATTATAGCATATGTTAAAAGAGTGCGGCAGTTGGCCGCACTCTTTTAACATTCATTCACTTCCCGCCAATCTTCTTTAATACTTCGTCAGTGATATCCTGGCCGCCGTATACAACAGAACCTTTGTCCACAACAATGGTCAGCCCTTTGGCATCAGCCACTTCCTTGACGGCCGCGTTAATCTTTTCGGTAACGCCCTTCAGCAGTTCCTGCCGCTTCTGATCCACGCGCTGGGTGAGCTGAATGCTCAGATCCTGCTTTTCCTTGTCACCCAGGCCGGCGGCTTTGGCGTCGAATTCCTTCTTGGCTTGTTCATTTTCAGTTTTTAAAGCTTCATTAGCTTTCGGCGTATCCGGATGCCGTTCTATCAGCAGACCGTAGTTAACGACGCCGACTGCCGGCGATGCCGTTGCAGCGTAGGCTTTGCCGGGTTCAAACGCAATACCCGTTATCCCAAGCAGCACGAATACTGCCAGTAACACACTAATTATTTTCTTCGGGACAAATATAATCATTGTTATTTCCCTTCTTTCCACATTATCGGCAATAATTTATTTAAGTTCACCTTTGGCAATCGGACATTCATTATCATTTAATAAAATTGTAATATAAAGCCATATGTAAGTCAACAACACTTTTTTTATCTTGTGCAAAATTATCTATTATATCTATTATTTGATTTTTTAAAATCAAGTAATTTTGTTTTAGATTATAATCTTTTGTTATGTTTTATTACTTTCTTGTTGTTACTGCTGATTATATTAAATTACAGTAAAAAAGCCGGGCCTAAGCCCAGCCATAACCGTCTCGATACTGTCTACGCCGACATCGTCCATTGCCCGTTTAGCATAGGCAATGTCGTCCAGAAGTCTTATTCCGTTCCAGTTTTCTTGTTTACTTTACAATCATTACATCTGTCGCCTTAACCAAAGCAGAAACATAATCTCCTGGTCGTAAACGAAGTTCTCGGACTGCATCTGATGTAATAATCGCCGTTATTTCCCCTCCTTCGTATTCAATTACGACTTTCGATACGACGTCGCCGAACTCAATTCTTCTCACCATTCCCGGTATTTGATTTCTACCGCTTATCTCCATTTTGCAAGCCTCCCTCCCATAAGATTTGACTGATAGTCCGGCAATTTGCCACTCCAAAAATAAGTACTGCTTCTTATATAATTTGTTATATAATATGTAAATGAATGGGAGATGTTCATCACTCAATTTTCATGATACCTGGCAAGCCCTAATGCTTTAATAGTTTCCGGTAACAAAAAAAGCGACTGAATTCAGTCGCCCACCCAAAGCTATGTAGTTATCCTTTGGGTTTATACGGCAATCCAGGATTAATCATTACTTGACGGTTGGTTAAAACCTTAGCGGTAATTTTCAGGACAACCGCTACATTACATTTCCGGGCGCACTTGCGGGGTTTTTTATAAGAAGGGCAAAGGCCAGTCTGAGGATGCTCATGATGCTTGTGGTGACCGCAAGCATCGTGGGCGTCGCAACAGCTATGATCCCCGCACTGGCCAAAGTTCTTATACCATTGCGCTCTGGTGTATTCTTCGCAGTCATAATCGATAAATTCCACTTTCACATTTGCATCTGCGTCCATGCCGCACCGTGCGCCGCAAATATCTACGCCGGCGGTAAACCTTACAGATCTTACTTCCATGGCATGAACAGGCTGAGCAGGTTTACACGCAGTATATAAAACTTTTAGTTCAAAATCGCCGCGGATGATAACTTTATCAGTAACAACATCAACACAGGTGATCCGCAGCCTTTTGACAAATACGTCAATTACTTGTTCAATCAGTGGTTTTCGCCGCGGCACAATTACGCATATATCAAGAGATTTTTGTGTCTCTCCTTCGCCAACAACTTGTTGTACAACCATACATTGCGGGCCGGTATACGTACCGTATACATAGTTACCTTGCACCTTGGCCCTTTGGTTCTTTTTCTTTTGGGTTTTTCCTTTCATTGCACTCTCCTCCTTCCGCTCTACTACAATATATGCGGAATACCGCCATCGAAGTGAACATATAAGGTGATAAAAGTAATAAAAAAATGGCGCAGCTTAGCGCTGACGCCGGTAAAAAATCTATATTATCAGAGCGACATAAAAATATATCTGCCCTGTTGTTTTAGTATATTGTCAGAATTTTATTCACTGTCCTGCATTTACGCCCATTGCTTTATTGAGCTTGGCTTTATTTACGTTATAATCATACAAAGCTTGGAGATAGTTGGTATTTGCTTGCGTAAAAGCCACCTGGGCATCAATTACATCCAAGTTTATGCCTACCCCGGCATTGTATTTTTCACGGGCAATATTAAGATCTTCCTTCGCTTTATCGACAGCAACATTGGTGGTCTCAATACGTTTTTCGGCTTCCTGCATGCTCAAGTAATTTTTGCGGACTTCCAATTGTACACTGTCCCGCGTTTGTTGCGCCTGTTCACGGGCCTTATCCAAAGAAGCTTGTGATTGTTTTACATTAGCTTTGGTAAGACCGGCGTCAAATATATTAAAGTTAGCTGTTAAACCTACTGCCCAATTATTGCTATTATCGGGCAAAACTGAATCATTCCAGGCGGTGGAACCGGTCATTGCGATTGTCGGCAGTCTGCCGCTGTCGGCAATTTTCACACCGTCCTGGGCAACATTAACCCCGATATCGGCCTGAGCAATATCAGGACGGTTTTTCATGGCGATTTCCATGCTTTCATCGAAAGTATGATCATATTTAGCATAGGCCAGTTCATCTTTTAACGCATATTCTGAATTTGCGTTAACTCCCATGATGTTGTTCAAGCTGGCAACAGCCAAATCATAACCATTTTGCGCTTTAGTTAAATTTTGCTCCGCATTCGCCAGTTCCACTTCCGAACGCAAAACGTCTGCTTTAGCTACAACACCCGCCTCATATTTCACTTGAACATCTTTTAAATGCTCTCGTAAACTGTCGGTCGTTTCTTGGTTAACAGCGACCATCCGCCGCGCCTGCAACACATTGTAGTAGGCCGTTGTAGCATCAAGTATTACCTGCTGGCCGGTTTTCTTGACATCCAGTCCAGCCAAATCGAGATTTTTACGGGCCTGATCGATCTGTCCTTCTACTCTGCCGCCGGAATAGAGCTGCCAGTTTAAGCGCAAGGAATTGCTAAAGTCATGGTCTTCCCCCAGCGTGGGCTGGCTTTGCTGAAAAGCATAGGTACTGCCTAACGACAAGGTTGGCAAGTTTCCGGTTTTGGCCGCGTCTAATCCACCATCAGCTTTATCTTTATCGGCATTTGCCATTTTGATTGCGGGACTGTTTTTCAGGGCCAGAGCAATGCTGTCATCCAGTGACAGCTCCGGCGAAGCGGCTGCTGCAAGAGTTGCGTTCATAAACAGCAATCCGAAAGCGAAAATAGCAGCAGCCGGCTTTTTGAGACGTTTTATATTAGGCATGAGCAGTTCCTCCCATAAGTAAAAGTGCTGTGTTTATTCTATAGAATTTTTTTTAGTTTTTCTTTAGATAGGAGCATGAAAAAAGCACCTGTTTTAGCAGGCACTGTGAACTTAAACTATGAATTTGACAAAGGTAATGTCACCACCACTTCCGTACCAATTCCGACCTGGCTGTTCATCCGTATCTTGCCGCCGTGTTTCTCAACTATCCATTTGGCGATCGCCAAGCCAAGCCCTGTGCCGCCGTCTTCACGGGAACGAGCTTTATCTCCCCGGTAAAAACGATCAAATATTCGCGGCAGTTCTTCCGGGGCAATACCGGCGCCGGTGTCTTTCACCGAAATTACCGCTTGACCGGACTGCCGGCAACAAGAGACGGCAATATTACCTTGAGCCAAGGTATATTTAACGGCGTTGTCCAAAAGTATAACCAGAAGCTGGTGCAACCTTTCTTTATCAGCTGTTAGCCGCAATTCCCCCACGATATTCACTTGCAGGGAAATATCTTTCATTTCAGCTAAAGGATAGAATTGCCCGGCAACCTCAGTCACAGTCTTATTTAAATTTACCGGCTGGAAGTGAAGCTCGGCTTGATTGGCATCTGCCCGGGCTAAGGTAAGTAATGTGGAAACCAAACGGCGCATGCGGATAGCTTCCCGGATAATACTGGTAATTTTTATGCTTTCATCTTCAACAGAGTGTTCCGGGTGCCGCAACATAAGCTCGGCATTGCTTTTGATGACTGCTAGCGGTGTTCGCAATTCATGGGACGCGTCGGCAACAAATTGCTGCTGTTTGTCCCAGGCTACCTGGATGGGGATCAAAGCCCGCCTTGCTAAAAAATATCCGGCCAGGACAATAACCAACGTACCGGTAATCAAGTCTGTCAATATGACTACCATCAAATGTCTGAGCATAGACACTTCCGAGTCCACTATGCTGACTGCCAGCACTTCTTGAACAATTACCCGGGCGCCATCCGGCGGGAGTATTATGTTTTCAGCCCGAGCATATGGTTGACTCAGCATGCGGTAAACATGTTCATTGATTTTTCTGGTTTGGAAAGCTCCTGTTTCCAGTCCTGGCAGAAATGAAGCAACGCGGTCCATATCCGCAAACGGAAACGAAAATGGATTCATGATATTTCCTTCCGTATCGCGGACCAGGATAAATATTCTTGGATCCAGTATGCCCGGAGAACTGGGTGCAAATCCGGGACGTCCGTTTAAAACGCGGAAGGCTTGACTTTTCTGCCGCATGTCTCTGTCCACATTGTCAAGAAGCTGGTTGGCCACATAGCCGTAAAGCATAGCTCCTGAAACGATAAAAATGATAAAAAAAACAATGGAGTTGAGAGCAGTTAGCTTCAATAATGTTTTGCGAAACATCTATTTTGTCTCCTTCAGCATAAAACCGGCTCCGCGTACCGTTCGAATCAGGCCGTCCCGCTGATAGGGAGTCAGTTTTTTCCGCAGATAGTGAATATATAGGTCCACAATGCCAATAGTTGTTTCCGAGTCGAAACCCCATATGCGGTCAAATATTTGTTCTCTGGTTAAGATTTGATCATGGTTTAATATCAGAAATTCCAACAACTCAAACTCTTTAGAAGTTAACTGGAGAGCACATCCGTCTACAAACCCATCCTTGCATTTAGAATTGACAGATATGCCGCCATAGCTTACATCCCCGTCCCGGCCCCCGGGATTTACCCGTCGGAGCAACGCCTTTACCCTTGCTAAGAGTTCCGGCACGGCAAAAGGTTTTACCAGGTAATCGTCGGCGCCCGCGTCCAGCCCTTTAACCTTGTCCGCCACACTGTCTTTCGCTGTAAGCAGCAATACGGGTAGCGTGACGGCATCGGCCCGCAAACGCTTAACAACCTCTAAGCCGCTTAGTCCCGGCAGCATAACGTCAAGAATCACCAAATCGTAGATGCCTTGGCTGGCCAAATACAATCCTTCATCGCCTGAACCGCTAAAATCAACCGAGTAACTATCTTCCGCAAGGGCCGCCATAACCGCCTCCCGCAGCGGTTCATCATCCTCTACGACCAGGATTCTCATCTGAATGCCTCCATCTAATAAATAAATTAAATATAAATTAAGTTACTCTTAATTTAGGAAATTCTTCTGTAAATTATTTATCTTACTTTATCGTTACCGCCTATTTTAAGTAAATCATATTCTCCTATTTTTCCTTTGGCATTCTTGGCGCTCTTGGCGTCCCTCCCTCGTTGCCTCTGACTGTTCCACCCTACCTTGTACCTTTGAGCATACTTTATACAGTATACTTATATTTGCAGTATTGCACAGCCGTACATTTCATGGTAACTTACTATTAATTGTGTAAGAAAATGCGAAATGTTTTCGAAGCTGTAGAGAATTTAGGTTACTTTTCGGCTGATTACAATAAATCAGCTGCTTGCATCTTTCCGAATAGTTACAAATTTCTGATACGTATAATTAGCTTAATTGTTTTCACCTTAAAGGAGGGGAACATTGTTGAAAAAAATACATACTGTACTGGTCGCCAATCGGGGAGAAATTGCCATACGGGTATTCCGGGCCTGCAATGAATTAGGTATACGCACTATAGCAATTTATTCCAAAGAAGATATTTTTTCTTTGCACCGGTACACAGCGGATGAAGCCTATTTAATCGGTGAAGGTAAAGGCCCTATCGGCGCTTATCTCGATATTGAAGGCATCATGGAAATCGCTAAAAAGCGCGGTGTAGACGCCATTCATCCGGGCTACGGTTTTTTATCGGAAAATATTAATCTGGCTAAACGCTGCGCTGAGGAAGGGTTTATTTTTATTGGACCTGAAATGCAGCATTTACAGATGTTTGGTGATAAAATAAACGCCCGTAAAAAAGCCGTCGAAGTAGGATTACCGGTCATCCCCGGCAGCGACGGACCAGTCACGGACATTGAAGAAGTAAAAACTTTTGCCGCTCAGCACGGCTTTCCTTTCATCATCAAAGCCATCTTGGGCGGGGGCGGCCGCGGCATGCGCATTGTCCGCACTGCCGCCGCCCTGGAAGAATCGTACCACCGGGCGAAATCCGAAGCCCAATCGTCTTTTGGCAATGATGAGATATACCTGGAAAAACTTATTGAATACCCTAAACATATTGAAGTTCAGATATTGGGTGACAAATTCGGGAATATCGTCCACCTTTTTGAACGGGATTGCTCAGTGCAGCGGCGTCATCAAAAGGTTATTGAAATTGCTCCCAGCATATCTTTATCTAACGAATTGCGGCTATCCATCTGCAATGCCGCTGTCAAACTCATGCGGCATGTCGGCTACATAAGTGCCGGCACTGTGGAATTTCTCGTCACTTCGGATCAGAGCTTCTATTTCATTGAAGTTAATCCCCGCATACAGGTAGAACATACCATTACCGAGATGGTAACAGGCATCGATATGGTGCAGGCACAGCTTCTTATTGCCGATGGCTACCGCCTTTATGACGAGGAAGTGGGCATCCCGCAGCAAGAAAACATCCGCTGTAACGGTCACGCCATTCAGTGCCGGATTACTACCGAAGATCCGTCTAACCAATTTATGCCGGACACCGGCAAAATCAGCGTCTATCGCAGTGCCGGCGGCCCCGGAGTACGGCTGGATGCAGGCAATGCCTATGCCGGGTCGGTTATCACGCCTTTTTACGATTCCCTGCTGGTAAAAGTGTCTACCTGGGGGCTGACGCACAAAAGCGCCATCGCCAAAATGAAACGCTGTTTGGGTGAATTTCGTATCCGGGGCATTAAAACCAATATTGCTTTTCTATACAATGTAGTAAATCACGAAAAATTCTTACACGGGACTTATGACACCACCTTTATTGACACATCGCCCGAACTTTTCGTACTCCCTATCCCCAGGGACCGGGCCACGAAACTGTTAACCTACCTGGGCGATGTTTCGGTCAACGGCTTCGCAGGAATAAAAAAGTCCCCCAAACCTGAATTCCCGCCGGTGCGGTTTCCCAGCACACCTACTACTGGAAACATACCACCGGGAACAAAACAAATTCTGGACCAAATGGGACCGGCAGGACTGGTAGCCTGGATTAAAGAACAAAAAGAAGTACTATTAACGGACACCACCTGGCGGGACGGCCACCAGTCCCTGCTTGCCACCCGGATACGCACTCGTGATATAGTAAATATAAGCGAGTCCACTGCCAGCCTGCTGCCAAATCTATTTTCTCTGGAAATGTGGGGCGGCGCCACTTTTGATGTCGCCTACCGGTTCTTGAAGGAAGACCCCTGGCAGCGACTGGCCAGCCTGAGACAAAAGGTTCCCAACATATTATTCCAGATGCTCTTAAGAGGGTCCAATGCCGTAGGCTATACAAATTATCCCGACAACCTGATCAAGTCCTTCGTAGCCCACTCCGCCGAAGCAGGGATTGATGTTTTCCGTATCTTTGATAGCCTGAACTGGATTACCGGTATATCCGTCGCCATCGAAGCCGTCAGGGAATCCGGCAAAGTTGCCGAAGCTGCGTTGTGTTACACCGGTGATATTCTCGACCAGTCGCGGAGCAAATATAACCTGGCTTACTATATAAACATGGCCAAGGAATTAGAGCGGGCCGGAGCCCACATTCTGGCCATCAAGGACATGGCCGGCTTGCTAAAACCGGAAGCTGCCTATCGTCTGATATCTTCCTTAAAAGAGGCGGTAAATATTCCCATCCATCTCCACACTCATGATACCAGCGGTAACGGTATCTATACCTATGCCCGCGCCATTGAGGCGGGTGTGGACATAGTTGACGCGGCGGTTTCCTCGCTGGCAGGAATGTCTTCTCAGCCCAGTGCCAATACTTTATATTACGCCCTGGAGCACAACGAACGCCAGCCCAAGGTCGACATTACCGCCTTATACGAACTATCCCATTACTGGCAGGATGTCAGAAATTATTATAAAGATTTTGAAAGCAGTCAGTTTTTCCCTAACCCGGAAGTATACCTGCATGAAATGCCGGGTGGACAGTTTAGTAATTTGAAACAGCAGGCCAAAGTCCTGGGCTTGGAAAATCAGTGGGACAAAATCAAGGAGGTCTATCGCCAAGTCAATTATATGTTCGGAGATATCGTAAAAGTAACCCCATCCTCAAAGGTTGTTGGTGACATGACCTTGTATATGGTGGAAAATAACTTGACCGAAGATGATATTTACGAGCGGGGCGAAACCCTCAACTTTCCCAACTCGGTTGTGGAATTTTTTGCCGGTCACCTGGGTCAGCCCTATCAAGGGTTCCCGAAAGAATTACAGCGTATTATCCTTAAGGGGCGTTCCCCATTGACCAACCGCCCGGGGGAAACCATGGAAGCAATCAACTTTACAGAAATACGCGACACGGTAAATAACCTGTTGCAGCGTCCGGTTACCTTTGCTGATGTTCTTTCCTACTCTTTATATCCCAAGGTCTTTACTGACTGGACTAACTTCGCCAACGCCTACGGTGATGTCAGTATAATAGACACGCCGACATTTTTCTATGGTCTTGTCTCCCGTGAGGAAATACAGGTAGATATTGAAGAGGGAAAAACTTTGGTAATAAAACTGGTTTCCATTGAGGAACCTATGCCCAATGGAAAAAGAATCGTTAATTTTGAACTCAACGGACTACCCCGGGAAGTAGCCATCAAGGACCATAGCATTGTTGCCACGGTAATTACCCGCTTAAAAGCGGAAGAAGAAAACCCCAGTCATATCGGCGCGACATTATCGGGAAAAGTAGTCAAGTTGTTTGTAGACAAGGGGAATGTGGTAAAAAAAGGGACACCGCTCCTGGTAACCGAGGCCATGAAAATGGAAACAACAATTCTGGCGCCGTTTGACGCTGTCGTGAAAGACATACACATCAAACCCAACGAAACGATAGAAACCGGCGACTTGCTGTTGGAGTTGACGAAAACTCCAACATAGTAGTATCTCATGTCCCTGATTGGGATTCCCCAAACTTATTCCCTTCGATTATTTTAGAAAAGAATCGCTGATGCGGTTCTTTTCTTTTCTTCGTTATATGCATTGTAATTGCACCATCTGTATATTCCCTACATAAATTATGACAGGATTATTTATTGCAGAAATTTTTAATCTGAACAAGTTAGACAAGTAACCGCGTTAACTAAAACACACTAAAACATATAGTATATAGTATATACTATGTTGAGATTATGTTATGGGGGGAGATATACTTGGGGGACCGCGATCATGATAAGGTCACCGGTTGCTGCGACGGCGATGAGGTTGCCAACATAATATCCTGCCTATGTGATTTAAGGAAAACTGTAGCCGGCGTGGTAGACTGCCTGGATGGACGCTGCAGCCATGATCTTAGAAACAAAGTTATTTTTTGTGTTCTGTTGGAAGAAATTCGCAAGATCAAAGCGAAACTTGATAATCCCAAATTTGGGCTTAAAGAAATTAAAGATGAAGTTATTGAAATTAATGATATCGTAAATAACTCGGTTTTTGGTCTTAAAGAGATAAAAAACGAAGTTATCGATATTGAAAGCAGTCTCGGCAATGATTTATTTGGCCTTAGTGAAATCAAGCATGAGATAATCGAGCTAAATGACTTACTTAATAACAAAAACTTCGGTCTTGGGGAAATCAAGGGAGAAATCCGCTTTATTGAAAACCAGGTTGTTCATATCAATGACAGCGTCAATAACCAGTTTTTCGGCTTAAATGAAATCAAAAAGGAAGTTATTGAGATTAACGAAACCGTTACCGACATAAACGATGAAATTGCCGGCATTAATGACAGCATTAATAACGAATACTTCGGTCTCAGTGAGATTAAAAACGAAATTACCGGCATTAATGACTTACTTAACAGTGAGGATTTCGGACTCCATGAAATTAAGACTGAAGTCCGCGGGGTGGAAAATGGTATCCGCCGCGTCCTTCGCACGCTTCACAATGAAGACTTTGGCTTAAAAGAGATTAAGAGCGAAGTAGGCAGTATCGACGACGACATCCAACGTGTCATTTGCCTTCTCACCCACAGCCACCGGAACAATGAAGAATTTGGCGCCGGTGTCAATGAAATTAAGACTGAGTTTCGCGGGATGGAAAACGACATTCACCGGGTGATTCGCATTCTCAAAGACGAAGACTTCGGGCTTAAAGAGATTAAGGGCGAAGTATACGGGGTGGGAAATGACATCCACCGGGTGATTCGCATTCTTAAAAATGGCGACTTCGGGCTTAATGAGATCAAAAACGAAGTGCGCGGCGCAGAAAACGATATCCACAAAGTCCTTTGCGTTCTCAACAATGAAGACTTCGGGCTTTACGGGATTAAATGCAAGGTGGAAGAAGATATTGAGCGCGTCGCTCATATTCTCAACAATGAAAACTACGGCCTTAAAGAGATTAAAGACGAAGTATGCGGTATAGAAGATGACATCAAATGCATTCTCGGCCTTGTAGCCCATGGCCACCGGGACAATGAAGCGAATGGAGACTTGCGTTTTAACGAGATAAAAGACGAAGTCCGTTGTACGGAAAACGGCATTCGCCGCGTCTCTCGTATTCTCAACAATGAAAACTTCGGGCTTAACAAAATTAAAAATGAAGTCTACGACATTGGCAACGCCGTATTTATTATCAATGACACAATTAATAGCCAGTTTTTTGGTTTGAATGACATCAAGCAAGAAATCATTGACATTAACAATATTTTGGCAAATAATCTGCTTGAGTTAAATGATATTAAGAGTGAAGTAAAAGGAATTGGCAACAGAAACATTGAAAATATTGAAAATGATATTACTACCGGCGCAGTTATACGCGACAGAGATTCCCGCAATTTGGTCTTTAAGGTAATTAATACCTCACCCGCTGCTCAGAATGTTATCATGACGGTCTGGAACCATGATATTTGCCCGGCAATCTGTTTCTGTGAAGCCGTGTTCCAGGTACAACCCAATTGCTCCAATGATATAGAATTCAACATTTATACGCCGGACAACGGTGGCCCCATCCTGGACAATTATGAACTTACAGTATCCGGTGTTGTCCCCGGCATCTATGTTTACACTACCACAGTATCTGAGGATAACAGATTCTCAAGTCCCAACACCTTCCGCAGCGGCGACTTTGTAACCCGGGTTTTCAAGAGTCCTGGCCCGTAAAACTATATTATAAAAACGCCTTGGCATGAGTCAAGGCGTTTTTATATTTCACACGCTGACCTCAGCTTGAATACAATAACCCGATACCAGATCATAAGCACGAATCTCGATTGGGGGGAAAAGCATGATCGGTACTGACGATACCGATACTCATAGTATTTTCGATTTGATTATAGAAAGATATAAAATAGCCGAAACCATACAAGCTGCTCAAACAGTTGGCTGGGACCATGCCTGGAAGCAATTTGACGAAATACATAACGGTTTTGATTGCCAAAGCCGCAATAACAGCACTAACAACACGAATGAAAAAACCTTATATGTCGACTTGTTTTTCGGCCATTGCCTGAAATGCATTTCTTCAACCCAAGATTACAAGCTGCTGTGGGAAATTCTTTACCGTTGGTTCACAAACCGCAAGCTGGAGCAGCGCAACGGCGCAATTTCTGATGCTGAAAAAATATCCCTGCTCCATTTCTGTGTGAATATGCGCGTAAAACTCCAGAAATTTTTCGCCAAAAATCCGCCGGCTGCTATAACCGGCCTACCGGCTGAACAGCAAAGACTAATGATCAGTATTTGGCGGCAAATATTTTTGGAACCCTTTTCGGCGCTCAATCTGTATTGGACTTCTTTTAAATCTTTTAAAAAAGAGGAAATAAATGTGCAATCACTCACCGCCGGCGCTTGCGACTACTATAGCCAGCTAATAATCGCCAGCATGTATCAGCCTTTTGCTGCCGGCGATTACGCAATTGACGCCCAAGCCTTGGTCCGGTCCGCACTACCCTTTTGCTATAAAACCTCAATCATGCACTGGATGGTAAATATCCCCTATTTTAATGCCGAGGAAAGACATCGGCAGAAGCTATTGCGCTACGTTCCGGATTTATGTCATGCTATCAAGAATCATCCGGCAATGATTAACACCAATTTCTTTTTGACATTCGTACAGGAAGTCATGACCGGCTTTTGGCGCGCTTCCTATATCGGCGGCAATAATATCGACGGTCTTGCCGCATTTGGCGATTTTATCAGTCACGTCATGAATAAATTTATGCCTTGTCCCAAACCCAAGCCGGCGCGAAAGCTGCTTGGAGGCGGAGAGAAGCTTCGCATCGGCTACATATCCCGTAATTTTTATAAGCAAGCGGTAAGCTGCTACATGGTGAACCGGGTCATCCACCATGACCGCAACAAATTTGAAGTATATGTATATGCGTTAGGCGACTATCATGATGAGATTTCCGATCTCTTTAAAAATAATTGCCAATATTTTGAGCGAATTGAAAACATGATGGACTTCAGCACTATTATCCAAAACATCATTAACAGCAAGCTTGATATCTTAATTTACCCCGACATTGGTATGGACCCGGTTACATACATTCTCTCCGGACTACAGCTTGCACCGGTCCAGTGCGCCTTGGTCGGCCATGGCACAACCACAGGTATGCCCACCATCCAGTACTATATCAGCGGTGACTTTGAACCGCCAAATGCCCGGCACCATTATCGGGAAAAAATTGTTAAACTGCCCAACCTGGGCGCTGCTCAATATCTGCCTAGCCACCCGGAAGATAAACTTACCCGCGAGGATTTGGGATTACCGGCAGACGCGGTAGTCTTTATCTCCTGCGCCAACGGTATCAAGCATGGGCATCTGCGTGATCGGCTGTTTGTAGAAATACTGAAAAAAGCTCCCAATGCCTGGGTTGTGTTAAAGCCTTTTGCTACCCACGCCAGCATTGATCGTGTTTACTCCCGGCGAATTGCCGGCGCCGCTAAGGTAGCGGGGGTTGGAGACCGGTTGCTGCTTCTGCCGCCGCTTGGCCACTCACAACATGTTATGGGGATTTTATCCCTGGCGGATGTGCAGTTGGACACCTACCCTTACGGCGGCTGGACTACCAACATGGAAGCTTTATATATGGGCCTGCCCATTGTAACCCAGGAAGGAGAATTGGCCCGCAGCCGCTGGGGGGCGGGAATGCTGCGGGCCTTAGGAATCACTGAAGGTATCGCCGCCAACGAAGAGGAGTACGTGGATTGGGCTGTCAGACTGGCGCAAGACGCCAAGCTCCGCCGCCGCCTTAGCACAAGGATTAAAGCCCGGGTAAAAAAAGTCCTGTTCAATGGCCCAATAGCGCAGCGATCCTATGAAGAAGCCTTAATTAAAATTCATGAGGAGACTTTGCGGCAAACGGAAACGGTTGCCCAATACTCAGCAAAGAAATTTAACGCCAATAAGATTACTGTCGCAACTTCCTTATCCATTAACAATACCGAACTGCAGCAGAAAGCTTTGACTACCTGGTTGAACGCCGGATTTCATATCGCCAGTCTCAATATATTAAGGGACATTGCCAAACTGAAGCCAAAGTATCCGGATATAGAATTCATTGCGGCAGCGGAAAATGCAACAAGCAAATATGGCAATTCCTACCTTCCCTTTCATCAGTTTTTAGAGTTTTTCAGCAGCCGGGATTTAAAAATATGCGGCATAATCAGTCCGGATATTCATCTAACCAGGGATGCTTTCTATGAATACATCCAGCGGGAAGCAGACGGTTCCATGCTATACGGGTCAAGAGTTGACGTGGAACACCTGACGTCCCCGGACGGAGAAATGTATCAAAACGGATTTGATTATTTTTTCTTTGATAAAAGCATTATCCAATATTATCCTCACCTTGACATGTATTTAGGCCTGCCTTGGTGTGATTACTGGATTGTCCTGACACCGTTAATGCGCAAGTTACCGGTTAAGCAAGTGACAACGCCCGTTGCCCGGCATGTAAAACATAGGAATTCTCTCGATTCTAACACTTGGCAGGAACTTGGCATGTCTTTTGCCCGGC